>DASSGZ010000318.1:0-23348 GCA_035693165.1 Chloroflexia bacterium | reverse complement strand
TCCTTGTGAATTATGAGAACAGATGATGATATATAACGGACACTCAAGAAGGAGATGGGTCGCTTCTGAGTTTTAAACAGCCGTGGCTGTCGCCGTCGAGTCTTATCATACCGGATTCATCTGGGTGAAGCAATAGCCCGCAGGTCCCAGATTCTCGTAGGACTCTTAGTACTTTAAGGCTATTTCCCCACCCAGGCGGTGCCGGCGGGGCGGTTCCGACTCGAAAATGGGCCTATCGCATCTGCTTTAACGAACGTAACCTTACCAATTCTCGCCGCAGAATGGATTATCAACTCGTAAGAATCCGGAAGCCGGATCGCGGTAATCGATTGTTGCATTGTAAGAATCTCGGCCCCATATTTGACGGATCATTGATGTCGATTGGTGCGATATCCGATCTAACCGCTTCTAGTGCAGCAACAAACAGAGCCGGTTCTCCTGTGAGCCGGCTCTGTTCTATTAAATGTCGTAGATCCTGTCACGCAATTTACTGCATAAGCGGGATGCCGGCGGTGACTTTGGTGCCGCGCCCGACGAGGCTTTCGAGCACGATCTGGCCGCCCAGCATCTCGGCGCGCTGGCGCATCGAGGCGACACCGAGGGCTTTGCTGCGGTCGCCGTCGGCCAGTTCGTCCACGTTGAAGCCGCTGCCGTCGTCTTCCACCGTGACGAGCAGCCCGTCTTCCTCCATCTCGATGTTGACCTGCGCGTGCGTGGCATGGGCGTGCTTGGCGACGTTGTTCAGCGCCTCCTGCACGATGCGGTAAACGGCCACCTCGACTGGCTGGGGCAGCCGCCCCTTGAGGCCGAGCACGGTCAGGTTCACCTCGATCTTGTGCTTCTCGGCGAATTGGCGGATGTAGCCGCGCAGCGTCGGCTCCAGGCCCAGGTCGTCGAGGATCATGGGCCGCAGATCGAAGATGAAGCTGCGCGTGGCTTGCAGCGTGCCGTTGACCATCGTCTTCAGGCCGGCCAGTTCGGCGCGGGCGCGCGCCACGTCGATGTCCAGCAGGCGCTCGCAGATCTCGGCGCGCAGCACCAGGTTGGTCATCGTCTGCGCCGGGCCGTCGTGCATCTGGCGCGAGATGCGCAAGCGCTCGTCTTCCTGCGCCTGGATCACCTTGGTGACCACGTCTTGCCGGTTGACCTCGCGGCCCAGGGCGTCGGCGCGCGTCGCGCTGGCTCGCGCATTGCCGCCCGGCGCGAAGCCTTCCGGCACCTGGGTCAGCACCTCCAGCGTGTGCTGCACGCGGTTCATCAGCGCCTTGGTGGCCTGCTTTTTGGCCTGGAGTTGCTCGATCTGGCCACGCATCATGAACAGGCGCATGTCGTGTTCGTGCGCGTTGTTGTAGATCGTCTTCATGTCCTGACGCGTGTAGTTGTCCAGGTTCAGCTCCATGTCGCGCACGCGGCTCTTGATGGCGGCTTCGCGCTGGCCCAGTTTATCGACCTCGCCCTGCACCTGGCGCAGCAGCAGATCGACCTCGGTGTTCTCGCGGTTCAACGCCTCCAGTTCCTGGCGCAACTCCTGGGTCAGCGCGTTCAGGCGTTCCTGGAACTCGGCCGGGCTCATCTGGCCGGTAGGCATGGGGCACATTGCGGGTTCTCCCTCTCTAGATCGTGACGGGGTGTGGTCGCCGGTACGGTGTTATTATATGGTACAGGCCGCGCCCGGCGCAATAGCGGGCCTACTTTGCCAGGTCCTCATAGGTGCGGAAGGACTGGACGGCCAGGTTGATCTCGTTGATCGCGGTGTACGCCTGGCCCAGGTTGTAATACGCCTGGGCATATTCCGGCCTGAGTTGGACGGCGCGGCGGAAAGCGTTGATCGCCTCCTCGACGCGCCCGGCGTTCTTGTAGGCCAGCCCCAGGCTGTTGAACGCCTCGGCGTCGTCGGGGCGTAGGCGGACCACGGCGACGAACTCGCGCACGGCGCCGGCCCAGTTGTGCTGGGCCTGGTAGGCTACGCCCAGGTTGTAGTGCGCTTCGGCCATCTGCGGCTGCGCGTCCACCAGCCGCTGGAACACCCCGATGGAGGCGTCGAGCTCGCCCGCGGCGGCGTAGGCCGTGCCCAGGCGGTAGAGCGCGCGCCCGTGCGTGGGTTGCAGGCGCAGCGCATCGCGGAACTCGGAGATGGCGGGTTCGGGCTTGCCCAGCGCCTGGTAGACCAGCCCCAGGTTGTAGTGCGCCTCGGTGAAATCGGGGTTGAGCCGGATGGCCGTGTTCAGTTCGCCGGCGGCGCGCTCGTAGTTGCCGCGGTCTTTGTAGGCCACGCCCAGCACATAGTGCGCCTGCGGGTCGTCCGGCGTCAACTCGGCCATGCGCTCGAACTCGGCCAGGGCCTCGTCCAGCCGGCCCTTCGCCACATAGGCGACGCCCAGGTTGTGGTGCGCCGGCGCCAAGTCGGGCGCGTACTGCACCGCGACGCGGAAGGCTTCGATGGCCTCGTCGATCCGCTTCTGATGCACATAGATCGTGCCGAGCGCGTAGTACGCCTGGGCATCGTGCCGGTCGCGGCCGATCTGCTGCTGGAGGATGCGGATGGCTTCGGCGGGGTTGTTCTGCCGCCGGTAGATGGCGGCCAGTTCGTGCGCGGCTTCCGACGGGGGATTGGGGGCAGCCAGCGCTTGTTGCAGGTGGCCGATGGCCTCCGCGTCGTTCATGCGCGCCAGGGCCATGCCCAGTCGGAAATGGGCCTCGGTGTTGTTGGCCTCCAGGCTCAGCGCCTGGCGGAACTTCTCGGCGGCTTCGGCGTAATGCTGCTCACCGTACTCGGCCAGGCCCAGGTTGATAAAGGTCTCGGCGTTGGCCGGTTTGAGCGCCGTCGCTTCCTTGAACTGGGCCACGGCCTGATCGAGGCGGCCCTGGCTCTTGTAGAGCACGCCCAGCGCATAGTGCGCCTCCGGGAAATCGGGGCGCAGCCGCAGGGCCTCCTTGAACTCATCGGCGGCGGCGTCCACCTGGCC
Organism: Chloroflexia bacterium; assembly: GCA_035693165.1. Taxonomy (GTDB): domain Bacteria; phylum Chloroflexota; class Chloroflexia; order QHBQ01; family JAICKM01; genus JAICKM01. The sequence continues at coordinate 20,382 of DASSGZ010000318.1, read as the reverse complement.
GTCGGCGTTCAGCATCACGCCGTAATTGTAGCGGGCCTCCGGGTTGGTGGGCCGGAGTTCGATGGACCGCAACAGGGCCGCGCGGGCGCGCGCCATCCAATCGCCCCGTGCGCTTGATTCGCCCGCGCCGGCGCAGGCCACCGCGCGCTGGTTGTAGAGCGCGGCCAGGTCGCTGTACACGTCGGCGTAATCGGGGCGCAGCCGCAGCGCTTCCTGTAGCTCGGCTTCCGCCGCTTCCGGCTGCCCGGCCCCGCGGTGCACCAGGCCGAGCGCCCGGTGGATCGCCGCGTTGTTCGGGTCGCGGGCCAGCAGGTCGCGGAAGACCCGCTCGGCGGGCGCGAGTTGCCCCTGGCTCAGCAGAACCACGCCCAGGTTATAGCGGCCCAACTCCAGCTTGGGGTTCAGCTTCAACGCCTCGGAAATCCGCTCGTGCGCCCGATCCAGCCGCCCCAGCGCGTGATAGACCAGGCCCAGGTTGTGCTGGGCTTCGGCCAGCCGCGGCGCGGCGGTAATCGCCGCCTCATAGGCTGCGGCGGCGGCGGGCAGGTCGCGCAGCAGGAAGAGGGCGTTGCCCCGGTAGAAATGGGCCACGGCCACCGCGCTGAGCGGCGTCTCCGGCGGCATATCGTGGGCGACCAGCGCGGCGATCACGGCCAGATTCCACTCGTTGAGCGCCTGGCGATAGAGCCGCGCCGCATAGTAGGCCAGCCCGGTGAGCATGCTCAGCACGAGTTCGGGCCGGGTGGGCGAGATCGGCCCCAGCGGGAACGCCGAGAGGCCGGCCAGCCGCAATTCGGCGTCTTCGGCCTGCGCGCGCTGCTCGGGATTGGTCAGCAGTTCCACATAGGTCCAGACCGCCGGGTCGCTGCCGCCGCGCACCACGCCCCAGAGCGCGGCATCGGCTTTCACGCCGGCGGCGAGAGCGCGCGCCGTGGCCGAGTCGGGCGCGAAGCCGGTGACGGTGGGCACGATGCCGCTCACCCCCGTATCGGTCCAGCGGGTCAGCAGCGTGGTATAGAACCACTCCGTGGCCGCGGCGGCGCGGGTGGGCAGGCGGCGCGGGCGGGGCGGGGGCGGCGGCCGCTCGGCCAGGCCGTCTTCGAGCGCTTCCGCGGGCAGCGCGGCGGCGGGGCGGGCCAGCGTGGTGATCGTCGCGCCGCCCGCCGCGAGCGGGGGCCGGTGGATCGGGGCAATGATGCTGCCGTGGGGTGCGGGGGCCATGGCCCCGCCGTTGCCGTCTTGGCCGCGGGCAGTGTGTGCGGGACTCGCGCCGTTCGCCGGCGACGGGGCGGTGTTGAGGCGCAAGCGCAGCGCCGGCCAGTGGCTGGGCAGCGGCAAGTTGGCCGGCAACACGGCCCGCGCCTGGTCCCACGTCGAGCGCTGTCCCGGCACGATCTGCCAGCCCTGGCCGTCCGGTTGCAATTCGCCGAACTGGGCAATCGCCAGCACGAACTGCCCGCTCGGCGGCTTCGGTTGGGGCACGTTTAGCAGCACCCAACTGATCAACAATACAGCGGCGACGAAGGCTTTGAGCACGACCCAGAACCCGCGCAACGGGCTGCCTTCGGGAATCGGCGTGATGAGGTTAACGAGCACCACCAGGATCGCCAGCCCCAACAGGGCCAGGCCCGCCGCGGTGATGGTGCGCTGGAATGACGAACCACTTCCCTGCATATGGCTCCTCCCGCCAACGGGTGGACTTCGCGCTATTATAGCATCTGCTTGCCTGGTCTGTAAATCTACATCGTCCGGCCTATTGCCTCAGCAGAACATTTGTACTATACTGGATGGGATGGCGCGACCACGCCCGCCCAACGTTCCACTCCTCCGTCTCTGTTTGCGGCTATTGATTCCCTACACGCAGAGGAGGTATGTTTAATGGCAGCACATCCGATTGTTCACATCGAAATCCCGGCCAAGGACACCAAGGGGTTGGCGCAGTTCTACAGCGACCTGTTCGGCTGGAATCTGCACCACGAACCGAGTGTCGATTACTGGATGTTCCGGGCGGAGGGCGGTCCCGGCGGCGGCTTCGTCAAGGCCGGCGACACCGATCCCAGCTCCCATATGCAGTACAAGCCCGACAGTCTGCTCGTCTACGTCGATAGCGACGACATTGACACCGACCTGGCGAAGGTCGAGTCGCTGGGCGGCAAAACCGTCCTGCCCAAGACCGAGATCCCTGGGACGGGCTGGTTCGCCATCTTCACCGACCCCACCGGCAACCACCTGGCGCTTTTCACCTCGTCCATGCCTGAGTCCTGATTGCTTCCCGCCCTGGAAAGCAGCGACGCAGTCCGCACTGGACTGCGTCGTGTTTTATATATGGACCGCTGGGCCGGCGGTTTAGCCGAAGTAGCCCAGTTCGTCCTTGGCGTCGTCGCTCATCATGGCCGGGTGCCAGGGCGGACTGAAGACGATATGCACCTGCACCTCGTCGACATCCTCAAAGCGGCTCAGTGCCCGGCGCACGTTGCTCACGATCTCCGGCCCCAGCGGGCAGCCCGGACTGGTCAGCGTCGCGGTCACGTCGGCCTTGTTGTCGGCCACGTCAATGCTGTAAACCAGGCCCAGGTCCACGATGTTGATGCCCAGTTCCGGGTCGTAGACCTCTTTCAGGGCGTCGCGCACCTGGTCTTCGGTGGTGGTCATAGTGGTCATGGCAAAACTCCTTTGTATCCCGGCGGCCACTGTGGGGCCGCCCCTACCCTACTCGTCAAATAAATACGTCGATTCCTGGTAATAACGGATCTCGTTGTCGACCAGTTTTTGCTTGACGTGCTCGTGCCACCAGGCGTTTTTCTCCGCCAGGGTCACGACCGGGTCGCGCAGCAGATCCAGCGGCACATTGACGCGCAGCGCCCGCGCCGGAATAATATGGCGCGTGATGCCGGTCGGGACGCGCAACCCGGCGCGGGCCAGTTCCAGGATCTCCGCCGGCTGATATGGCGGAAAGACGATCAGCGCGCTCACGTCGTCGTAGTCGTCCAGGTAGGCGGCGATATCGTCGTTGCCCACCCGGTGGATCGCCGTCTCCGGCTTGCCTTTGTAGAGATCGACTATCTCCAGCAGGAGGGTCGTCTCCGTTTGCGAGTCGAGGTGCCGCGCTTTCAGCACATAGACCTCGACATCGTGCGCGCCGTGCGGCGGATGGACCAGATATGCGACCGCTTCGCGCGCCTCCAGCGCCGCACGAGCCACGGGCAGCGCCGCTTCCTGGAGTTCCAGCCCTGGGATCGCGCCGATCGCATAAAGCAGCGTGTTCGGCTCGATGCCGGTGATCAGGTGGTTCCAGGTCGTCAGTTGCACGCCCGGCTGATCGTAGCGCACGATCTGGGCCAGCACATCGCGCGCCCCGACCTGCCCCAGGGCCGCCGTGCGGTTGGCGCCGTCCATGACCATATACTGGTCGCTGCCGGGGATGGGCGTGACAATGATCGGGTTCTTGAGCAGGTTATCGCCGGCGATGCGGCGGCTGAGGCGCTCGACCCGGCGCGGGTCGGCCTGCTCATGGGGGATCACGCCGGCCAGCGGCACCATGCGCAGGTCCGGCAGGCCGAACTGGTTGCCGGTGGCGGGCGCGGTGGTGGGCGAGGATAGCGCCATCTACGCCTCGTCCTCGTCCACGTAGGACGTGACGGGCACCCCGGCCTCGGTCAGGGCCATCTTCAAGCCGCGTAGCGCCAGCAGCGCGCACTTCAGCCGCGCCGGCCCCACCTCGACCCCCAGCAGGTCCATCATGTCGTGCCAGGTGAGTTCCGCGGCTTCGGCCACCGGCTTGCCGACCAGCTCGTCGCTCAGGATCGAGGCCGACGCCTGGCTGATGGCACAGCCGCGCCCGGTGAAGGCCACGTCGGTAATCACCCCGTCCTGTAGGGCCAGGTCGATTGCCAGCCGGTCGCCGCACAGCGGGTTGTCCACCTCGACCGACACGGTCGGTTCGGCTAAATGTCCCTTGTGATGCGGTTGGCGATAATGTTCGAGGATGACCTCGCGATACAACGAATCCATACTACTATTGTACCCGATTCCGGCGCGGCACTCAACCGGGCAAGCCCGGCGAAATAGGCGCCATAGCCAGGCGCGGCCCGGCTCAGATCAGCTTATGCTGCCGCGCCAGGTTGATCGCCTGCACGCGGTTGGCGGCGTGCAGCTTGCCCAGGATGGTGGACACATAGTTCTTGACCGTGCCCTCGGCCAGGGCCAGGTCGTCGGCCACCTCGCGGTTGCTCATGCCCTGCGCCAGCCGGCGGATGATGTCGGTCTCGCGCTCGCTGAGCGGTTCGTAGTCGGCGCCGCTGCCGCGCCGGGCGCCCTGGGCGAACTCGAACAGCAACTTACTCGCCACAGCGGGCTGGATAAAGCGTTCGCCTTCGTGAACGCGGCGGATGGTGTGGATCAGATCGGGCGCCGGACTGTCCTTGAGCATGTAGCCCATGGCGCCCGCCTTCACCCCCTCGAACACATACTCCTCGTAGTCGAATGTGGTCAGGATAATGACGCGCGTGTCGGGGTAGGCCGCGGTGATCAGGCGGGTGGCTTCGATACCGTCCATGCCCGGCATCTGCACGTCCATCAACACGATGTCGGGGTGCAGCGCGCGCACCTGCGCGACGGCTTCCGCGCCATCCGCCGCCTCGCCCACCACGGTCAGGCCCGGTTCCAGGCCCAGGATCGTCGCCAGGCCCTGGCGCATCAAGGTCTGGTCTTCGCAGATCAGCAGTTTAATCACGAATGCTCCCCTTTGCCGAACAGGAAATTGCGCGCGGGCGAGAGCCGGTCGCGCAGGCGGACGGGCGGCGGCGACTCGGCGGGCGGCAGCGGCACGCCCGCCAGCACCAGGGTGCCCTGGCCGTCGGGGTTGGGGCGCATGGTGAGCCGCCCGCCCAGCGCCTCCAGCCGTTCGCGCATGCCGCGCACGCCGTAGTGACCCGCGCCTTCGAGCCGTGCCGTGCCCTCCCCCAGGTGTGGAATACCCACGCCGTCGTCGGCGACCGAGAGGTAGACCATGTTGTCTTTGCGGAAGAGGTGGATCTCGATGCGGCGGGCGCGGGCGTGCTTGACGGTGTTCAACACGGCTTCGCGGCCCACGCGCCAGAGCGCATCCTGGATCGGCGGGGGCAGCGCGGCGACATCCGGCTCGAACGCGCATTCGACCGCGAGGCCCGCTTCCCACCCGGTGCGCGTGGCCCATTCGCGCAGCGCTTCGTCCAGCGCTTTCTCGCCCGCCTCCAACTCGGGGCTGCGCATTTCGACCAGCGAGGCGCGTAGATCGATCATGCTCTCGCGCACCAGGGTCTTGGTCGCTTCGAGTTCGGCGGCGGCGCGGGCCGGGTCCACCGCTTGCAGGCGTTGGGCGGCCTCGATCTTCACCGCCACCAGGGAGAGCGCGTGGCCCAGCACGTCGTGCATCTCGCGGGCCATGCGGTTGCGCTCGCGCAGCACGGCCACCTCTTTTTCCTTTGCCAGCGCCTCCTCGAGTTGCTGCTTGGTCTGCCGCAGTTCGTGGACGAGGATTTCACTCTCGATGCGCGACCGGATCAGGCGCATGATCATGCCCCCATAGACCAGGCAACTGGCGATGGCGAAGGTGTAGATCCAGAATTCCGGCGGCAGGCTTTTCTCGGTGATGAACAGCGGGATCAGCCCGAGTTGATACAGGTGGGCGACGATTTCCGCCGCGACCATGGCGAAGGCCAGCCGCCCATTCCAATGCAATATGCCCCAGGTATGCCCGTAGAGCAAGAAGTACATCGCCGTGAACGTGGGATTGAGCGCGCTCAGCCAGCCGATCAGCGCGAAGTCGACGAGGACATACACGATCTGCTCGATTCGTTGATCGTCGTAGCCCCAGAGCAGGTCGTTGATCGCGCTGCGCTCGCGCCGGTAGCGCCGCCAGTTCAGTACGGGAAAGCTCAGGAGCAGCACGCCGTAGAGGGCCGCGGGCGGGAGCAAGCCGGCGGTTTGCCCCGGCGCATCGGCGAGAGCGGCGGCGGTATAGCCGGCGATACTGATCCAGGTCACGAAGTAGTACAACACCAGGAAGCTGTCGATGGCGACCGGCATCTTCCACTGCGCGGGCAGGGGAGCCTCCTGTTTTGTCTGGTCATCGGGCATGGCCGTCAGTCCTTTGCTGCACAATCGGGGTAATACCAGCATCCATTATAGCACGCCGGTCCAGCCGCACCGGCGCCCCGGCTCTTAAGCCGTCTCCCCCTTCCCGGCGCCGGAAAGGGGGCAGGGGGGTTAGGCCGGCGTCAACGCCACTTGAAGAACCGCACCGCGATCACCACTGCGGCGGCAAAGTAGCAGGCGACGCCCAGCAGCGTCACGGGCAGCGGCAGAGTCATATCTGCCGCGCTCTGGCCCAGCATCGTGGTGCGCACCAGGTCGGCGATCATGGCGCTGGGGAACCACTTGCCCACCGTTTGTAACGCATCCGGCAGTTGCTGCAGCGGCAGGAAGATGTTGCCCAGGAACATGAGCGGGAAGTAGATGACCTGCCCAATGATGTTGACAGTATCCACCTTCTGCACGAGCGCGGCCAGCGCCTGGCCGAAGGCCATGAACAGCAGCGCGCCCAGCACCACCGCCGGGATGGCGGCGACCAGATTACCGAGCTCGAACTGCGCGCCGAACACGAGCACGCTGGTGCCGATGAGCAGACACGCCTGGAGGATCATGATCGCGCCCTGGGTGACGATGCGGGCGAGCAGCAACTGCCACAGCGGCAGGGGCGTTGTCTGGATGCGCCGCAAGATGCCGCGCTCGCGCCAGAGGGCCATGGTGGCGGCGTTGCCGATCAGGCCGTTCGACAGCAGGCTGAGCACGACCATGCCGGTCGCCAGGTAGGTAATCACCGCCGGTTCGCGCCCGTAGATCGCGCCGAACAGCAGCATCAACCCGATGGGAAAGACCATGTTCCAGAACACGGCCATGCGGTTGCGCAGGTAGAGCAGCAGGTTAGTCTGCAAGAGCAAGCCGAACCGGCGCCCGGCGATCTGGGCCGGGGATGGGGTTGCGACGGTGGTTGCATCGGTTGTCATTGTAGTTACTCCTTAATGGTGATGTGCGGGCCGGTTGCAACCCGGCCCGCGGCTAGCGGATCTTGCGCCCGGTGAGGGTGATGAAGACATCTTCCAGGTCGGGTTGGCGGATGCTCAGGTCGGTGAGCAACTGGCGCTGCTCAACGGCCAGTTGTTGCAGGCCCAGGACCGTTTCCTGCGCGTTGCCGGTATGGACGGCCAGCTTATCGCCCTCGTAGTGGGCGCTGGTGACGCCGGGCAGGGCGCGCACCCGGTCTGCGGGCAGGCGCACCGTGGCGGTGATCAGGCTGTCGGCGTGCAGGCTGTTGATCAGGCCGCCGGGGGTGTCCAGGGCGATGATCTCGCCCCGGTCGATGATGGCGACCCGGTGGCAGAGTTCCTGGGCCTCTTCCATGTAGTGTGTCGTCAGCAGCACCGTGCAGCCCCTGGCGCGGATCTGCCGGATGCTGTCCCAGACGTTGCGCCGCGCCTGCGGATCCAGCCCGGTGGTCGGCTCGTCGAGGATGACGATCTCCGGGTGGTTGGCGATCGCCAGGGCCAGCGCCAGGCGTTGCTGCTGCCCGCCGCTGAGTTCCTCAGCCCGCGCGCCTGCTTTCTCGGCCAGCGCGAACCCGGCCAGCAGATCGAGCACCTGCGCCTTGCTGAGCATCACGTCGTAGAGTCCGGCGTAGAAGCGGACCAGTTCCCAGACGCGCAGCGAGTCGAAAAACGCGGTGGTTTGCAGGCTGATGCCGAGGCGGCGCTTGATCTCCCGCGCCTGGGTGCGGATATCGCGGCCCAGCACGGTGATGCGCCCGGCCTGCGGCTGCACCAGGCCCTCAATCGCCGACAGCGTGGTCGTCTTGCCCGCGCCGTTCGGTCCCAGCAGCCCGAAGATCTCGCCCTGGCGCACCTGTAGATTCACGTTGCGCACGGCCTGAACCGCGCCGTAGGACACCTGCAAGCCGTCGATGTCGATGACCGGCTGCTCAGGGGCGATTCCCGCGGGCGCCGCTTGCTGTAATGTAGTGACCATACTTCCTCCCATTGCGACGTAAGCGTCGTTTTCGATATAGGTCTATCTTAGCAGGCAATCGCGGATTCTCTTAGCGGAGGAAGTAATGACCGGGCCGGGAGGAAAGTCAAACAGGCACTGTGACTTTAGTCACAATGCCGGACACGGCTCGGATCTCGCCGGCCTCGATGAGGCCGCATTTTTGGGCCACGGTACGGAATCTATTGCACCCTGCTTGTTTCTTGTCAGGCCCTTGATGCTCAGGGGTTCCTGAAACCCGCGCCGGCTGGAAACTACTATTTGCCCGCGGGGCCGGCTTCGCGGTATACTACCAAGTAATCTGTTCCGCTCCCCGATGTTGCTGCATTGTTCAGCCCTTCTGAGAGGAATTCCCGCATGATGCCGTCTGGTTCAGATTCCTCCCGGTTAGCCGCGCCGGGCAGGAGTCCGGCCACTCTGCGCACACGAGGGCTTCTACTCCTTTTGCTGCTTGGAGCTTTGTTTGCCGCCAATTGCCTCTACTTAAATACCCTGCAGCAGCGCTACGGCCTCTTTGGCGTCACCGACTTTTCGCACCATGGTTGGCTGGTTGGGCGGGTGTTGCTGGGTGGGGGCGATCCGTACAATGCACAAGAGTGGCTGCGCGCCCATTGGACGCCCGAGTATGAGCAGGAAATCGGCTGGGCTTATGCCACCGGGCAAATTGTCAATGTCTTCCCCACCCGTCCGGGGCAGGTCTACAATCCGCAGCACCTGTCGGATTTTCTTTATCCTCTCTGGATGGCTGTTTTGTTCAGCCCGTTCGCATTGCTCCCGCTGTTCTGGGCGCTAGCGCTGTTCATGTTGGTTAATGAAATCGGTCTACTGGTGGGGTTATGGTGTGCCTGTAAAATCCTGCGGTTCACGCCGCCCTGGTATGGCGGCTTGCTGCTGGTCTTACTCGCGTTTGGGTTTCGGCCCACTTTCTTCACATTGCAGGAAGGCGCCTATGGCGGCTTAGTGTTCGGCGCGTTATTTGGCGCCATTCTGCTGATCCAGCGCCGCCGCGCTCCCTGGCTGGTCGGGGCCTTGCTGGCCTTCTGCACGATTAAGCTCCAGGTGACTCTTGCCGTTCTGATCTTTGTCGGCCTTTGGTTGCTCACTCAACGACGCTGGACGACCGTCGCGTGGACGGCGGGGTGGGGGTTTCTGCTCTGGGGCGGCCCAACCCTGGTCTGGCCCGGTTGGATCTCCGAATGGCTACAGATGACCGGGTTAGTGTCTCCGGTCATTTTTGCCCAACCCACGCTGTGGTCGTTGTGGGTCAGCATTGCGGGTGACGCCTGGTGGATTGTAGGGCTGGCGGTCACGGCGCTGCTCGTTGGCGTACTCTGGCGAGTCTGGCGGGCGGATCTAGCCGGCGCTGGGTGGGACTCCCTGCCGTTAACGGTGATTCTGGGTTTGCTGCTCGCCTACTACGCCTGGGACTATGATCACATCCTGCTGCTGTTTCCCTGGCTGGCTTGCTGGGTGAAAGTCGCCATCGGGGAATCGGGCTCTGCGCGGCTCTGGCGTTATGGGCTGATGATCTGGCTGCTGCTGGTACCGCTCTATATTTTGCTGCCGCTCGATCCATCCTACCGGGGTGGTTATGGTTTGATTGTGCCGGTTAGTTTGCTCATGATCTATTTGCTGGCACGGCGTAGCTCCGCATCGATTCTAAATGTCCCGCGGTCTAACTCACAGGTTGTGCTCGGCTGACCACAAATAGAAGATATCACGCTCCGGCTCCGAGCCGGCGGCGGGCGTTTCGTCCTGGACGCCCGCGCCCCCGTGTTGCCTCCGCAACATCTGAACTTCTGGCGTGCAGACGCCGACTGGGTAATTCACTGCCGGGTGCGTGCGCCCCGCACATGGACCGGCCAGACGCCGAAGGCGATGAACCGGGCCGGGAGATTGCGCAGCAGTGGGATGCCCAGCAGGACACCGGCGATGCGGGGCAGTTGGAACTGGTCTGTACTCTGTAGGGCCTCGCCCAGCAGGCGCTCCTGGACGGCAGCCTGGGCCGCCTGGATGATCCGCGTGGGCCACTCGCGCCGGCGTTGCACCGCCGCCAGGTCGCGCGGGCGCAGCCGGCCCTGGCGGAAGCGCGGCCCCAGCACGTTGGCCGCCACCACGGCGTCCTGGATGGCGTAGTTAATGCCCACACCGCCGACGGGCGTCATCACATGTGCCGCGTCGCCGATCAGCAGGAGGCCGGGCCGGTACCAGCGCGCCAGGCGGCTCGACTCGACGGACAGCAGTGAAATGTCCTTCCAGTCGTGGATGGCATCCACCCTGTCGCGCAGTTCTGGGAACAACTCGGCCACCTGGGCGCGAAACGCCGCGATGCCCGCGCCGCGAAGCGGCTGATAGGTGCCTTTGGCGATAACGTAGCCCACCTGCCAGTAGTCGAACCGGTTGAGCAGGATGCCCAGCCGCCCGGCGCCGAAGCGCACCCCGGCTTCCTCGGCGTCGCCAGGGCGGCGAGGCAGGCGGAACCAGAGCACGTCCATGGGGGGAGAACTGGCGATGGGCGCCAGCCCGGCCAGCTTGCGTAGCCGCGAGAAGCGCCCGTCGGCCCCCACGGTGAGCCGGGCGCGCACCTCGTGCCGGCCATCGGCCCCGCGGTAGCGCACGCCGCGGATCACGCCGCCCTCCTCGATTAGCTCCTCCACGCGGGCGTTCATGCGCAGGTGGAACTGCGGGTAGCGCCCCGCCTCTTTGGTGATGAAGTTGAGGAAATCGACCTGGGGCACCATCATGATATAGGGGTAGCGGGTTTTCAGCCGCCGGAAATTCACCGGCGTGACGGTCCCGGTGCCGGTCTCCAGGCTCATGGTGTGCATCTCGGTGTGGGGCAGTTGCAGCAGCCGGTCCGCTAGCCCGATCTCGTCCATGACCTGCAGCACCGAGGGATGGATGGTGTCGCCGCGGAAGTCGCGGTCGAAGTCTTTGTGCTCCTCCAGCAGCAGCACGGGCACACCCTGGCGCGCCAGCAGCAAGGCCAGCACGGCGCCCGCCGGCCCCCCGCCGGCGATACAGCAGTCGATTTTCTCCACGTCAGGCACGCCCGCTTCCCGCGCCTGCTTCGTCTGCGTCTGCATGACCCTACCCCCGTTTCCTTAATCGAACGATTGATTAATTATATGCCGATTATAGATCCGATTCGGGGCGCTGTCAAGAGGATGGCGGAGCAGATATAAAATACACCGCGAAGGTGCGAAGAACGTGAAGATTAGACCTAAAATAACCGATCTTCGCGTCCTTCGTGCCTTCGCGGTGCTAAACGTCAACGGCCGGCCGGCGCCGGCTATTCGCTGCCGAAGACCTCGCGGACGAAGTGCAGGCCCTCGACCAGGCGGTCCACGTCGGCCTCGGTGTTATAGATGTAGAAGGAAGCGCGGGCCAGGGCGGGCACGTCGTAGTAGTCCATGATCGGCTGGCAGCAGTGGTGCCCCGCGCGGATGGCGATGCCCCGCTGGTCGAGCAGGCTGGCGATGTCGTGCGGGTGGATCTCGCCCAGGCTGAAGGCGGCAACCCCGCCCCGTTCGGCGGCGGGCGGGCCGAGGACACGCAGGCCGGGCACGGTGGCAAGCCGGTCGAGCGCGTAGGCGACCAGTTGCTGCTCGTGGGCGCGGACGTTGTCCATGCCCAGGGCGCTCAGGTAGTCCACGGCGGCGCCCAGGCCGATAGCTTCGGCGATGGCCGGGGTGCCGGCCTCGAACTTCCAGGGCAGGTCGTTCCAGGTGGACCGCTCCAGCGTGACCCGCCGGATCATGTCGCCGCCGCCCTGGTAGGGGGGCATGGCCTCCAGCAGCGAGCGCCGCCCGTAGAGGCAGCCGATGCCGGTGGGGCCGAGCATCTTGTGCGACGAGAAAGCCAGGAAATCGCAGGCCAGCGCCTGCACGTCCACCGGCATATGGGGCACGGCCTGCGCGCCGTCGATGAGGATCACGGCGCCGTGGCGGTGCGCGGCCTCGGTAATCTCGGCCACCGGGTTGATCGTGCCCAGCACATTGCTGGCGTAGGTCACGGCGACGATCTTCACGCCGTCGAGCAGCGCGTCCAGGTCGTCGAGCACCAGCCGGCCGTCGTCGTCGATGGGGATGTAGCGCACGGTAGCGCCCCGGTCCTGGGCGAGCAACTGCCAGGGCACGATGTTGCTGTGGTGCTCCATAGCCGTGTAGAGGATGGCGTCGCCCGGCCCGATGTTGGCGCGGCCCCAGGTGGCGGCCACCAGGTTAATCGCCTCGGTGGTGTTGCGTGTGTAGATGATCTCGCGGCTCGATCGGGCGTTGATGAAGGCGGCAATACGGGCGCGTGCGTCTTCATAGAGGGCGGTGGCTTGCTCGCTCATCTGGTAGACGCCGCGGTGGATGTTGGCGTTGGTGGTGCGGTAGTAAGCGTCCATGGCGGCCAGCACCGGCTCGGGCTTTTGCGCCGTGGCCGTGTTGTCGAGGAAGCAGAGCGGATAGCCGTGCACCTCCTGGCGCAGAATGGGGAAGTCAGCGCGGACCGCCGCCCAATCGGGCGCGGGGCGCGATGTGGATGCGGCATCCGCCGCCAGGGTTGCATTTGCCATCGCTTTGCCTCTCGCGTAGCTTTCAGCTATCAGGCGTCAGTGATCAGTGATCGGTGGTCAGTGATCAGACGTTAGGTGTATACCGTGTTATATCGGCGCTGGGGCGGCAAAGGCGGATCTCGTCGGGATGGCGAGCGAGACGCCTATCGTGCCCTGCTACGGGCCGGTTTGCAACCGGCCCCTACAGCGGCAGCCGATAAAATAACAACGACCGGCAAACAGCGCTCCTGGGGAAGCTGTCGCCGGTCGTTCGGAAGCCTGACGGTTAGCGGGCGACCGGCTCCGCGATCTGCGGCAGTTCCACCTTTTGCTGGATCTGCGCGCGGACCAGTTCGCGCATGCTCTCCAGCGGCATCTCCTGCAACACTTGCTCGAAGAACCCACCGACGATCAGTTTCTCGGCTTCGACCCGCGGCAGGCCGCGGCTCATGCCGTAGAAGACCTGCTCCTCGTCGATCATGCCGATGGTGGCGCCGTGCGAACAGCGCACATCGTTCGCCAGGATCTCCAGGCCGGGCACGCTGTCGGCCTTGGCCTGGTCGCTGAGGAACAGGATGTGGTCCGACAGGTACGAGTTGGTCTGCTGGGCGGCGGGCTCGACGCGGATCATGCCCTCGAAGCCGGCGCGCGACGTGTCGCGCAGGGCGCCCTTGAACAGGATGTCGCCCGTGCAGCTCGGCGCGACGTGGTGCGTGAGCGTGGTCAGGTCGAACACTTGCTCGCCGTGCGAGAAGTAGATGCCGCGGGTCTGCGTTTCGGCGCCGCGCTGGGCCAGTTCGGTATCGACATGGCTGCGGTTCACGCGCCCGCCGAGCAGCCCGAACACCCAGTGCATGCGGGCGTTGGCGCCCACCTGAGCGCGCCGCTGGTTGAAGGCGAAGACCTCCGGCCCCCAGTTCTCGATGGTGAAATACTCCACCTTGCTGTCGGGACCCAGGAAGACCTCCAGCACGCCGCTATAGACCGCCAGCGGCAGGCCGCGCTTGTTGCTGACGGGACTCAGGCCGTCGCCGCCCGCCGAGCGGAACTCGTCCACCAGGCGCACTTCGCTGGCCGCCTCGGCCACGATGAGCGTATGGTTGAGGGCGATGCCGCCGGTGCCGTCGATCCAGGTCAGCCCGTGCAGCGGCACATCGACGGCCACGCCGCGCGGCACATACAGGAAAGTGCCGCCGGTCCAGAGCGCCGCGTTAAGCGCGGTGAACTTGTCCGTCTCGACCGGCACGGCCTGGGACAGGTACTTTTGCACCAGGTCGCCATGCTCGCGCACCGCCGTCGCCAGATCGGTATAGATCACGCCCTTGGCGGCCAGGTCCTCGCGCAGATGCGCCGAGACGATGCCCGAGTTGTGCTGGACGATGAGGCCGGCGTGCTCCTCCTGCGTGGAGAAGGCGTCGATCGGCTTGTGCTCGGCGGCCTGCGGGCTGAACAGGTGCAGGTTTTCGAGCTTGACCTCGCGGATGTCGGTTTTCCACCACTGGCCGATGCCGCGGCTCCACTGGGGCATGGGCAGGCTCTCGTAGGTGGCGTAGGCCGCCTGGCGATGCTCGCGCAGCCAGGCCGGCTCGTGCAACCGGGTGGACAGGGCTTCAACGGCTTCGGACACAATCGCGCCGCCCTCATGGCCGTTGGCCGGCGCCACCGCGGTGCCGCCCGTGTAGGGCGCCATGGAGTTAGGCCCGCTCATTGTGGACCTCGCTCTCGCCGGCCAGCACCTCTTCGGGCAGCCCCAGTTCGGTGCGCAGCCACTCGTAGCCCTTCTGCTCCAGCTCCAGCGCCAGCTCCGGCCCGCCCGACTGGACGATCTGCCCATCCACCAGGATGTGGACATAGTCGGGCTTGATGTAGTTCAGGATGCGCTGATAGTGCGTGATAATCAAGATGCCGACGTTCGGGCCGCGCAGCGCGCTGACACCCTCGGCCACCACGCGCACAGCGTCGATGTCGAGACCGGAGTCCGGCTCGTCGAGCATGGCGATCTGCGGCTTGAGCACCGACATCTGAAGGATCTCCAGGCGCTTTTTCTCGCCGCCGGAGAACCCGTCGTTGACATAGCGGGTGGCGAAGCTCTCGTCCATCTTGAGCAGGGCCAGGCTGTCGCGCAGCGTCTTGCGGAACTCCTTGATGGCCGGGACCTTGCTGGTCGCCGCCGGGGTCTTAGCCGGGGCCACGGGCGTTTCGCCCGACAGCAGCTCCTCGTCGCTGATCTTGCGGCGATCGCGGTGCAGCGAGACGAGCGCCGTGCGCAGGAAGTTCGCCACGCTGACGCCGGGGATGGCGCTGGGGTACTGGAAGGCCAGGAAGAGGCCCAGGTGCGCACGCTCGTCGGGCGCCAGGGTCAGCACGTCTTCGCCCTTGAACATGGCGGTGCCGGCAGTGACTTCATAGCGCGGGTGGCCCATCAGGGCATTGACCAGGGTGGACTTGCCCGACCCGTTCGGCCCCATGATGGCATGGACCTCGCCCTTGCGGATGGTCAGATTAACACCCTTGAGAATCTCCTTGCCTTCGACCGCGACATGCAGATCGGTAATAACCAGAGCATCGGCGTTCTGGTTGGTTTGCGTTTGAGTATCCATAAGACTGCTTCCGGATCCTTTCAACAAATAAGAGATGCGGGTGGCCCGCTTAGTCGTGAACTGTCTCGGCTTCGGGCACGGGGGCGTCCTCCGCTCGTTCCTCCAGGCGGGGGCGCACGCTAAACTGGCAGGCGGTATGGCCTTCCAGCATGCAAGACCCGAGATGGACATCCGCGTCGAGCAGACGCGACATCATGCGCTGTTCCATGTCGCAGATCTCGCGGTGGTCCTTGACCACCGCGAAATAGGGACAGGTGCCGGCATGGAGCACGAAGCCGTCGGCGGTGCGGGTCACTTCGTTATCGAAGCCTTTTTGCACAAGCAGGGTGGCGAGACCGTAGAGTTTATCTTCCATCTCGCGGCCATGAACTTCCCCGGCAAACTCATCGGCCAGGCGCCGGCCCACGCGCTCCAGGATCTGGGCGTAGCCGTCGGGGCCGAACGCGGCGAGCGTCTCTTCCAGTAAGAGGCGCGCCAGCGTGCCGTAGTCCTTGGGGAAGAGTTCCTGGGCCTTATCGGTGAGGGCATAGACATAGAAGGGCCGGCCCACCTCGCCGCGCACGCGCGTGGCCGTAACCACGCCCTCGGCCATCAGATGGCTCAGTTGCTCGCGCACGGCCGTCGCGGTGACGCCGAGCGCCACCTCCATCTCCTTGATCGAGGCTTGCCCGCGTTTCTGCAAGAGGCGCAAGAGCGCCATGCGCGGGCTGCTGTTCTGCAGGAGAACGTTCCCGGATCGTTCGACAGCCATCGCGGCTCCCCTTTCCCTAACCCAAACCACCTGTATGTGATCCTGTTGCGGCCCTTGCGCTAAGGGCGCACATAGGGATCCCACGGTAAATTATACTCCAGGGGGCAGGGTTTGTCAATTTACGCAGCTTAAATTGTGGAAAGTCCCGCCCGGCGCGGGGCATGCTACTTGCGGCGGCCGTTAGCCTCTGCGGTGCGGATGAACCGGGGGTCAGATAGGAGGGAGACGATTATGGCGATACCATTTGGTGTGTTTGTGCCCCAGGGCTGGCGCATGGACCTGGTCGATTTTGCCGACCCGGTGGAGAAATACGAGGCGATGACGCGGGTGGGGCAGGAGGCCGAGCGGCTGGGCTACCATGCGATCTGGCTCTACGACCACTTCCACACTGTGCCCACACCGGAATTGGAGACGACGTTCGAGTGTTGGACGAGCACGGCAGGGCTGGCTCGCGATACAAAGACCGTGCGCATCGGGCAGATGGTCACATGCAACGGCTACCGCAACCCGGCCCTGATGGCGAAGATCGCGTCCACGGTAGATGTGATGAGCCACGGGCGGCTCGACTTCGGCATCGGTGCGGGCTGGTACGAGCATGAGTGGCTGGCCTACGGCTATGAGTACCCCGACGGGCCGACGCGGCTTAAGATGCTGGCCGAGGCGCTGCCGATCATCAAGGCCATGTGGACTGAGGACTACGCCACCTATGAGGGCAAATACTACCAGGTGCGCGGGGCTATCAACGAGCCGAAGGGCGTGCAGCAGCCGCATCCGCCCATCTGGATCGGCGGCGGCGGCGAGAAGGTCACGCTCAAATTGGTGGCGAAGTACGGCGACGCCTGCAACATCGGCGGCTTCGACCCGGAGGTCTACCGGCACAAGTTCGACGTGATCCGGCAACACTGCGAGACGGTGGGCCGCGACTACGACAGCATCCTGCGCTCCAGCGAGGTGTTCGTCTACCTGACGGACCACCCTGAGCGGTTGGACAGCGAGATCGCGCACCTGAGTCAGCCGGTCCAGGAAGACATCCGCAACCGCTATCTGGTGGCGCCGCCCGCGCAGGTGGTCGAAACGCTCAACCGCCTGGTGGATGCGGGAGTGCAGTACTTCATCGTCTATCTGCACAACGCGGCGCACCTGGAGCCGGTGCAGCGTTTCGCCGCTGAGGTGTTGCCTGCGTTCCGGTAGCGGGGCGGCGCCCGACCAACCTCACCCCCGGCCCCTCTCCGCCGCGGCGAGGAGAGTCGCGCTGTCGCCGTATATTGTTGAGTTAGCGGCAAACAGAAACGGGTTCCCTGTATCGGGAACCCGTTTGCCATGCGTAATTGCGCTCAGTTAGCTGCGTGGCTGCTCGGGCGGGAACGCCGGCGTTTCTGCCGCGGGTGCGGGTGGCTCCGGCTCCCCGGCGTGGGAGGCGGCTTCGCGGAATTCGCGGATGCCGGTGCCCAGGGTCTTGCCCAGCTCCGGCAGTTTGCCGGGGCCGAAGATGATGAGCGCAATGACCAGGATCAGGATCAGGTGGGTGGGTTGCAGTAGCCCTTCAAACATGAGGTCCCTCCTCGGCGCCCGCAGCCGGTGGCCGGGCCGGATCTGGGCCGGGATGTGTGCGACGGTGTTCGGGCCGCCCCCACCACGGGGGCGGCGTCGTATTCAGTATACTCTTTTGGCGGGCAGTCTGGATCGCCTGGGCAATCTCTCCCCCGGCCCTTCTCCGCGGTGGGGAGGGGAGTCGGGTTTGGGCATGGGGCCGGTTTCAAACCGGCTGGGCGAGGCCGGCGGCTAGATCGCGCCGAGCAGCAGGGCCGTGAGCGCGGCGGCGGCGACGGTGAAGATGGGTAGCCAGAGCAGCGGGCTGCGGCGCCAGAGGTGCCAGCCCTCGGCGCCGGGGTCGGAGGCGGCGGTGAAGGCGAGCACGGCGACGTTCGCCAGCAGCAGGATGCGCCAGAACGCGTTGGGCAGCCAGGCCGCGAGCAGGCCGCAGACGACGGCCAGCACGATGTTCGCCAGCAAGCCGAGCAGGGCCACGCGGGCGGCGGGACCGAGGGCGCCCCAGCCGCGCCAGACGACGCGCTCCGGGGCGGGGGCGGCGACCGGCTCGGTTTTGGTCGCGGCGGGCGGGCGGGCGGTGGCCGTGCCGCCACGCCGGGTGGCCGCGCGCTGGGGCATGGCGGCGGGGGCCGCGGCCACCGGTTCCAGTTCTTCCGGTTCTTCGTGGCCGTCGCGGTGGGCTTCGAGCACGGTGTGGCTCCCGGCGGCGCCCGTGGCGTGCGTGGTAAGCAACCGGCCATAGAGCACGCCAAAGGGCGCGCCGACCAGGCTCATGATGAGGCCGAGCGGCCAGAGTTGCGTGCGGATGGTACCCGGACGGCGCTCCATGCGCACGGCGGCCCACTGCATGCCTTCTTGCGCGCCGAGGGCCACCAGCGCCGCCAGCATAGTGACCGGCAGCAGGGTCAGGGCGGCGATTGGGCCGTTGCCCGACAGCGCCCAAGCCCAGCCCAGCCCGGCGACCGCAATCGCCCCGATGAAGGTGATGACGACGGCGGTGCGCCCCGCGCCGGCGGGCAGGCGCGCGGCGAGCAGATCGGCCAGGCGGGCCAGCACGCTGCCGGGGGGCGCATCGCGGCTCTCCTCGCCCTGGCTACGGCGGCGCGGGATGAGCGTGTGCAGCAGCAGCAGGATCAGCGTTGCCAGCGCCGGGATGCGGTCGGCGAAACTATCGCCGGCGGCCACGAGCATGGGGTAGCCGCCGGGCTGCGTGTCGGCGACAAAGTCGTTGCCCCAGCGAGTGGCGGTAGGGCCCGCGGACTGGCGCGCCGTGCCCAGGTTCGCCAGAGCGGTGAGCAGGCTGCCTGGGCCGTCGCGCAAGTCGAGGACGCCCAGGTTGTGCGCGGCCACGGCGTCCTGGCTGTCGGCGCGGCCCGCCAGCTCAAACTCGCGGCGCATCCGCTGCGGATCGCCGAGATCGGCGAAGGCCAGCCCGCGGTTGGTATGGATGCCCGCCAGATTGGGGGCCACGTCGCTCGCCTGCTGGTAGCGGGCCAGGGTGAGCGGGTCCCGCGTGCCCTGGCGGCGCAGGTAATCGGCTTCGGCCACCTGGTACTGCACGGAGCGCGGCGTGCCGTTGCCGGCGGCGGGCGGTTGGTGCTGCGTGGCGGCCTGGGCGGCTTCCCAGGCGGCGGCGGCACGGTAGAAGGGCGCGGCGGGCGCGCCCACGGCGTCCAGCTTGCCGGCCAGCTCAAAGTCGGCCTGGGCCATGGCCGCGTCCGCGGGCAGCACGGGCACGCCGTCCTGGCCGCCCATCGCCGACACAATCGCCGTGGCTTGATCGCGGGCTTGCGCGGGGGTCAGCATATCGACCCAGGCGAGGACGCGAGCGCCCAGGCTCGGCCCGCCGGCTTCGGCGGCACCGGGGGTCGCGGGTCGCAGACGCGCGACGGCGTCGTCGGCGAGGCCGCCCGCCGCGTCGATGAGCGCCGCGTAGTAGCGGAACCAGGCCGCTTTGGCCGCGTCGCCGCCCGCGCCCTGGCCCTCGACGGCGGTGGCGAAGGTGTGGGCCTGCCCGCCCTGACCGAGCCGGGCCAGCGCGCGCGCCCGCACCAGGTTCGCGGTCAGCACGGCCTGGCCCACGCTGCGCTGGTAGGGGTCGGAGTTATCGAGCTTGCTGTAGGTGAGCGTGAGATCGGCCTGGGCCGGGTCGAGGTTGGTGGCGGCGATGGCCTTCTCGCTCTCGGCTTGCGCGCCCTTGGCGTCGCCCGCGGCGAGCAGCGCCTGGGCCAGCCCGGCGTGGAGTTGCGGGTCGCTATCGCCACGCTGCACGGCGGCGCGGAAGGCGTTGACCGCCGGGCCGGTGCGGCCCAGGAGCAGCAGCAGCCGGCCCTGGTCATAGTGCAGGCGGGCGGCGTCGGGGAAGCGCGCCAGCAGCGTGCCCAGGGTTTGCAACGCCTGTTGCGGGCCGCGATCCAGTTGCAGGCGCAGCACTTTGTCGTAGAGGTCCCAGGCGACGGATGCGCCGTCGCTCAGGCTCTGCTCGTAAATCGGCATGGCGGCGGCCACATCGCCCAGCGCCACAAGCGTATCGGCGCGGCCCTCAGCGACGGCGGGGGCCCAGTCACCGGTGGTGCTGCGGGCCAGGTCTTGCCAGAGCGGCAGGGCCTGGTCCGGCGCACCCAGGCGCAAGAGGGCCAGCGCGTGGTGGAAGCGGACCTCCGGGTGATCGGGCGTAGCGTCGATGGTCGCCAGCAGCGCGGCGGCCTGCTGGTAATGGCCCAGCATGATCTGCAAGAGGGCGGCGTTGTAGCGATAGGTGCCGTTATCGGGTTCGGCGCTGGTGGCCGTGTTGAGCCAGTACAGCGCCTGGCGCTCGTGGTCGTCGCGGTCCGCCCCCTCGCTGACGGTGGCGCGCA
>DASSGZ010000317.1:0-15409 GCA_035693165.1 Chloroflexia bacterium | reverse complement strand
ATCACCGAGACAATAAAAATGCTTCCGGATCAACCGGACGCGGATATAGTGGCGCGGATTTTCGAGCAGGTGGCGCGCTTGGGCCGCATTCATGCCTATGAGTCCCATCCCTATGCCGCCTGATTGGCGTAGGTATTGATTAATAGAACAATCTCTGCGTCCTCTGCGTCTCTGCGGTGAATCTAATCTGTCAGTAACGCGCGCAACTCCGCGGTGAGGGCGGCGCTTTCCTCCGGGCGGCCGTGGAAGGCCGCGGGCGTGTTCTGGTAGAGTTCGACCTGCCATTGGCCGCCATGCCGGGCCGCGACCAGGCTCTGCACCGCATTGAGGTCGGGATTGATGTCGCGAGTGCCGGCGGGCACCAGGCCCGTGACGGCGCGCAGCACGGCCACGTCGGGCGTCAGGAAGCGCACCTCGCGCACCTTGCCCACGTAGGCCGGCGTCGGGTGGTCCGCGAAGATCGGCGCCAGGTGCCCCGCGATGGCCGCGCGCCCGTTCACCACGCTGCCGTCGTAGCCGACCAGGTGGCCGTCCGCAGTGAACAGCCCCGCCAGCCCGGCGGCGTCGCGCCGGTTCCACTGCTCCAGCAACGCCGCATACAGCCCGCGCACCGCGGCCTCATCGTCCGGCACGGCTGGTCCGTGCATCGATTGGGTGTCCATGCCACATTCTCCCTCGCTATCCGGCCCGTGAATACGAATTGTGGGACCGGGATAGGGCTGCTATGGTGCTGAGCACGTCGGCTCTGGGTTGGTGATGCCGTATTGCGACCGCTCTTCCGGGGTCAGGTCGCGGGTCAATTCGGCACAGAGCGCACGAATCGTGTCATGGTAGTCGATTGGCCAGCGCCGGGCCGTCTTATCCAGGCTGGCCGTCAAGATGTACTTGCCGTCAGGCGAGAAGACCGCGGCCTTCACCTGGTCGCTGTGGCCGGTGAACCGGCGGACTTCCTGCCCCGTCGCCACGTCCCACAGCCGCGCCACCCCATCATCGCCCGCCGTGAGGACCAGCCGGCCGTCCGACGAGAACTCCGCCGCCTTCATACCGGCATTAGGAACCGTAAAGCGTTGTAGTTCCTGCGCGGTCTGCACATCCCACACACGCGCGGTCGTGTCGTCGCCGGCAGTGACGATCTGCTTACCGTCGCGCGAAAAGCTGACCCGCACATACCCCGCCGTATGGCCGGTGAAGCGGCGCACTTCCTGGCCCGTCGCCGCGTCCCACAGCCGCACCTCGCCGTTGCCACTGCCGGCTAGCACCTGCTTGCCGTCCGGTGAGAAGACCGCCTTCGTGACGATATCCGTGAGCTGAAATGCGCGCAACTGGTGCCCCGTTGCTGCGTCCCACAGCCGCGCCGTCATGTCGTGACTGGCCGTCACGATCAGCTTCCCGTCGGGTGAGAAGAAGGCGCGATTCACCTGGTCGGTATGGCCGGTGAAGCGGCGTAGCTCTTTCCCGGTCGCGGCGTCCCATAGCCGGGCGGTCCGGTCGTTGCTGGCGGTCAGCACCGTCTTGCCGTCGGGCGAGAAGACCGCGCTGCCCACGCGGCCCTCGTGCCCCACGAACCGCCGTAGCTCTGCGCCCGTGGCGGCGTCCCACATGCGCGCGGTCGCGTCGTCGCTGCCTGTGAGGATGTATTTGCCGTCCGCCGAGAGGCTGACCGACCACACGCCATCGCTGTGACCATTGAGGACAAGCGCGCCTGGCGCCGCCTGCATGTCCCAGACTCTCGCGGTGTTGTCAAAACTGGCGCTCGCCACCCGCTTGCCGTCACGGGAGAACGCGGCCCCGAAGATCTCTCCCGTGTGCCCGGTCAATGTCCGGAGTAGCTGACCGGTTGCCACGTCCCATAGCTGCAGAACCCGGCCTTCCCCGCCGCTCAACAGGTATTTGCTGTCCGGCGAGAAGGTGAGTGCAAGCACCCCCTGCACGCCGGTGATCAGCCGCACCTGCCGGCCGGTGGCCGCATCCCACACCCGGATCTCACTGGCGACGGCATTGGCGTCGGGCACTTCGCCTGCTCCTGCCGCGACATACCGCCCGTCCGGCGAGTAGGCGGCCAGCGCGACCCAGCCGTGCTCGACAGGGAACTCGCGTAGCTGCCGGCCGGTAGCCGCATCCCACAGGCGCGCCGTGTTGTCCAGGCTCGACGCGAACACATACTTGCCGTCGGGCGAGTACGCCGGGAATACGCCCGCCGTCAGGCCGGTGAAGGTGCGCAGCATCCGGCCCGTGCCGACATCCCACAGATGCGGGCTGTTATCCCCACCGTCGGTGAGCACGTACTTGCCGTCGGGCGAGAAATAGGTCCACGAAATGGCGCCGCCGGCGACGGCGGCGAAAACGCGCACCGTCTGATAGGTGGCGAGATCCCAGAGCCGCATGGTGCCGTCGTCGCTGCCGCTGAGCAGGTATTTGCCGTCCGGCGAGAAGTCCAGGCCCCAGACGGCCTGAGTATGGCCGGTGAAGATGTGTACCACCTTGCCTCCGGCGATGTCCCAGAGCCGCACCGTGGAATCTCGACTGCTGGTGGCCAGGTACTTGCCGTCGGGAGAGAACTTCGCCGCCTGGACCGCGGCGGTGTGCCCGGAGAAAACGCTGGGTGGGATACCCTGGAACGCGACCGCCGAGAGCGCGGCGTCGGCTTGCGATGAGTACTCCGTGTGCAACGAGCGGATGCTGAGCAAGGCGATCAGGCTGGGATCGCCGTGCGCGAGCAGCAGGTTGTTGGCCTCGCCGGCGATGCGCGCGGCGCTGGCGTGGGCAAAGTTCGCCTCGGCGACGGCACTGCGGTTGAACGCCCAGGCCGCCAGGCCCGCCGCGACCAGCAGGAAGACGGCCAGACCGCCGACCAGGTAGCGCAGCCGGTTCGCGGCCCGCTTTTGCAGCGCCAACTCTCTGGCCTGCTGTTGTTGCTCGGCCTGCTCCCGCCGCTGCTGCTCCTGTAAGCTGGCCGCCAGGTACGCCTGCTCCGCGGCCGTCAGCGCCAGAGGCACCGCGCCGTCGCCGGGCGCCGCCAGGCCCACGAACTGCGCCAGCCGCACCCCGCCGGCCAGGAAACTCGTCTCCTGGCCCGAGCGCTGCCACTCGGCCGCCGAATAGAGCAGCCGGCGCTGCACCAGCAACTGCTCGCGGCTCTCGGCCAGCCAGGCGCTCAGCCGGCCCCACGAGCGCAGCAGCGCCTCGTGCGCCACCTCCACCGTGGCCCCCCCGCTCAGCGGGTCGCGGTCGAAAGTTAGCATGCGGTAGCGCCCGTAGAGATCGAGTACCCGCTGGAGCGCGGCCTGATCGCGCGCCGCCGACATAACCTCGGCCAGCAGGGCGCGCCGCCGGGTGTCCTCCCCGCCTTCCCCCGGCGTCACCAGGCGCAGAAACAGGTCCCGCGCTGCGGCCTGCTCGGCCCCGCTCAACTGCTCGTACACACCCTCGGCGCGCCGCGCCAGCGAGCCGAAGACGCCGCCGCTGGCCTTGTAGGCCGCCAGAGTCATCAGCCGGCCCGCGCGCCGCTCGTATAGCTCGGTCAGCGCGTACTCCAGCAGGGGCAGCAGGCCCGGCTGCTCGCCCACGTCGCCCATGATCGCTGCCGCCAGCCCCTTCTCCAGCGCGACTCCCGCCCGCTCGGCCGGTTCGGTGATCGCCCGGTAGAGTTCATCTGCCGCGAGCGGGCCAACCACTTCCGTGCGCCAGCCGAACAACTCGCTGGACGGCAGGTAGAGTAGCGGCCGGTCGTAGAAGTCGGCGCGCAGCGTGATGATCACCCGCAGGCGACTGCGCTCGTCGGCCACCGCGCTGAAGAGGCTGTCGATGAAGCCCGCGCGCACCCGCTCATCGGGCACCATCGTAAACAGCTCTTCGAACTGATCGATCAGCAGCAGCAATTCGCTCTGCTCATCGCCCGGCAGCACCCGTTTGACGGCGCGGGCCAGCCCGCGCTCGTCGGCCCGCAACTGCTCCATCAGGCTCGGCGGCGGATTGGCCGCCACGCGCAACAGCGCCGCTTCCAGCTCCTCCAGCGGGTGCGTGCCGGGGCTGAGTTCGACGACGACGGGGCGCCCGCCGTTGGGCAGCCCGTGCTGCCGGAGCGCGGGCAGCAACCCCGCCCGCACCACGCTCGACTTCCCGGCCCCGGACGGCCCGACCACGGCCAGGAAGCGCGCCAGCGCGGTTTCCTCGCCCAGCCGCTCGCGCAGGCGCTCGGTCAGCGCCTCGCGGCCAAAGAAGTCGGGCGCGTCGGCCTCCTGAAAGGCGCGCAAGCCTTTGTACGGATTCGCCGTCTCCGGCGCGAGCGGGGCGGGGGCATGGCCGTTGGCCGAGACCGCCGGGCCGCGCGCATCCGGCGTGGCGGGGGCGGATCGGGGGCCGGGCGTGCGGGCGCGCTGGACAAGGGCCGCGCGTTCCTCGGGGGGCGTGTCGAGGGCGGCCACCAGCAGTTCGGCAAGCTGGCGCGAAGGGCGGGCGCCCCCTTCCTCGATCTTCTGGATGGTGTAGATGGAGCAGCCGGCCTTGTGGGCCAGTTCGGCCTGGGTGAGGTCCAGCGCTTTGCGCTGCCGCTTCAACCAGTCCTTGAAGGAATCGTCGCCCACCATAGACCCCGCTCCCTTCTGTAGGTGTTGCTCGTGGAGCAGTGCTGCAAGGGCGCGCTGGCCGCATAGGTCGCCCGGGTCCGGGTGTTTTACGAGTTTTTCTACGACTTATTTTACGACTGCAAGACTATCTTGGCAAGGCCTTCTCTGCGACAATAACTACACGGCACCGGGAGCCGCGACGATGAACAGTTCACATCTGAAAGGAGCAACTCCATGACTCGTAAACCGCGTACTCTGCTGCTAATCGCGTTCCTGAGCGGGATCACGCTGCTGGCGCCCCGCGCGGCCTTCGCCGACCGGCCCGGCCTGCCGCCCCTCACTCCGCCCCCGCCGGATTTCGAGACCTGCCGGGCGACGGGCGCCGGCGCGATCTGCCAGGGGCGTCGCCAGTTCACTGAAGACGGTGGGCCTGCGGGCATATTCTGCGGCACATCCGCAAATCCGATCGAGTTGATCGCGACTCCCGACATCGCGACCCAGCGAGCCACGCGCTACTATGATCGGGACGGCAACCTGACGCGGCGGGTCCTCCACGAGGACTTCCAGGGCACGATCATCAACCCCGTGACGGGACTCTCGGTCCGCACAAACCAGCTTGATACGCTCACGGATGATCTGGCTGTGCCGGGCGACCTGAGCGCTTTTACCGAGACGAGTACGGGAACGCTCAGATTCTACCTGCCGGGTGGGGGCGTCCTGGTGCATGATGCCGGGCTGTCCATCATCGGGCCCGACGGCACTATCTTCCGTGAGGAAGGGCAGCACGACCTCGACGCCTATTATGGGCAAGGTGATCGATCCGTGATGACCGCGCTCTGTGCTGCCCTCGGCAGCCCCGGCACGCCATAACAGACGCCATGACCTGCTACGGCAGGGAGGGCCTGCCGGCGAGTTGGCGGACAGGTGGCACTATAACGATAGCCAGGAGAGGAAGAAAGCCATGCACTCTATAAGAGGACTACTGCGGTTGGTGCTGCTCGGCGTTGTTCTGGTCGCCCTGGCGGTCACCACCACATCGGCCAGGGCCGCTGGGGCAGCCCAGGCGGCGCCCAACGACGCGACCCAGGCCCGGCTGCGGGTGAGCCAGTGCGTCTACGGCGAGCCCGAGATGGACATTTACCTCAACGGCCAGATCCCGGTGGACGCCGATATTCCGCTGGCCGTCCGGCAGGGCGATGTCACCCGCTACGAGTACCTGGCGCCAGGCACGCACAGCCTGGTCGTCGTGCCCAACGGCCAGGACCTGAGCAAGGCGTTCCTCGGCCCGCTCGACGTGACCCTGGCTGCCGGCCATCGCTACACGGTGGTGGCGCTTGGCCAGAAGGACGAGCCGAGCCACCAGGCGCTGGTGATCGACGAGACGGCCGCGGCGGCGGCTATCGGGGCGGGGCCGCTCGACTTCGTGCACTTCATGGTGAACAACATCCGGGGGCTGGCCGGCCTCGATTTCTACCAGGGCGGCATCGTCCGCGACGCCAACGTGCCCTACGGCGGTTTCAAGGCCGCGCGCTGGCCGGTCGGCTGGTGGAAGGGCCTGAAGGTCACGGTGGCCGGCGCGCCCGACCAGCCGCTC
This sequence comes from Chloroflexia bacterium, assembly GCA_035693165.1. GTDB lineage: Bacteria > Chloroflexota > Chloroflexia > QHBQ01 > JAICKM01 > JAICKM01. The sequence continues at coordinate 9,250 of DASSGZ010000317.1, read as the reverse complement.
GACCCCGGCTTCGACGGCGACGGCTATAATCCGCCCGCGCTGTCCACGCTCGACTGCTTCGGCGGCACCTATCCCGGCACCATCGGCCAGGACTTCGATACGCACACCAGCGCCAACACCAGCCCGCTGAACGCCGTCGACCTGCTGCAGGCGTTCAACGCCGAGGCGGGGAAGAGCGGGAAGGGCAGCCCGTCGAACAACACCTTCCTGGCCGCGGTGCAGGCGGCCGGCCTGACCGACCTGCTGGCGCACGGCGGCCCGTATATCATCTTCGCGCCGACCGACGAGGCGTTTGCCGCGCTGCCCAAGGGCACGCTCGACGCGCTGATGGCCGACAAGCAGGCGCTAGGCGCCTTCCTGCGCCGCCATATCGTGGCCGGCTACTATCCGCCGCTGACGCTGGTGAAAGTCAAGTACGTGGGGCGCTTCGACCGCACCGTCACCAACCTGCTGGGCGAGCCGGTGGTGCTCGCCACCGCCAGCGACGACGGCCTGCTGATCAACGGCGAGAACGCGGGCAGCTCGGACAGCGTCATGGTGGCGGGCGGCACGCGGCTGTTCCCCTGGATCGGCAAGGTCCTGCTGCCGACCACGGCGGCGCCCGGCATGCCGGTCACCGGCGCCGGCACGGCGGCGGGTCCGTTCCCGGCGGGTCTACCGGTGGTAATCCTCGCCACGCTGGCTTTGCTGCTGGCCGGGAGCCTGCTGCGGCGCCGAGTAGCCCAGCGTTAACAGGGGCAACTCTATGGCGCGGGCGCCGGTCAACGACCGGCGCCCGCGTCGCAGCGCGAGCGTTAGTACGGCAAACGCCGATCGTAGCCCGCAGCTTGCGCTGCCGGGCGCTGCCGCTCGTGGCGCGCCGTGAACGCGCCAGGCGCGCCTGACCGATCCACCACATGCTCGATAAAGCCCGGCATTCCTTTCATAAATTTCCTCATAGATTTGTCCCATCGGCACAAAGAGCGGGAAAACGTCTTATTGCAGTTATATTCTCTCCATTCGCAGCGGACCGAAAACCAACATGTAAGCGCTGCCATGACCCCCTTGACAAACCGGCGCGGCTCGCGTAAGATGGGCGCTGTTGCTACCCCATCCTGGTGGCGATTCATCCTCGCACCGTTCATCCACAACCACACGCAGATCCGGCCCGGCGCCGGACGGCACAGCAGCGCACGGCAGGGTTTTGCCACCAGAATCGTATCCGATCTCGGCAGAGCGAGAGAAAGGAGGCGTCACCCCGCGCACCGCACTGGCGGGACCCCCGCGGTCCCTGGTTCTAGAGGAGGGTCGGTTTTCCAAAGGAGGAATCGCATGAATCGCAAGCGCACGTTATGGCTGATGAGCCTGCTGGCCGTGGTGGCGATGCTGCTGACGGCCTGCGGGGGCGAGACGCCCACGGCCACCGCCGTGCCCGCCGCCGGCAGCAGCGGCGGCGGCCAGACCGCCGCCGGGGGCGGCAAGCTCGAAATGTTCTCCTGGTGGACCACCGGGGGCGAAGAGGCCGGTCTGAAGGCCATGTACGCCCTCTACAAGAAGGATCACCCCAACGTCGAAATCGTGAACCAGGCCGTCGCCGGGGCCGCGGGCGCCGACGCCAAGGCCGTGCTCAAGAACCGCATGATCGGCGGCGACCCGCCCGACGCCTTCCAGGTGCACATGGGCCATGAGCTGCTCGACGGCTACGTGGCCGCCGGCCAGGTTGAGCCGCTGGACGACCTCTACAAGTCTGAGGGCTTTGACAAGGCCTTCCCCAAGGGCGTGCTCGACATCGTCTCGGGCGACGGCCACTTCTGGTCCGTGCCGGTGAACATCCACCGCGCCAACGTGCTCTGGTATAACAAGAAGGTCTTCGCCGACAACAACCTGACCGCGCCCGTCTCCTTCGACGACTTCTTCAAGGCCGCCGACGCGCTCAAGGCCAAGGGCATCACCGCGCTGGCCCTCGGCGACAAGGTGCCGTTCGCCTCGGCCCACCTGTTCGAGACCGTGCTGGTCGGCACGCTCGGCCCCGACGGCTACAAGGGCCTGTGGACCGGCGCCACCAAGTGGGACGACCCCAAAGTCACCGACGCGCTGAACACCTTCAAGAAGATGCTCGGCTACATCAACTCCGACCACGCCGCGCTGACCTGGGACGGCGCCAACGACCTGGTCATCTCCGGCAAGGCCGGCATGACCATCATGGGCGACTGGACCGACGCCGACTACAAGGCCAAGAAGTTCACCGACTACGGCTGGACCAACTCCCCCGGCACCGCGGGCATCTACGACGCGCTGTCCGACACCTTCGCCCTGCCCAAGAACGCCAAGGACCGCGACAACGCGCTGGCCTGGCTGAAGCTGGCCGGCTCGCGCGAGGGCCAGGACGCCTTCAACCCGCTCAAGGGCTCGATCCCGGCCCGCACCGACGCCGGGCAGGGCGACTATGACGCCTACCTGAAGTCGGCCATGGAAGACTGGAAGAAGGACACCATCGTGCCCAGCGTGGTCCACGGGGCCGCCGCCAAGGACGGGTGGGCCCAGTCCTACACCGACGCGATCAACAGCTTCGTGACCAACCAGGACGTGGCCGCCACTCAGAAGGCGCTCGGCCAGGCCTGCGTGGACGCGGGCATCTGCAAGTAAGCCGGTTGGCCGTCCGCGGGACGGCCCCAGGCGCGGCGGCTCTCCGGGGCCGCCGCGCTGCCCCAGCGGGAGACACGTTATGAGCCAGGTAAGCCGGGACCCGGCGCTGGTCGTCGCCCGTCCCACGCTCAAGACCCGTGGCTTCCACTTGAGCCGGGACCGGCTGATTTCCATCGCCCTCATCACGCCCTCGATTATCGCCGTCGCCATCTTCGTCTATATTTTTATCGCCCAGACCGCCTATATCTCGCTGGTGCGCTGGAACGACCTGGCGCCCGACTTCACCTGGGTCGGCCTGTATAACTACCAGCGCCTGTTCCAGACCGAGCGCTTCCAGATCGACCTGCGCAACACGTTCGTCTTCACCGTGGCCTTTATCGCCGCCTGCCTGGCCCTGGGCCTGCTGCTGGCGACGCTGCTCGACATGCGCATCAAGTTCGAGGCGCTGTTCCGCAACATCTTCATGTTCCCGCTGGCGGTGTCGTTCATCGTGACCGGCGTGGCCTGGCGCTGGCTCGAAACCCCGTCGTCGGGCATCAACCTGCTGTTCGATTACGTGGGCCTGGGCTTCTTGAAGTCGGGCTGGTTCACCGACCCGAAAATCGGCATCCTGGCCGTCGTGCTGGCGGCGGTCTGGCAGATGTCGGGCTATGTGATGGCGATGTACCTGGCCGGCCTGCGCGGCATCCCCGACGAGTTGCGCGAAGCGGCCCGCGTGGACGGCGCCACCGAGTGGCAGATCTTCCGCCGGGTGATCTTGCCCCTGTTGCAGCCGATCACCCTCAGCGCGGTGATTATTCTCGGCCATATCTCGCTCAAGATCTTTGACCTGACCAAGTCGATGACCGGCCCCGGCCCCGGCTTTTCCAGCGACGTGCCGGCCCTGTTCATGTACGAGACCACCTTCGGCGGCAGCCACTTCTCGCAGGGCGCGTCCATCGCCATCGTGCTGCTGGGGCTGGTCAGCCTGCTGATTATTCCCTACCTGATCTGGAACTTCCGCAACGAGGTGCAGACATGAGCGCCGTCCCCGCCCCCGCCGAGCGCCCCCGTGGCCTGCGCCCCGCGCGCATCCTGATCTATGTGGTGCTCATCGTCTTCGCGGTCTTCTACCTGATGCCGATCTACGTGCTGCTCATCACCGGCATGAAGTCGTTCACCGAGGTCAGCCTGGACCGCATGTGGCACCTGCCGCAGAGCTTCAGCTTCGACAGCTTCCGCGACGCCTGGTTCGGCAACGAGCGCACGGCCATCAACGGCCTGGCGCAGAACTTCTGGAACAGCATGCTGCTGACCGTGCCGACCACGATCATCTCGGCGATTCTGGGCTCGATGAACGGCTACGTGCTGGCGAAGTGGAAGTTCCCCGGCGCCAATGTCATCTTCCCGCTGATCCTGTTCGGCATGTTCATTCCCTACCAGAGCATCCTGATCCCGCTGGTGCAGACCATGCGCGCGATCCACCTCTACGGCTCGCTGCCGGGGCTGATCCTGGTGCATGTGATCTACGGCATCCCGATCACCACGCTCATCTTCCGCAACTATTACGCCTCGGTGCCGTCGGAACTAGTGGAGGCGGCGCGCATCGACGGCGCGGGCATCCTCGGCGTCTACCGCCATATCCTGTTCCCCATCTCGCTGCCCGGCTTCATCGTCGTGATGATCTGGCAGTTCACCGCCGTCTGGAACGAGTTCCTGTTCGCCATCATCCTGGTGAACGACCCCAAGACGCAGCCGATCACGGTGGCGCTGAACAACCTGGCGGGCAGCTTCAGCGTGGCCTGGAACGTCCAGATGGCGGGGGCGCTGCTGGCCGCCATCCCCACGCTGCTGGTCTACATCTTCCTGGGCCGCTACTTCCTGCGCGGCCTGCTGGCCGGGTCGCTGAAGGGGTAGGGCGGGCCTAACCCCCCTGCCCCCTTCCCGGAGCGGGAAGGGGGGAATCGCCTGCGTGCGGGACAGCGACTCCCTCCCCGCGGCGGGGAGGGGCGGGGGGAGAGGTTGGCCGGGGCGGGGAAGGGGCTGGCCCATGCAATCGTGGTCCTGGGACGAAGGTTGCCGGTGGCGGCTGGCCCGGCAGTATCTGAGCGCGCCCGCGCCGGTGGATGGGCTGGTGGACGTGGTGCGCGCCGTGGGCGGGGTGCAGGCGCAGATCCTCAGCGCCGCCGAACTCGCCATCGGCGCGCGGGTGGCCGGGGTGACGCAGCGGGACGTGCGGGCGGCCCTCTGGGAGCGGCGCGTACTGGTCAAGACCTACGGCCCGCGCGGCACGCTGCACCTGCTGCCCGCCGATGAACTGCCCCTGTGGATGGCGGCGATGCAGGCGCAAGCCGCGCTCAGCGGCCCGCCCTGGCATGAGGCCGCCGGGCTGGACCCCGCGCAGGCGGAGGCGCTGCTGGCCGCCATCGGCGACGCGCTGGACGGGCGCAGCCTGCCGCGCGCCGAACTGGCCGCCGCGGTGGCGCGGCGCGCGGGCGCCTGGGCCGAGCAGCCGCTCAATTCGGCCTGGGGCGAGTTGCTGGCCCCCGCCGCCTTCGCCGGGCGGCTCTGCTTCGGCCCCAGCCAGGGCAGCCGCGTGACCTTTGTGCGCGCCGACCAGTGGATCGGCGGCTGGCGCGAGGTCGATCCCGATGCGGCGCTGCGCGAGGTCTGCCGCCGCTACCTCGCCGCCTATGGCCCGGCCACGCCCGCCGACTTCGGCCACTGGTTCGCGCTCAAGCCCGACGCGGCGCGCGGCGTGCTGGAGTCGCTGGGCAGCGCCGTGGCCGAAGTCGACTTCGCCGGGCGCCGCGCCTGGATGCTCGCCGCCGATGCCGCCGCGCCGGACGCGCCCGCGCCGGAGCCGAGCGTGGTCCGCCTGCTGCCGCAGTACGATTGCTACGTCCTCGGCTGCGGCCCGCGCGAGCGGGTGGTGCCGCCCGCCGCCCGTGCCCGCGCGGCGACCCATGGGCGCGGCAAGTTCGAGGGGGCCACCGGCCTGCCGGTGCTGCTCATCGACGGCGTGGTGGCGGGCTTCTGGGAGCGCCGCCCGCGCGGCAAGCGCCTCGCCGTGCGCGTGGAGTCGCTCGCCCCGCTCACCCCCGCGCAAGAGCAGCAACTCGCCGCGGAAGCCGCCCGCCTCGCCGCCTTCCTGGACACGCCGGTCGATCTCACACCGGGCGCGCTGGACTGAGCGCTGTTTCCAGTAGTATTTGTCATTCTGAGCGCAGCGAAGAATCTCGTCTCGTAGCCCAGGAGACGAGACTCTTCGCTGCGCTCAGAGTGACAAGGGCTCAACACGAGACTCCAGCACTCGGTGGTGGACGGCGCAACCCTTTCGACTGGTACGCGAACTGGCCTCCCGTTGGGGATGTTAGCGGGTCAACGACGCCCGGCGCCCGCCCTACTGGCACGGCGGCGGGCAGTAGCTGCGCTCGATGGTCAGATCGACATGGTGCGCGTGCTCCAGTTCGCCCTCGGTGCCGGGAATCGCCATGTCGTACACGCTGCCGCTGACGAGCGCCGACGATTCGGTGGCTTGCTGCACCGTGCGGTATACGATATTGCCATACGCGTTTTGCGCGTCGCCGTTGTCCCGGCGCTGCAGCATCTGGTCGCCCTGGAGCAGCACGTCAATCACGCCCCCGGCGCCGCAGCGATAAAACCCCGGCTCCTGGTTCTTGTTAGTGTCCGTGTGCAGGTGGAGGGGCCCGGCGCCAGTGCCGCTCAGGTCGCCGTCGGGGATCGGCCCGAAGGCGCAATTGTAGGTGTGGGTTAAGTCGCTGTAGCTGACGTAAAACAGCGCCGTCTGCCGGAGGGGGTGCGCCTCGGTCCCGCCGTTGAAGCGCCAGACCTTCAGGGCAACGCTGGTGATATGGTCGGCAAGATAGGCGGCGAACCCGCCGCCTTCGGCGGGGCCGGCGGCGTGGAACGCGATGCCCGCCGGGCCGGTGGGGATCGGCTGCGGCAAGACGCCTTGCAGGCCATTGCCCTGCGGGGCGCCGCTGCTCTGGACCGGGTTCGCCGGCACAACGCGATCCGGGAGGGGGCGCGCGGGCACGGCCAGCACGCCCATCAGACTCAACCCGATACTGAACACAGCCAGGCCCCGAGCGAACGCGCCCCAGTTGATGGTCCCCAACGTGGTATGTGCAAACATCGTGGAACTCCTTTGGTGGGCCACTGACGAGACTGCCCGGCCGGCAGGCGTGCACCAGGGGACCCGGCGCCCCCATGCTAACCCTGCCGGGAGGGCAAAACGCGCGAACGGTAGGTGGGAGTTGGGCCGGTAGGATGGCTACGGTGCGGGGTTAGGGCCGATGAACCATGGTGCGTCTCCTTTATCCGGACCGCACGGATATAATCGCCTCCCGCCGGGCGATGGGAAAAGAGGGCCAAACTATGAGGAGATTTACATAGAGTGTATTCTAGCACCGCTTTATTGGAAAGTCAAGTAGCAATTGCCGTTATCCACCATTTCTGGCGAATACTGCTGTGTCGGACCGGCAAGCCGCACACTTCACGCCGGCCAACCTAACCCCCCGGCCCCCTTCCCGCCACGGGAAGGGGGAGACAGCCGGAACGTCCTTCTCCCCCCGCCACGGGAAGGAGATACCGGAACGTCCTTCTCCCCCCGCCACGGGAAGGAGGAGACAGCCGGAACGTCTTTCGCCCCTCCCCGCCGCGGGGAGGGGCCGGGGGTGAGGTTGCCCCGTCCGCCGGGTCCATCTGGCGGGCGGGCACAACGTGTGCTATCATGGAGCGTACAGCGCGGCGGGAGGGCAGGCGTGGCACAGGTCTGGGCGGTGGCGGATATCGGCAGCAACACGGCGCACCTGCTGGTGGCCGTTTCCGATGGACGCGCGCTGGTGCCCCTGGTCGATGAGACATCTAATCTGCGCCTGGGCGGCGAGGTGGATCGCGGCGGGGCCATCGGCCCGGCCAAAGTGGACGAGCTGATCGCGACCCTGCGCGGGTTCCAGGACGCGGCGCGGGCCGCGGGCGCGCCGGAGCTCTACTGTTTCGCCACGGAAGCCGTGCGCGCCGCCACGAACGGCGAGGCTGTGCTGGCCGCTGTCACGGCGGCGACCGGGCTGCCGGTGCATTTGCTGCCGCCGGAGGCCGAGGCCGCGCTGGGCTACCGCGGGGCGGTAGCAGGGGTGCCGGGCGCGGGGCTGCGCGCCGTGGTCGACATCGGCGGGGGCAGCCTGCAAGTCATCGTGGGCGAGGGCGCGGCGATCCGGGGCAGCGTGTCGCTGCCGCTGGGGGCGGCGCGCCTGGTGGCCCGGTTTCTGCCGGATGATCCGCCAGAGGCCGGGGACGCGGCCCGGCTGGCCGCCCACCTCGCCGCCGTGATCCCGCCCGCGCTGCCGCTACGTAATCAAGCTATCACGGCGCTGCTGGGCACGGGCGGCACCCTGCGCCGGCTGGCCGCGGTGCGGGGCTGGGATGCCGGGCGGCCGCTGCCCGGCGATGCGCTGGACGCGACCGTGGCCTGGATGCGCGGTCTGCCCGCCGCGCGGCTGGCGGCGGAGGCGAATCTGCCCGTGGACCGGGCGCGGATGTTCCTCCCGGCCCTGCTGGCCTGGCGCGAAGTCTGGCGGGGCTACCACGCCCCGCCGTTGTGGGTGGTGCCGGGCGGCGTGCGCGAGGGCGCCATTCTGCAACTGGCGCGCGCCGGGCTGAACGAAAGAGGTGAGCTACGATGGCCGTAGAGGAGATCAAGACGGAGCAGGCCGCGCCCGCCCTCGTCTTTCAGCAGCCGGTCCTCGATGCGCGTACTTATATCAACCGCGAGTTGAGCCTGATCGAGTACCAGAAGCGCCTGCTGGACGAGGCCGCCGACGAGCGCAACCCCTTGCTGGAGCGCATCAAGCTGTTCGCCATCGTCCAGGCCAACCTCGACGAGTTCTTCATGGTGCGTGTGTCGGGCATCCGCGAGCAGGTCCAGGCCGGGGTGATCGAGAAAAGCCCCGACGGCATGACGCCCGCCGAGGAAGTGGCCGCCATCCGCGAGGCGCTGATCCGGCTGATCCCGGTCATGCACGATCTGTTCGAGAACCGGCTGCGCCCCGCGCTGGCCGCGGCGGGCATCGTCATCTCCGAGTATGCCGATCTGGCGCCCGAGCAGCGCGAGGCCCTGTGCGACTATTTCGAGCGCATGGTCTTCCCGGTCACGACGCCGCTGGCCGTGGACACCGGCCACCCGTTCCCGCACATCTCCAACCTGAGCCTGAACCTGGCCGTGGAACTGGAGGACCCGGAGGGGCGGCGCTATTTCGCGCGGGTCAAGGTGCCCAGCGTGTTGCCGCGCCTGGTACCGTTGCCCAGCAACGACGGCCTCGACGGGCGCGGCCAACCCGCCGTCTACGTCTGGCTCGACCAGTTGCTGGCCGCTAACCTCGACGCCCTCTTCCCGCAGATGCACCTGCTCGAAATCCACCCCTTCCGCGTCATCCGCGACGCCGACCTGGAGATCCAGGAGTTGGAGGCCGACGACCTGCTCGTGACCGTCGAGCGCAGCCTGTCGCGGCGGCGCTTCGGCTCCACGGTGGCGCTGCTGGTGCTGCCCGACATGCCGCCGCAGATCCGTGCCCTGCTGGCCGAGAACCTCGAACTGACCGACGCCGACATCTACACCCTGCCC
>DASSGZ010000316.1:0-3402 GCA_035693165.1 Chloroflexia bacterium | reverse complement strand
CACCGACCCCAATGCGCTCCAAACCGAAATCTGCGGGCCGGTAGCCCAGCCGCCGGCCCACCTCGATTAGCTCGCCTAGATACGATGGATAGGTCAGCAGGTAACTGACGCGCGGCTTCTTCCCTGGCACATGGTGGAGTTCAGCCAACAAGCCGAGCGTAATCTCGGGATCCACCAGCCCGCTGGGGCAGACCAGTGCGCCGATGCGGGCGCAGGCGCCGGCAAAGCACGTATTACCGAGGCTGGCCCGCGAGGAACTGCTAATGAGGACCACATCATCGGGGGCAATTTGGCGATTAACGAGCATGCCGATCGCCTCCAGCGCCACATACGTCTGCATCTCGTAAGCGGAAAAGGCAATGCTGGTGGGCCGGCCGGTCGTGCCCGTGGTGGTGGTGCGCAAACAGGGCCGGGCGGTTCGGCGAACGAAAGAATCGGGAGTGTTTCGCAGTGCTTCCTTCGGTGTCGGCGGGATGCGGGCGATGTCCTCATAGCGCAACCGCATAGGATCTACGGCAAGTTGGGCAAACAGAGTGTGATAATGAGGGGTCTCCCGCGCCGCCCGCGCGGCCTGGGTTCGGAAGCGCCGGAGATGCATGGCACGCCGCGTCTGGCCGTCGAGAGCCGGCCCCGACAGAAGCTCGGAGTTGCGGCAATCCTCGACGCCGAACTCCTGCTGGTGGGCGAGGAGGCCGTCGATGAGGTGGTCGAGGGCGCGGCGCGAGAACGGGGTTCCGAACAAGATGGACCCGGCGAAGCGGAGTTGGGCCAGGGCAGTTTCCAACATCGCGATTCCTTCTCATAGATACATTGCTTATGCTTGGCAAAAGCGGCACGGTGAGGCAGCATCGCGCTCCGATGGCGGGGGCAAGCCACGGTAGCGAATCCAACTTGCCATGAGCCGCACGCGGCGCTGCCTCTGCCGGCCGAGTAAGCCCCTATTTCTTAGTTCAGCCCAACGCCGAAGCCGACGGCGGAGAGCATCGCCATGGCGTAGCGCACATAGCGCAAAGCGACTTTGAACATTCTCGTTCACCTCCTTTCCCCGAGGATATGAGTCAGGCCCTCTCAGTGCCACACTGGAAGCGGTGGGCTGTGAGGAGTACACCGCAATCCTTTATCCCCCTGGCTGCCAGTGTTGCGTTGATGATGCCAGTCTAGCAAACCGATCGTTCCCGTAGCGTTCCCAAAGCGCTGTATTGGTATCAACATGCGCTGGGCTATCGCCCTTATAGCATTGAACCCTAGATCCTGCTGTTAGGCATGGTGCTTCTATTTCTTGCCGGCCTGCAACAGCGCGGTCGCCTGGCGAATCCCCGGATCGGCGTCCTCGCTGGTCACCTGCCAATCGCCGGTCACCAAGACATCCGGCTTCAGGCCGTGCCCAATCAGCCTGGCGCCGCCCGGCGGCTCATACACCTCGGCCAGCACCTCCAGATGCGATCCATCCGCCAGGTCATACGGCTGGATCAGCCCGGCATAGCCCGGCGTCGGCTGGCCCACCAGGCGTGCCCGGCCTGCGGTCTGCAAGGCGGCGGCCCACATCTCGGGAATCCCGCCGGTGTCTCCGCTCACCAGCATGATGACCGGCACGTTTTGGAGTTGCGCGTACAGCCGCCGGGGTGTGCCCCCCATCGGCTCGCTGCCCATCCGCGACACCAGGCGACCGCCGTCGCCGGTCATAAAGTCGCGGATGAGCGGCGAGAGGGTATCGGCCGGCCCCCGCCCTGTGTAACGCAAATCCAGAATCAACCCCTGTAGCGGGGAGCCTTGCAGGAGACTTGTAAGTCCGTTTTCAATCGCCGTGCGAGTGCTCTCCAGGAACAACCCCGGCACCCAGACGTAGCCGATGCCGGGCGCTGCGGCGAGCCGGTGGGCGTCGACCTGGGGATCGCCGGTGATGACGCGCCGGGTCATGGTCACATCTCGTGGCGCCTGGCCCGGTGAGCGGACGGTGAGCCGTACGGGCGAGCCCTCGGCGCCTCGGACGCGCCGGAACCAATCGTCGAAGTTGGCCGGCTGCACCCCATCCACTGCCAACAGGACATCGCGCCGGCGGATCCCGGCCTGCGCCGCCGGGCTATCCGGCCAGACCTCCATGACAACGGTCTGCCCGCCATCCGCCACGAACAAGATTCCGACACCGGTGTAGGGTTTGCCGAGATCGGCAACCGCGTCCGGCACTGAGGGCGGTTCGAAGGTGGTCGCGCCGTTATCATGGAGTTGCTGGACCAGCTCGGTCATGACCGCATAGAAAGCCGGCGCCGTCGTGGCGGCGCGTACCTGGGGTTCCAGCTTCGTCCGGACGGCCTCCCAGTCCACGCCATTGAGGTTCGTGTAGACATAGGTTGCCCGGATCTTCTCCCAGGCGTCAGTGAACACTTGCTCCCGTAGGGCCAGACCGGGCGCCGGGGAAGTATCTGGGCCGGTAGTTGGCGTGCTCTCCCCGCCCGCGGGCGCGGCAGAGGGGGGAAGCACGGTCGCGCGAGTGGGCGGAGCGGCGGCCGTCATGGTGGCGCTCGGAACGGCCCCGGCACCTGCGGAGATCGCTGTAGGTGAAGGCACAGTCACCCCGGTACCGTTCTCACACCCGGTGAGTACCAGTGCCAGAGCCATCAGTCCCCACAGCAGCACACGCCGGTAACAGAAGATTGTGAGTAGACGCCCTGGCATGGCGCATCCCCTTTCTTTACCCGAAGCGTAGGCCGGAGTTTCCGGCCCGGAACCGTACCGGGCGAACGGCAGCACCGCAGATAGCTGGGTCGCCGTCGCCGGTACAGTTCCTACCTGATCGTTACGCCTCGTTTACGCTAGTTGGTAGGGCCCGTGAAGCGCCGGGCCGGATCGCTGGCTGCTGCTGACATGCCGCAGGGCATCAGCAGGCGACAAGTTCCGGGCGGCTGGCCGACGCCGCTGCTGCCATCGCCTAAGGCCCCACCGCTGATATAGCCAATGGCATTGGCAAGATCACTACTCAGCCCCTGGCCGGTGCTGTAGAGGGCATAAGCCTGCGCGATAAGCTGGTTCACCGACCAGCCATCGACGGTGCTGCCCCCTAGGTGATAGATGCTGACGCCCAGCAACGGATTGGCCGCGACGTTGAGTTCTGCCGCCAAGATAGCGCGCCGGACCATGTTCTGCCCGCACGTGGGGGTCAGGTAGCACTGGGCCTGGCTGATCGTGATCGGGGCGAAATTGGTATGGTCCAGGAAGCTCTGGAACTGCGCATCGCTGTACCCGGTGTGGTTCGTAGCCCAGAAGCCCGGCCCTTTCACAAAGGCACAGGGATTCGCACTACTACACGGAGTCGCTGTGGCGGTCGCCGTTGCCGTGGGCGTCACGGTGGCTGTCGGGGTATTGCTGCTGGTCGGTGTCACGGTGGGCGTATCCGTCGGTGTATCG
>DASSGZ010000315.1:0-22125 GCA_035693165.1 Chloroflexia bacterium | reverse complement strand
GGCTCCGGCGTGCGCGGCGGCAGCGTCATATTGCTCAGGATGCGCTGCTGGATCTTGATGTCCAGCGTCTCTTCCGTGCCATCCTCGAAGCGTACGGTCATCGTGGGCGGGTGCAACGCGACCACCGTAAACGTGCCCTTGCGATTCGTGTACTGCTCGCCTGCAACAAACTCGGTAGGATTGATCATATGGTTGTCTTTCCCCTTTCGGGCGGCCGGGTATAGCGATGTTTCAATCCGGGGGCAAACCAGGCCGCATCCCCGGTCGCGTGCAATTGGATGAACGGCGCTTGCGCATCCGCTGGTGTGTAGTGGGCGAACTCCGAATTCTGCCGCCGCAGGTGCTCCGGGAGCACCGTGCCGAGCAGCGCCAGGAGGTCCGCCGCGGCGTCGGGCGCCTGGCCGGGCGCCAGTTCGACGTGGATCGCCAGCCGTTCGCGCTGCTGGGCGTCGTAGGTCGTATACATCACGAACTTGCCGGTCACGGCCTCGCGCACCCGCGGATCTTCCAGCCCGGTTTTCACGTTCTCCGGGTAGACTTTGGCCCCGTAGAATGAGATCGTGAAATCGCTCCGTCCAAAGATATAGACAAACGGCAAATCGGGTGCCACGGGGCAACCGTGCGCCGCCAGGTCGGTCTCCGGGTCGTAGCCTTCGCTGCGGCACCAGGCCACCAGTTGGGCGCACGACAGGATGCCGCCGTTGTCATGAATATTATAGCGGATAAGCGGGGTGCCGGTGGGCGCAGTGAACACTAGCTCCCCACCGACCTGCTCGAAATAGCGGGCGCGCGGGTCGTATTGCAGCAGCGACGGCAGGCGCGCTTCGCCGAACACTTCGTGGGCCAGGTCGGGGTGGGCGGCGGCGAAGCGCCGGATCGCCACCGACAGCGGCCACTCGTGGCCGAGCACGGCGGCATCCGCCGAGCCGTAGAGCGCGGCGGTCGTGCTCAGCGGGTTGTCGCTCCCGGCGATCTCCAGCACATGGGCGCGCCATTCCTCGCTGAAGACCTCGCCCGCCCAGATCATCCTGATGTGGAACGCGGCCCAATCGATGCCCGCGGCCCGCCCCGCGTCGAGCACATCCTTGACAAAGGGCGGGTAGCCCGCCAGCACCACCTGCTCGTAGTACGGCCCCAGTTCGCGCACGGCGCGCAGGATCTCGTCGCGGTTCAGGCCGGGCGTGACCACCGTGATCGGGTAGCCCTTCTGCGCGATGAGCGCCGTGGCCTGGTAGGTGAACGTCCCCGCGATCCAGGTGCCCATGGCGAAGCAGACCACGACCAGCGTGCGCCGCTCGTGGGCCTGGAAGATGTAGCGATAGATCTCCTCGAAATTGCCGGCGGTCGCCAGTTCCTGGCGGAAGCCGCGCGGCCAGAAGAACGGCTGGCCCGTGGATCCCGACGAGACCGAGATCATATGCAGGCGGCTCAGGTCGCCGTCCCAGCAGAGGTCGGGCAGCGGATACTGGCGCAGGTAGTTGGCCTTGTCCATCACCGGCACGCGGGCGAAATCGGCGGGCGTGCGGATGCCGGCGGGGTCGCAGCCCTGGGCGGCGAGAAAGTGCGCGTAGGCGGGCACGCGGCGGGCGGCTTCGTGGAACAGGGCCAGCGCTTCCGCCGCCCCAGCGGGCGCGGCCTCCGGCGCACCCTCGGGCGCGGGCGGGGGCACGGCGGGCGCGGGTGCGGCGAAAAACCGGCTGTAGGCTTCGATCACTGCGGGATCAGACGGCATCGCTAATCTCCTGGCGGCGGGCCTGCGGGTGCCCAGGCCACGCGCGGGGGTTAATCAAGGGGGTCGCCCCAACTGGATCGCATCTCGCCGAGCATGCGGCCATAGCGGCCCAGGCGGTCGAGCACTTCGTTCAACGCCTGGTAGTCCTTCTTGCGGCCCGCGGCCTTCAGTTCGTCGCGCACCTCGCCCAGCAACTGGTAGGCTTCGCCCAGCTTTTCCTCGGCGGCCAGCACGCGTTCCGTCAGTTCGTCGTTATCCATAACCCGGCGCTATCCTTATGCTATAATACATCAATACATTCGCACCCGGCGGGTCCGGCCCAACCACCCGCGGTGCTGCCATCCTCGCGGGCCCGGCCCGCGCAACCTCGTACCACAACGGAAGGAACGGGAACCTCGCGCCGGTGTCCGGCGTCCTATCGATGAGACCGATCGCGCGGGCGATCCGGCAGCGCGGCAAGGCGAGACCCCTTTGCCTCTTTGATTGTAGCACATCGACCAGACCGCAACAACCAAAACAGCGCGATCCCACCCGGCGCGGACGGCGGATCGCCCCAGCAGGCGCGCGATAGGCGGCGCCACGGAGGCCGGCAGCATGGCACAGGACGGACAAGCGAAACAGCAGGGCGGCCAGGGGCCGCGTAACAGGCGCCTCTGGCTGGCCGGAGGCGGCCTGACCGTGCTGATCCTGGGGCTGATTATCCTCATCAGCCCGCTCTCGCCTTTCAACACCCCCACGCCCACACCGGGGCCCGGCGAAACACCGGTCGCCACGCCCTCGCCCGAAGTGCCGGGCACGCCGCCGCCATCGCCCACGCCCGGCCCCACGGCGGTGCCGACGATCATCTACAGCTACACCGGCGGCGACGGCCGGCCCCATGTGAGCGGCATCACCGCGGGCGTGGGTATGGCCGGCTATGACCTGGCGGGCGCCGTGCCGATTGCCGTGTCCTTCTCGGCGGCGATGAACACCGGCACGGCCCAGACCGCCTTTGCTCTGGCCGACACGGCGGGCAAGACGGTCGCCGGGGCCTTCAACTGGGCCGCCGCCGACACGCTAATCTTCACGCCGAGCACCACGCTGGCCCCAAGCATGGCCTACACCGTCAGCGTGAGCAGCGCGGCGACCACGGCGGACGGCGCGACGCTGGCCGCCCCGGCCCTGGCCCGCTTCGTCACCGCCCCGCCGCCGTCCATCCTGCGCACCCTGCCCGCCGCCGATGCGCGCGAGGTGCCCACCGACACGCTGATCAGCATCCAGTTCAACCGCCCGATGATCCCGCTGACCGCGCTCAACGCGCAGCCCGATGTCAGCCGCTGGGTGAGCATCAGCCCCGCCGTGCCGGGGCGCTTCGTCTGGCTGGGCACGGCCACGCTGGGCTACCGGCCCGCCGCCGGCTTCCAGCCCTCGACCACCTACAAGGTCGCCGTGCAGCCCGGCCTGCCCGATGCGGGCGGCGTGGGCCTGCCCGGCGGCAGCACCTGGCAGTTCACCACCATCCGCCCCGACGTGCTCAGCGTGTCCCCGCCCAACAGCGCCGAGCAGATCGACCGCGACGCCCCGCTGGTCGTGCGCTTCAACCAGGCCATGGACCACGCAAGCGCCCAGGCCGCGCTGCGTATCACGCCGAACGTGCAGGGCCAGTTTAGCTGGTCCCCGGCAAGCGACGTGATGACCTACACGCCGAGCAGCCTGCTGCCGTTCGCCACGGCAGTGCGCGTGCGCCTGGAGGGCCGGCTGGCCCCGGCGCAGGGCGATGCCATCCAGGCCGACGCCAATACGCTGTCGTGGAGTTTCACCACCGTCGAGCAGACGCACATGGTCTCCAGCCAGCCCAGCAAAGAGCGGGACAACGCGCCCGGCAGCGGGTTGGCCGTCGGCTTCAACAACGCCCTGGCCCCCGGCCAGGACTTCGGCAAGCTGATCACCGTCAATCCGCGCCCGGCAGGCTTCCTCGGCCAGTGGGAACTCGACCCGTCGGGCCACGCCGTCATGACGAACGTGGCCCAGTTGCAGCCCGACACCGTCTACCGCTTCGAGGTCAAAGAGGGGCTGAAGGATCGCTACGGGGCGCCGGTCAAGGCCGAGTCGTGGACGGCCAAAATCGGGCCACTCCCGCCCGATATCGCCCTGCAGGGCGGCATGTTCCAGCCGGTCTACGCCGATGCGCCGCTGCGGCTGGAAGTCCAGGCGCCCAACCTGGACCAGTTCACCGCTACGCTCTACCGCCTGTCCGAGAACGATCTGCGGCAGGTGCTGAACCCGTCCTACAACGGCGGGTCGCCTGCGGTGCCCGGCACGCGCGCCCGCACCTGGACCGTGCAGGTGCCCGGCGGCAAAGGCCCGGCCAAGCCCTTCTGGGTCACGGTGGGGCCGGACGGCGCGGCGGACCGGCTGCCGCCCGGCTACTGGGTGCTCGAAGCCACCGCGCCCGCGCCGTCCTACATGGGGCCGGAGCCGCTGCGCGACTACGTGCTGTTCGTCTCCGGGCGCACCGCGCTGACGCTCAAGGAAGAAAACGGCAACGAACTCGTCTGGGCGGTGGACCTGGGCAGCGGCAAACCGAAGCCCAACTACCCCGTGCGCGTGGTGCGCTGGGGCAACGGCGCGCCGGGAGCGCCCACCACCGGCACCACCGGCGCCGACGGCGTGGCCCGGCTGACCCTGCCCGCCAACCAGGGCGACGACAGCTATCGCACCGTCGTCCTCTCCGGCGACCCCAACGACGTGGCGCTGGTGACGGGCAACTGGAGCCAGGGCATCGAACCCTACAGCTTCGGCGTGTCCAGCGCCTACGGACCGCAAGCGGAGACCGGCAAGCAGCGCTACACTGCCGCGATCTATACCGACCGGCCCATCTACCGGCCCGCGCAGACGGTCTACTTCCGTGGCATCTTGCGCCAGGACGACGACGCGCGCTACAGCCTGCCACCCACCGGGGCCAGGGTCGACGTGAGTGTCATGGCGCAGAAAGCCGGCGCGCAGGTGATCTACCATGGGCAGGCCGCCCTGTCGCCCGCGGGTACGTTCGACGGCCAGTTCACCCTGCCCGCCGACGCGCCCACCGGCGAATACACGATCAGCTTCACCCCGCCCAACGGCATCGAGGCCACCAACAGCGCCGGCTTCAGCGTCGAGGAGTATCGCAAGCCCGACTTCCAGGTCAGCGTGCAGCCCGCGCAGCCCGCCGTCATCGCCGGGGATCGCCTGAACGCCACCGTGCAGACGAGCTACTACTTCGGCGGCCCCGTCGCCAACATGACAACCACGTTGACCCTGCGCTCGCAGCCCTACTACTACTACTGGACCGATCCCGACACCGGCGAAACCTACAGCTTCAACGACGTGGAGTGGGACTGGCGCATCTTTACGCAACCCGGCGACAACAGCCAGGAGTGGACCAAGGTCTGGCAGGCGCAAACCGGCGCCGACGGCACACTCACCGTGGACATGAGCAGCCCGATCACGACCACCGACCACAGCAAAACCGTGTCGCTCGAAGCCCAGGTCCAGGACCTGAGCAACCAGACGGTCGCCAACCGGGCGAGCGCCGTGGTCCACCAGGGCGCCTACTACGTGGGCGTGCGCACCGAGGGCTACATCGCCACGGCCCGCCAGCCGATGACGGTCAGCCTGCGCACGGTCGCGCCCGACGCAAACGCGCCGTCGGGCGGGCGCATCCAGCCGAACACCCGCGTCCATCTGCGCTACCTGCGCACCGAGTGGCGGCCCATCCCGCTGGCCGGCGCGCCCTATGGCGTCGATTGGCAGCGCGAGGATAAGCCGGTGGGCGAAGCCGACGTGACCACCGACGCCACGGGCCGCGCCGGCGTGCAGTTCAGCCCGCCGCAGGCCGGCAGCTACCGCATCGAGGTGACCAGCACCGATGCTCGCGGCCACCTGATCACGAGCAGCACCACGCTCTGGGTCTCCGACAGCGGCGCCGGATCGGCGTTCTGGCAGCAGGACAACCCCTACCACGTCAACCTCGTGGCCGACAAGAAGCTCTACAAGGTGGGCGACACGGCGCACATCCTGGTCACGTCGCCCTACACGCAGGCGACCGGCCTGCTGACGGTGGAGCGCGGCCACCTGCGCCGCTACTACGTGGTCGACCTGCGCGGCGGCGCGCCGACTGTCGATGTGCCGCTGGAGGCGGGCGACCTGCCCAACGTCTACGTGGGCCTGACGATCATGGGCCTGGGCGTGCCGCAGACCGGCGTGGCCGAACCCAACGGACCGCCGCCCGGCCTGACCATGCGCCAGGGTTATGTCAATCTGAGCCTGGACACCAGCGGCCAGAAGCTGGAGGTCAGCCTGGAGCCGCAGGGCACAACCTTCGAGCCGGGCAGCACGGCCAGCGTCGTGGTGCGCACGCGCACCGAGGGCGGCGCGCCCCACCCGGCCAACCTCTCGCTGGCCGTGGTGGACGAAGCGATCTATGCCCTGGCCGCCGAGCGCGCGCCGGACCTGCTCGCCACCTTCTACGGCGAGCGCGGGTTGGAGGTGCAAACCGCCACGTCCTTCTCCGGTGGCGACTACGGCCCCTTCCCCACCCGCCACGGCTACGGGGCCTACGACAGTGGCTTTGCCGCGGGCGGGGCAATCGGCAGTGCGCTTGTTCCGGGCGCTCCGCCCGCCGCGACGGCCCAGCGTAACGCCACAGATGCGAAAACCGAATCCGCGGCGCTGGATCAGCAGGCGCCGCAGTTGCGCACCGACTTCCGCGATACGGCCTTCTGGAAGGCCGACGTGACCACGGGCGCCGACGGCACGGCCACCGTGCAGATCCCGCTGCCCGACAACCTGACCACCTGGCGACTGACCACGCAGGGCGGCAGCCCCGACCCGCAACTGATCGTCGGCAACGCCAGCACGCCGATCACCGTGACCAAGCCGCTGCTGCTGCGCCCGATCGCCCCGCGCTTCCTGACCACCGGCGACCGCGCCCAGCCGCAGGCCATCGTGCATAACAGCACCAACAGCCCGCTGACGGTCGAGGTCAACCTCCAGGTCAGCGGCGCGGCGGCATACAGCATGAACGTCCCGCCCACGCGCACGCTGACCGTGCCCGCCGGGCAAGAGCTGGTGGCCACCTGGGCCATCGAAGTCAGCCAGGGCACGACGGTCACGCTGCGCTACGAGGCCCGCGCGACCGGCGGCCTGGGCGATGCTCTCGCCGTCACCGTGCCGGTGGTGCCGCTGGTGGCGCCCGAAGCCGTGGCGACCTCCGGCGAGGTCGGCGATAAGGTGGACGAGACGGTCTTCCTGCCCTACGGCATCAACCCGCAACTGGGCGAACTGGTGGTGCAGGTGGCGCCGTCGCTGGCCGCCGGAACCGCCGCCGGGGTCAACTACGTGAAGGAGTACCCCTACGAGGGCACCGAGCAGACGGTGAGCCGCTTCCTGCCGCTGGTCACGCTGGAGCGCGTCTATCGCGCGCAGGGGCTGACCACGCCGTTCAGCAAGGAGTTGCCCGGCATCACCGAGCGCGCCTTCAAGCGCCTGGCCCAACTCCAGCGGCCCGACGGCGGCTGGGGGTGGTGGGAGAACGACCCCGACAGCAACGCCTTCCTCACCGCCTACGCGGTGCAGGGACTGGCCGCGGCGCAGCGCGCGGGCTACCAGTTCGACACCGGGATGCTGGACCGCGGCAAGACGCGCCTGTTGCAGTTCTTGCAGGAGAACCAGCCGGCCGGGCTGAGCAACAGCAGCGACCTCAACCTGCGCGCCTATGAGCTATACGTCCTGGCCCAGGCCGACCCGGCCATGGCTCAGCAGCAGGCCGCCGACCAGCCGGCCAAGCTGCTGGCCCAGCAGGCGCGCATGAGCAACCATGCCCGCGCCTGGACGGCTATCGCCCTCAAGGCGCTGGGCCGCGACGCCGAGGCCAAGACGCTGCTCGACACCCTGACCAGCGCGGCCAAGCAAACCAGCACGCTGGCCCACTGGGAAGAAAGCACGGTCGATTACTACTCCATGGGCACCGACGCCCGCGCCACTGCGCTGGCCCTCGACGCCCTGGTGCAACTCGACCCGCAGAACGCCCTGATCGCCAAGACGGTGCGCTGGCTGATGTCGGCCAGCAAGGACGGGCGCTGGCTCTCCACCCAGGAGACGGCCATCACGCTGGTCGCGCTGGCCGACTACATGGAGCAGAGCCGCGAACTCGCCGCCGACTACAACTGGCAGGTGGAGCTTTACGGCAAACTGCTGGGCCAGGGCACCGCGTCGGCGGGTACGCTGACCACGACGACCACGCTCACGGCCCCGGTCTCGGAGATGCCGAAGAACGTGGCCGGGCCGCTCACGCTGAGCCGCGACAAGCAGCAGGGCAAGATGTACTACAGCGCCAGCCTGCGCTACTACCTGCCCGGCCAGGGCATCAAGGCGCGCAGCGAGGGCCTGGCGATCTCGCGCCAGTACTACCTCATGCCGACGCCGGGCAGCACCGGCCAGCCGCAGCAGGTCAGCAGCGTGCAGGCCGGCGACCTGGTCCGGGTCCGGCTGAGCATCGTGGTGCCGGAGACGAGCTACTACCTGGCCGTCGAGGACCCGCTGCCCGCCGGGCTGGAAGCCGTCAACGGTTCGCTGGGCACCACCGCCGACAGCGAGCGCCCGCCGAACCCCACCGGCACGCGCGAACCGGGCGTGGCGCCCGGCAAGCGGCTACCGCCGGGCGTGGACGCCGCCGACACCTACTTCCCGTGGTGGCTGCGCTGGGGGCCGTTCAGCAACGTCGAGATGCGCGACGACCGCGTGGCCCTGTTCGCCAACTCGGTCAGCCCCGGCACCTACGTCTACGAATACTACGCGCGGGCGACCACGCCCGGCGCCTACATGGCCCAACCGGCCCAGGCCCGCCTGCTCTACTTCCCGGATGTCTTCGGGCGCAGCGACGGCGGCGTCTTCACGGTTAACGCGCGCTAACTCAGCGTACTTGCAATAGCCACGGCGCGGGATCGCCCATGATCTCGCGCCGTGACGCTTTCCGCGCCCGCCCGCGCGGCAAGGGGCCGGCGGCCGCCCGCGTCTAGCCGGCCGGGTTCGCCGCGGGCGCGGCCGCCCTTGCTTCATGCTCGCGCGCGGTGTCGCCAGGGTTGCGGTGGTAAAGGATATCCGCCGCCCGCGCCTGGGCGATGGGGTACGCCTCGGCGGGGACGACCACATAGAACTGACCTTCGCGAATCGCGGCGAAGGTGGCCGCCGCCGCCTGCTCCGGCGGGATGCCCTGGTCCACCGCCTGGCGCACGGCCGCGATCCGCGCTGCGATCTCCGGGCTGATGACCTGCTCGTCCGGCGCGTTCTGCAGCGCGGCCGGGCGGTTGCGCTCGGCATCCATGATCTTGGTCTGAACCCAGAACGGGCACAGCACAGACACGCCGATCGGCACCCCCGCCTGCTGGAGTTCGGCGTAGAGGGTCTCCGATAGGCTGACCACGCCGTGCTTGCTCACTTTATAGGCGGCCAGCCCAGGACCCGACACCAGGCCGGCAATCGAGGCGGTGTTGACGATATGCCCTTCGCCACCCTGGCTGAGCATGAGGGGCACGAAGCTGTGCAGGCCGTGGATAACGCCCCACAGGTTGACGCCCAGCACCCACTCCCAGTCGCGCAGGCTGCTGCCCCAGGCCGTGGTGCCCGCGCCCACCCCGGCGTTGTTGAAGAGCAGGTGCACGCCGCCGAAGGTGTCTACCGTCTTGCGAGCCAGGGCCGCCACATCTTCGGCCTTTGACACGTCCGTGCGCACGGCGAGCACCGTGGCCCCGGTGGCCGCGATCTCGGCGGCGGCCCGATCCAGGGCGCTCTGCTCGATATCGGCCAGGACCACCTTCATACCCTCCTGGGCGCACCGATCGGCCAGGGCGCGGCCAATACCGCTGGCGGCTCCCGTCACCACAGCCACTTTTCCCGCGAAGTCCTTCATGTACGCCTCCTTTGGCGAAAATGGAGAGCCGGTAATCCGCCGGACAAGGCGCCACCCGCGCCTGTTATTCCCGATCAGTATACTCCAATTCACAGGTTCCCTGGGGAGCAAAGCAAGGCGGGCGCCGGGCGCCTAGCAGCGGCGCGGGCTGCGCCGGCGAACGCGCTCCCGCACCAGGCGCCCAGGCGCGCATACATCCGGCACCGGCTTGCGCCACGTTCTAAAATACGTGTAGTGTCGGATCGCGGTGTGTCCAACCAGATACGGGCCACCCGGATCCGGTCCCAGCCACAAATGACTGCCGTCCGCGGCCGAGTGCGGATTCCGGGCCCACGCCGGCGGACGGCAAGGAGCAAAAGTCTATGTTTGACCTGTTTGGGCGCGGCCCCAAGAGCCACTACGCGCCCGATGAACTGAAAAAGCGCCTGCCGCCGGGCCAGAGCCTGACCGAGAAATGGCCTGTGTTGCACTACGGCCCGGTGCCGCATCGCCGGTTGGAAGACTGGGATTTTCGCATCTGGGGCCTGGTCGAGCAACCGGTGCGCTGGACCTGGGACGAGTTCATGGCCCTGCCCAAGATCTCGCTCACCCGCGACATCAGTTGCGTCACCCGCTGGACCCGCTTCGACCTCAACTTCGAGGGCGTGCCCTTCAAAGAGGTGATGAAGCACGTTAAGCTCAAGCCGAACGCGAAGTTCGTGATGATCCACGCCGAGAACGGCTTCACCACCAACCTGCCGCTGGGCGACCTGATGCGCGACGACGTGATCTTCGCGCACAAGGCCGAGGGCCACGAGCTGGAGTTGGAGCACGGCTGGCCGCTGCGCCTGGTGGTGCCGCACCTCTACTTCTGGAAGAGCGCCAAGTGGGTGCGCGGCCTGGAGTTCATGGCCGAGGACGCGCCGGGCTTCTGGGAGGAAGCCGGCTACCATATGCGCGGCGACCCCTGGAAAGAGGAGCGCTACGGCTGGTAGGCCCCACCCCTACCGCGCCGCACGCAGATACGCACAGCAAAAGGGCGGACGCCGGAGCGTCCGCCCTTTCTGTTTGGTGCAGATACACGGGCCGGCTTGCAACCGGCCCCTACATCGGCCACCCCCGCGATCCCGCCGCGCGGGCCGGTTTGCAACCGGCCCCTACATCTGCCACCGATCACTGACCACTGACGACTGACCACCCGCTACTGCTCCCCGGCGGCGCCCGGCACGATCAGCTTCGGCGCGTCGTTCGCCGTGTGGGCGGTCTCGTCGCTGGGCACGATGATGTGCTCCAGGTGCTCCTTCTCGGCGGCATCCTGTGCCGCGCGCTTCTCGGCTTCGGCGCGCGCCGTGGCGGCCGCCTGCAGGTCCATGATAATCACCTGGATGGCCCCGGCGATGGGCACGGCCAGCAAGGCTCCGGCCAGCCCGGCCAGCGCCGAGCCGATCAGCAGGCTAACGATCACTGTCAGCGCGCTGATGCCGACGCTGTTGCGCATGATGCGCGGCACCAGCACATTGCCCTCGACCGTTTGCAGCACCACGGCGAACACGATCACCAGCAGCGCCCGCGTGACATTGCTCAGGTTGCCCACGTCCAGCAACAGCGGCAGGCCGTCGTTGCCCGGCTGGGTCAGCGCCACCAGCACGGCGGGCGCCGTGCCGATGTAGGGACCGACCAGCGGGACGGCCTCGGCCAGGGCGATGAACAGCGCCAGCGCGGGCCAGTAGCGCACGCCGATCACAAAGTAACCCAGCGCGCTGATCAGCCCGACCAGCGCCATGAGCGTCAACTGGCCGCGCACCCACCCGCCGACCTTCACCTCGATCTCGTCCCAGACGCGGCGGATGCGGTTGCCCCGGTCCGCCGGCAGCAACGAGACAATCCAGCGCTTGATGCGCGTGCGCTCGGTCATCCAGTAAAAGGCGATCACGAACAGCACGATGATCGAGAGCCCCGTCTCGGCCAGGCCCAGGACGACCGAGCTCACGGACGCCACCTGTTCGCTCGTGGTGCCGCCCGCCGGGCGCTGCGTATCGCGGAACAGCGCGTCGAGCGCGTTGGCCGCCTGCGTGACCTGGTTGCGCAGGAACGGGTCGTGAATCGTGCCCGCCCACGTCTTGAAGTCGCTGATACTCTTGGGCAGGTTGTTGAGGACTTCGCCCACCTGGTTGATGAACACCGGGACAATCAGCCAGCCGATCGCCAGCAGCACGATGAAGATCCCGGTATAGACGATCAAGATGCCCTGGCTGCGGCTGAAAGGACCGCGCCGCAGATTGTTGACAACCGGCTCGATGGCCGTCGCCAGCATGATGGCGATCAAGAGCAAGAGCAGGATCGGCAGGATGCGATAGATGGCCCAGGCGGCGAAGAGCACGGCCAGGATCACCAGCATAATGCGGACGACCGTGCCGGTGGAGATCTGCCATCCCGCCGGTTTGGGCGGTTCAGGCCCGCTCACCGTCGCCACGGCGAACGGTTTCTCATCTTTCATTTCGGTCCCGTACAGATGGACCTGGGAGTTGTCCGGTTGCATCAGGCGCCTCGGCTTTCGCTCAATAGACGTTGCGGGACAAGGTACTGAGCACGCGCCGCTCCAGCCACTACCCTATCGGTTATCACGGGCCGCCCCTGCGCGGCGCCCGGCAGCACAGCGGGGATCATTCCGGTGGATCCTTATCTCCCGGCCAACGGGGAACAGTGTGACAGCCGGCCGGTTCCAACTTCTAATAGTCCGCCCGCGTGATTGTGCGGTGTAGGGGCCGGTTGGAAACCGGCCTGCCGCCCCAATCACCGGGGGGACGACTAGGTGCTGAGGTCGCAAAAGCAAGCAACGTGCCATCCGCCGGGCACGCGCAAGCCGCCCGGCCCGGCCCGCCCCGGCGGCGGGCCAGGCAGAGTCCGGCGCGGGGCGCGATGAATCGCGCCGCTACGGGGGCGGAACTAGAGGGTGCCGCGGTTGGTATCGGTCGTCGTGTCGCGGTTGGGCGCGGCGCTGGTGGTGCCCAGCATGTCGCCGGTGCGATAGTTCCCGCCGGCCATGTTCTCTTTATGCATCTCGGCCACGCGCGTGCCCTGCTGCTGGTCGCGATACCGGCGGGCGGCGTGGTGGATGTTGTCCGCTGCGTGTTCCATGTCGATATTGGCAGCCTGCGCCGCCCGCTGCATCTGGCCAAGCGTGATATTCGCCGGATTGCCGTGGTCGTTGTCCAGTTCGCCACATCCGCAACTCATACACATATCTGCGCTCCTTTCGCTTGCCGCCCGCCCGCGGCAGGTGCCGCCGTACCGGGGCACGAGCCGTTCGCGCACGGGTAACACCCAAAATACAAGCAGAAATAGTGCCATATCGCAGCCGCAATTGCCGTGCCTGCCCGCCTGCTTGACAGCGATGGCGCGCTGTTGTACGCTGGCAGGACGATGGAGAACACGAAGGCCACCCCACAAACGACAGGTAGCATCCCGGCGCCCGCCGCGTCCGCCGGTGCCTCTCTAGATGCCCCTTTAGGGGCAGGCGCCGGCGCGCGGGCAGCCTGGCTCGATCCCGGCGTGCTCTGGCTGCTGGCCTCGGCGGCGGGCTTCGGCTCGATGGCGATCTTCGCCAAGCTGGCCTACAGCGGGGGCCTGACCGTGCCGACGCTGCTTGCCACGCGCTTCGGGCTGGCCGCCATCCTGATGTGGGGCCTGCTGGCCGCGCGCCGCCTCTCGCCGCGCGTGCCGGTGCGCACGCTGGTCGGGCTGCTGCTCATGGGCGGCATCGGCTACGTGGGCCAGTCGTTCGCCTTCTTCACCGCGCTGGAGACGATCCCGGCGGCGACGACCGCGCTGCTGCTCTACACCTACCCGGCCATGGTCAGCGTGCTGGCCTGGTTGATCCTCAAGCAACGGCTCAGCCGCATGGCGGCGCTGGCCCTGGCGCTCGCCACGGCGGGCTGCGCGCTGGTGGTGGGCGGGCCGGCGGCGCTGCCCGCCCAGGCGCAGATCGACCCGGCGGGCATGACCTGGGGGCTGGCCGCCGCGCTGATCTACTCGCTCTACATCATCGCCGGCACGCGCGTCACGGCCAACGTCCCGCCCCTGGTTGCCTCGACCTATATCATCAGCGCGGCGGCGGGGGTCTTCCTCGGCGCGGGCACGCTCGGCGGCACGCTCAACTTCGCGGTCGGTGCCGGCGCCTGGGCGGCCATGATCGGCATCGCCCTGGTCTGCACCGTGCTGGCGATTGCCGCCTTCTTCGCGGGCCTCGCCCGCCTGGGACCGGGCCGGGCCAGCATCCTCAGCACCGTGGAGCCGGTCGTCACCTTCCTGCTGGCGGCCCTGGTGCTCGGCGAATCGATCAGCCTCATCCAGATCGCAGGCGGCGCGCTGATCTTGAGCGCCGTCCTGGTGCTGCAATGGCCGCGCAAAGCCGCGCGACGCGCGGCTCTATAAACCGCCCAGCGAACGCCGCACCCTCTATGGTAGATTCGCGTCAAAAAACCCGATCACGCGCCGGAGATATTCGGTAGGGTACTCCTTGAAGGAGCGCACGTGTGTCGGTCCGGTCGTGAACCAGACCTGGAGATTGGGATCCTGCGCCCCCGCCGCCTCCAGTTCATAAGCCTGGCTCACCGGAATGTAGTCGTCCGTCGTGCTGGCGATCAAGAGGATGGGGCGCGCGCCAAGCGTCGCCATTTCCTGCACGGGCCGGTCGTCCAGCAGGTCCATACCGTATAGTTCCTGGGCCATCAGCAGGATACCGGGGGTGAAGAGACGCGGTAAGCCGCTGACCTCGGTCAGATGCTGGTCGACCAGCGCCGGCACGTCGGCGAACGGGGAATCCAGCACCAGGGCGCGCATTTCAGGATGCGTGGGCGCCGCGCGCAGCGCCGTGCCCGCGCCCATCGAGAACCCGATCACCCCCACGCCGGGAATCCCCCGCCCCCGCAAATAGGCAAGTGCTCCGGCGACATCCCGGCGTTCCCAGTCGCCCAGCGAGTAGCGGTCGCCGCCGGAGAGGCCGTGTGCGCGAAAGTCGAACATCAAGAGGCTGTAGCCATGCGCGTGGAAGGCCTGCGCAATCGCCATCAGGCCGATGGTCGGGTCGTCCCGCCGCCCATCGCGGCCATGCAGCATCATGATGGTGCGCGGCCCCGTACCGCCGATGAACCAGCCGCGCAACGGCACGTTATCCACCGTACTGGGGAATTGCACGTCCTCGCAGGTCAGGCCGTAGTCGCGGCATTGGCCGACCGGCTGGCGGATGGGATGGGAGAACCGATCCGCGGCGTAGGCACAGACAGCGGCATAGCTTACCAGACTGAAAATGACGAGGGCTACCGTGAGGCGGCCGAGTGCCCGCCACAGCGCAGCGCGCCGCGCCGCCATACCGACGAC
This sequence comes from Chloroflexia bacterium, assembly GCA_035693165.1. Classification (GTDB taxonomy): domain Bacteria; phylum Chloroflexota; class Chloroflexia; order QHBQ01; family JAICKM01; genus JAICKM01. The sequence goes on along the minus strand of DASSGZ010000315.1, from coordinate 7,108 downwards.
CATCGCGTGGTTCATGGTCTCTATCTCCTTGCCGCGCCGGTAGGCCAGCACAGTAATGCCGGCGACCGGCAAGGCCGGGTTGAAACCCGGTCCCGACGGTCACAAATACTGTAGCCACCCGCCAGTGAGGTCGAAGACCAGCGCACCAACCACGACCGGTCTGTTGTAGCCGCGTACACGCTGCGTGCTTAATATGATGATAACACACATACGCAATGCCCCCCGATTCCGATACAGGGCGCTGGGGGCCGGGCGGGCGCGGAGACGCTTGACAGCCTCTGCCGGGCACTCTATACTGCCTATACATCGCGCAATCACGCCCCATCCACCGGTTGCTGCCCAGACCTACCATTCCCAGAAGCCGCGGAGGTGAACAATGGAACTGCCCCTCACGCCCACTCGTTTTCTCAATCGGGCCGTCGCGCTTTACCCGGACAAGCCGGCGGTCATCAACGGCGACGCACGTTTCACGTATCGTGAATTCAAGGAGCGGTCGAACCGGTTCGGGCATGCCATGAGCGGCCTCGGGCTGGGCCGGGGCGCAGTCATCGCCTACCTGGGCCTGAACAACCACCAGATCCTGGAGGCGTATTACGGCGTGCTGCCGTCGGGCTTCGTGCTGCTGCCGCTGAACGTCCGGCTGCGCCCGCAGGACCTGGCCTATATCCTGGCCGACGCCGACGCCAAAGCGCTCATCGTCGGGCCGGAGTTCGCGCAACTCGGCTTCGGGCTGCGCGAGGCGGTGCCGGGGCTTGATCACCTGATCATGCTCGGCGAGGATGTGCCCGTCAATGCGCTCAGCTATGAGCGCCTGCTGGCGGATGCGGCCACCGACGACATCGACTACATGCAGGTGGACGAACACGATGTGGCCGAGATGTTCTACACCAGCGGCACGACGGGCCGGCCGAAAGGCGTCGAACTGACCCACCGTAATCTCTACCTGCACGCCCTGAGTTGTATCGCGTCCTTAACGATTGTCGACAGCGATGTGGCCCTGGTCGGCGCCGTGCCGTTGTTCCATGTGAACGGATGGGGATCGCCGCACTACATGGTCGCGGTGGGCGGCACCATGAGCGTCATCCCGCGCTTCGACCCGGCGTTCGTCTGCCAGGCGGTGGAGCGCGACCGCGTCACCATCCTGGGCATGGTGCCGACGATGCTGATGGCACTGCTGAACTATCCCGATCGCAGCAAGTATGACCTCTCCAGCCTCAAGTGGGTGCTCATCGGCGGGGCGCCACCGCCACCCAGCCTGATCGCCGCCGCCCGCGAGCAGATGAACGTGGACTGCTTCGTCGGTTACGGGCTAAGCGAAACGACGCCCTTGCTCACCATCGCCACGGTCAAGAGCACCCTGACCGATCGGCCCGCCGATGAGCGCTACGCGCGCCAGGCCATGACCGGCATCCCCGGCGTGGGCGTCGAGATCCGCGTCGTCAACAGCGAGGGCCAGGACGTGGCGCCCAACGGCCAGGAGATCGGCGAGATCTGGGCGCGCGGCGACAACGTGATGCGCGGTTACCACAATCTGCCGGAAGACAGCGCCACGGCCCTGGCCGGCGGCTGGTTCCACACCGGCGACCTGGCGACTATCGACGAGGAAGGCTATATCCAGATCAAGGACCGCAAGAAGGACATCATCATCAGCGGCGGCGAGAATATCTCGTCCGTCGAGATCGAGGATGTCTTCTACCAGCACCCCGCGGTGCTCGAAGCCGCGGTGATCGCCGTGCCCGACGAGAAGTGGGGCGAGGTGCCGCAGGCGCTGGTCGTGCTCAAGCCCGGCCACAGCGCCACGCCGGAGGACCTGCTGGCCTTCGCCTGCGAGCGCCTGCCGCGCTTCAAGCACCCGCGCGGCGTGGACATCTACCCCGAGTTCCCCAAGACCGGCACGGGCAAGATCGTCAAGACCGACCTGCGCGAGAAGTACTGGGAAGGTTACGAGTCGCGCGTCCACTAGACCGGGCGCGTCCAACCACGATACAGACAGGCGCCCGGTGCATGGGGCACCGGGTGCTTCCGCATCTGTGCCGCCTAAGCCTCCGGCGCGGGTTGCGGGAGGCGGCGCGTCTTGCCATAAGGCCAGTGTTGCAGCTTATCGCCCGCCCAGTTCGCGCGCATCTCCGGCGTGGAGAGGTCCCAGTCGGGGCGGATTTTGCGGCTCACCTCGCGCAGATCTTGCCACAGTTCCGCCGTCGAAGGGCGGCCCCAGAACCAGTAGCCGTTATAGATTTTATACACGATCAGGCCGGGTTCAAGCACCAGCGTATGCGGGATCATGGGGTTGTGGTGCGGGTCGGTGTACTCCTGGATGTCGAGATCCTGCTGCACCTTGCGCGCCACATCGGACAGGAAGGGCCATTGCGCGCCCACCGCGTCGCGAAACTCGTTGAGTTCGAGCAAGCTGTCAGTGGCGATGGTGACGATCTTGGTGTAGGCGACGGCGATCTTGGGGTAGAAGCTCGCCAGGTCGAGGTGCTGCTGGTGGTCCTTCGGGCAGAAGTGCCCGCGCGACAGCACCAGGATGAGCGGGTCGTTGCCCTGCAACTCGCTGAGCCGGCGCCGCGTGCCGGTGTGATCGGTCAACTCATAGTCGGGAAACCGGGCGCCCGGAACGATGTCTGCGCGCATGATCTTCTCCTTTAAGCAAGGTGTAACGAACGGGGCCGCGCCGTTGGAGACAATCGATAACCGTGCCCCATGCTCACAGCAAGCGGCACATCGTACTTATACCACGCCTCGTGCGCAAAACCTGTGCGAGCCGTTACAGCGAGCGGGCACCGGCCAGGTCAGACCGCGCAGGCGGCCTTCGTACCGCGAGCCGGAGGCTTGAGCCTCCGGGCGGGCGCCCGTCATCGCAAGCCGTGCTGCCCGGCGGACATCTGGTACCAGAGGTAGGTATCCCGGCTGATGCGTTCCCGGCGGTGCAGCAACCAGAGCAGCAGCGCGGCACCGCCCGCATAGAACACCGAGGTTGGCCCGTCCACCTCGCCGATGCGCGGGCGGCGGTTCACCGTGGTCAGGTCGTAAATGTCGCCGGCGCTGTCGATCTCCAGGATGGGCAGGGGCTGCCCGCCGCGCGCCCAGGGCCAGAATCCCTGGCGCTCCAGCACATAGACCACGCCCTCGGCGTCGACTTCCCCGACGCGGCGCAACTGCCCACCCCGCCGCCGGCGATAGACCGTGCCGGTGGCCGCGTCCACGGCGCCCACGGGGCTGCCGGGGTCTTCCCCCACCCGCCCCTCATAGACGTTGCCTTCGGAGTCCACCTCCGCACTCATCCGCGCGGGGGTCAGGAACAGCGATACGACAGCCACCAGCGGCCTTCCTTTCCTCCGTGATCTGTATCCAAATGTGGCTCGGCGCGTGCATCCAGGATCGCGCACAAACCATGCCATTTGCGCCTCCGCGCGCCTGGCCCGCGCGATCTTGCGCAGTGCGGTACAATAAGATCGTTTGGCCGGGCCGTAGCGGGGCGGCCCACGGTGCAGTGGTGACAGCGGGGTGAAGAAAGGACGCGAGTGTGACAGATCTATCGGCGGATCGGGCGGCCCCCGGCGTGGAGGCCGGCAAGCGCAGCGAGTCCCGGCTGGGGCGCTACCTGCGCGCACAGCGGCTCGTGCTCCATCTGCGCCTGGGCGCGGCGCAGGCGCTCCAGCGCTGCATCCCGTATAGCCTGTTCGGGAACGTGCGCAGCGCCATTTACCGGGCCTGCGGGTTCCGCCATATCGCGCGCAAAGTCTATCTCGCCGGGCCGCTGGACATCCGGGGCGACGGCGACATCTATCCCCGCCTGCACATCGGCGCCCACACCTTCATCAACACCCCGTGCTTCATCGACCTCAACGCGCCGGTGCATATCGGCGAACACGTGGGCATCGGCCACCACGTGGTGATTGTCACCAGCAACCACGAAATCGGGCCGCCGCAGCACCGCATGGGGGCGATCAAGCCCGCGCCGGTGACGATTGGCGACGGCGCCTGGATCGCGGCGGGCGCGATGATCTTGCCGGGCGTAACCATCGGCCCCGGCGCCCTGGTCATGGCCGGGGCGGTGGTCACGAAGGATGTGCCGGCCAACGCCAAGGTGGCGGGCGCCCGCGCGCAGGTCATCGGCGAACTGGCGGGCGAATAAGCCGGACCGGGGCCGCCGGGGAACACGATTTCGCACTGCCCTGACCGCGGTCAGAAGGTTATGCCAATGTGTTCTGGCCGCAGTATCACACAGCACACAGAGCCGCAACAACCCCCCGCAATAGCGGGCGCGTCAGGGTGTTGCGCCCACTGGGCGGCATGCAGGTGCCCGACCACCCTAACCCCCGGCCTCCTTCCCGTCGCGAGAAGGGGGAGCCAACCGGCACGGCACGCGCCCTGCGGCGGGGCCGGGGGCGAGGTTGCTCCCACTGGATGCAACATCATGGCGTACCCCCGCAACCATGGGGAGCGCCGCAGGCACAGGCCGGCAAACAGGGAGCAAGCCCGGCCGTGGCACGCACTTTGCCTATACAACAGGCAAGTGGGGCACTGGCCCCAAGCGGATTTACGGATTGTTCGTCTGTCGCCGGCAGGGTGCGCAGTGTGATGTTGCCGGGGCAGGCACCCACGATAAGGGGGGTATTACGCGATGTTATCACTGATTGGTTGGTTGATTGTCGGCGCGATCGCCGGTTGGCTGGCGAGCATGTTCATGGGCAAGAGTGGCTACGGCTTGATCGGCGACATCATCATGGGCATCATCGGCGCCTTCGTCGGTGGGTTCCTGGTCAGCCTGATTAACCCCGACTTCAGCATGAGCGGCAACTCCTGGTGGGTCACCATCCCGGTCGCCTTCATCGGCGCCGTCATCGTGATCTGGCTCGTGCGCCTGGTTACACGCGGCAACACCGCCGTCTAAGCAACGCGCGCCGCGCGCGCATCACTTCCAACCCGTCGCCGGTTTAGCCGGCGACGGGTTTTCTTTGCCTGCGACCAGCGGTGAGCACAACGCGCATGGTTCTTGCTAGGGCAGAGAGCCAGGGACACCGGCTATGCGGCCCGTGCCGGCGCCAGACCCAGGCAAGGGAGAATGAACGATCATGCAGCAGCCGCCTGAACCGCCCGCCCCCGGCCCGCCGTCGGCGGCCCACCCCATGGCCGTGGCCGACCGCGCCGCGATTCTCAGCGAAAAAGACCGCGTGGCCCGGCTGGGGCGCATTCGCCAGTTTGTGTTCGGCTCCCTGGATGGCCTGCTGGTGCCGCTGGGCGTGGTGAGCGGCGTGGCCGGCGGCACCGGCGATGTGCGCGCCGTCATCGTGGCGGGGCTAGCCGAGGCGTTCGCCGGGGCGCTCTCAATGGGCGCGGGCGAATTCCTCTCCGGACGCGCCGAGGCCCAGGTGCAGCAGGCCGAAGTCGCCGCCGAACTGCACCGCATGCGCACCGCGCCGGAATACGAGTTCAACGAAATGATCGTCATCCTCGAAAGCGAGGGTGTGCGCCCGGAGGATGCGCGGGTCATTGCCCAGCGCCTGCACAAAAACCCGCCGGCCTTCGAGAAAACCATGGTCGAAAAAGAACTGGGCCTCGACCTGGAACCGGACACGGTCCGCATCGTCGATAGCCTGACCATGGGCGGCTCGTATATGCTGGCCTCCATCGTGCCGCTCATCGCCTACTTCTTCATGCCGCTGCAGCAGGCGTTCCTCATGTCGCTGACGCTGACGTTCGTGGTGCTCGCGGCCATCGGGGTGTTCCGTGGGCGGCTGGCGCGGCTCAACCTGCTCAAGAGCGCCGCGGAAGTGGTCCTGGTCGGCTCGGTATCCGGGTTGGGCGGCTATCTGCTCGGCATCTGGCTGCCCCAACTACTCGGCTATTAATCGCGCGCCCGCCTCGCCGGCAACCAGATCCGCCATCTGCGCCAGGTAGTCGAGGATTTGCCGCGCGTCGCTTTCCGGGATGGTGGTGACCGCGCACCCGGCGTGCACGATCACGTAGTCGCCCAAGCCGGCTTCGGGCACAGAGACGAGATTCACCTCCTGGATCGCGCCGCCGAAATCGACCCGCCCGCTGCGCCGCAACGGCGCCTCGGCGCGGATTTCGAGAATCTTCCCCGGTACTGCCAGACACATAATCCCTCCCCTCCCAATCACCAACCCCTGCGGCGCGCCGGCCAGGGGCGATTACCCGCGGCGCGTGTGGGCGCCTACTCGGCATCCTCGATCTCGATGCTTTCCAACCGGATGGCTTGCGCGTGCGGGTCCGCCGGATCGGGCAGCAGGCGGATGTCCAGCCGCGCGCCTTCGGCCAGGGTCCCGGCGGCGGCCAGCAGGAAGTGCTCGCGCAGATGATCCGGACTCGCCGGGACCAGCGCGCCCACCACCAACCCGATCCGGACCACCCGGCGGGCGTGGTGCTCGGCGGCCAGTTGGTTCACGGTGCCGAGCAGGTCGGCAATCACCGGGGTTTCATGCATGGGGCCTCACTCCTTGTTGTACGTTTGCAGATCGGCGACTACCGCGCGCACGGCCGCGGCCACGGCCCCGGCCACGGTGGGCGAGAGGGCCGTACCGGCGGCGAAGTCCGCGCCCTCGATGCCGTACACCAGCATCCGCGGCGGGAGTTCGCCCAGCGCGCGGGCCAGTTCGATGGCCTCGGCCACGCTGAAGGCATGGGTCGAGTAGCGGAAGAACCCGGTGGGCACCGGCGCCCGATCGGGCGCCAGCCGGTGCACCGTGCCGGGCGCCGCGCCTGATTGCACCGCGTCGCACAGCACCACGAACGGGGCGTCGCGCCAGGCTTCCAGCAAGGCCGCGCCTTCCCCGCTCTCCTCGACCACGCGCGCCGCGCCCGGTGCTGCCTCCGCCACGCGCCGGGCGATCAGCAGCCCGGCGGCATCGTCGCCGCGATAGGCGTTGCCCACGCCGATCACCAGCGGCAGGGATACGGACTCTGGCTCCCTACCCTGATTCATCGATGCCCCTCCAACGAAGCCGATCCTAGTCCCGCTCGACGGTCAGCTTGAGAAAGTGCGTCGCGCAGGAGATACAGGGATCGTAGTTGCGGACCGCCTGCTCGCAGCGCCAGCACAGTTCCTCCGGATCGAGGTCCATATGCTCGCGGACGAAGCGCG
>DASSGZ010000314.1:0-4772 GCA_035693165.1 Chloroflexia bacterium | reverse complement strand
GCCAGCCAACCGGAGAAGCAGTCGGTGGACTGCGTACTGGTCACTCCTCAGAATGCCGATCAGTTCGGTGTGTTCGGACCTAAATAGGAGCAGATAAGTAGTGCCGGTGGGGAGGGTGTTGTATCCGCAACACCCTCCCTGTTCGGTTTGCCCTGGCACGTACGTCGCATGTCACGAAAGTCGCGGCAAGGAGGCAGCACGATGGCAAAAGTGGCCGTGGTCGGGAGCATCAACATGGACCTGGTGGTGCGCGTGCCGCGGTTCCCGATCGCGGGGGAGACGATCCTCGGCGGGGTGTTCCAGACGATCCCCGGTGGTAAAGGCGCCAATCAGGCTATGGCCGCGCGACGTCTAGATGCGGAAGTTGGGATGATTGGCCGGGTAGGCGGCGACGCCTTTGGTGGTGTACTCCGGCACAATCTCGCGCAAGAGGGCATCAGCACTGACCGGTTGATGGTTGACGACGGGCAGGCCACGGGGGTCGCTCTTATCACGGTGGAAGACAGCGGCGAGAATACGATCATTGTTGTTCCAGGGGCCAATGGGCGGATCACGACGGCCGATATCGACGCCGCTCGTCCCCTCATCACCGGCGCGGACATTTTGCTCACGCAGTTGGAGATCCCGCTAGAGGTGGTCCAATATGCCGCAGAACTTGCGCAGGCCGGCGGTGTCACGCTGATCCTGAACGCCGCTCCGGCCCAACCTTTGCCGCCGGCGCTCCTCGCCCAGGTCGATTACCTGATAGTCAACGAAGTCGAAGCGGGCCTGCTGGCCGGCGCGGCCGCCGCCAGCGCCGAGAATGCGGCACGCGCGTTGCAGACCCTGGGGGCGAGGGCCGTAGTGGTGACGCTCGGCGCCGAAGGGTCATTACTGCTCAGCCGGGATAGCACGAGCGTGGTAGCTGCCTCTTTCGCGGTGCAGGCCGTGGACACTACAGCGGCGGGAGACGCCTTTGTCGGTGCCTTCGCAGTCGCCCTGGCCGGCGGCATGCCGCCGGAGCACGCCCTGCGTTGGGGGAATGCTGCCGGAGCGCTGGCAGTGACGCGAGCAGGGGCACAACCATCCCTGCCCACCCAGCTGGAAATAGAAGAATTCCTCAAGAGCCACGTATAGGAGGCGCCACGATGAAGAAACGCGGCATTTTGCACCACGAGCTTTCCGACCTGATCGCCCGCTTGGGGCACACAGATACACTGGTCATTGCGGATGCGGGCCTGCCCGTGCCGCCTGGTGTGCAGCGCATCGACCTGGCGATCAGCGGCGGGGTTCCCTCCTTCATGCAGGTTCTGCGCCCGATCCTGGAAGACCTGGCCGTCGAATCGGTAATCATCGCAAGCGAGCAGCGTGAGGTCAGCCCCGGCTTTCACGACGAACTGCTGTCGGCTCTCGGGGCGATCCCTGTGCAGGAAGTGCCCCATACGGAGTTCAAGCGGCAGACGCAGAACGCCCGCGCTGTCATCCGTACCGGCGAGTTCACCTACTACGCCAACGTGATCCTCGTCGCTGGTGTAGCGTTCTGAACATGGCAATGACTAGGCGCTCCGATTCGACATCGTGTTACAGACCGTAGCGGAAACAGTGTTCTTCCAACGTAACGCGCTCCGACACATCACTCTTCTGTCAGGGGTCGCACCGCGCGACGAGGCTGCCGCTGTTGCCTGGCCTCCTGCGGGCCGCCGTGGAAGTGTTAGTCCATAGCCAAATTAGGCTACCATAAATCCTTATGACCACACCGACGCGCAAGTCGAACCAGAGGTAGGCCGCAGTATGGCTCGTATGTTGACGGGGAGAAACGAAGCGCAGGGGGAAACTATTTTCAGAGTTTGGCTACATTGGCGGCTACAAGTACGATGTACACTTCCTGTGTAATATTTTCGATTGGGCTAATATTAGATTAATTCTGGGGTGAGCCCACTGGGATTCGAACCCAGGACCCCCTGATTAAAAGTCCGACCAAGAAGCGTCTGCTGGTGTCTGCTGGTTCAATTTACGTCTAATTTTAGGGCAGCTAACATCTCAATTCATCCATTAGGTCCACCCGCGTCTTCCTGTTTGGCTACATCCGTGGCTACATAGATCGACTGACGATGGGCTACGCATGGCCTGCAAGCTCTACCATGTCCCACTCGTTATTATAGTTGCTTTCTAGTCCCACACCGCGCAGAGCTAGCTGCTCAATCCGGTGTGGGATCTTTATCGAATGCGTAGGTGATGGCGGCGTCGAGGGTCATAGTACGCCCCTCTTGCCAGGCCTGGTGCCACACCGCTTCGCCGACTTGTGCTCGTAACGCTGCCCGGACCTCGTCGCTGGGGGTCTGGTCGAGGGGCGGCTCCACAAGGCCATTTGCTGCGTAGATCGCATCTACGGCGCCAAAGAGCCTGGCTGCCCTTTCGATCTGTCCCGATGCTGCAAGGAGTTCAGCCCAATCTCGCAAGCACTCTACCGTCGTTTCCTTATGACCGAGCTCTTGCGCCTGGGTCAGTGCATCCTGCAACAGACTGGCGCACCGAGCATAATCCCGCTGGCGGAGCCGTAACCGCGCCAAGTGTTGGATATTGCGCAAGTTTTGTATGTGTTTACCGCTATCAGCGCCTAACGCGAGACTCTCCTCGAACAGATGCTCAGCCTGTTCGTAATCGCCGCGCTCCATTGCTAGGGCAGCGAGATTGTGAAGGGCCCGCCCCATGCCCCAGAATGGCTCGCCCACTTCCCGCCAGATCGCCAGGCTCTGCTCACACAACTGCTGGCCCCTTGCTATTTGACCAAGATTACCGACTAGGACCCCCAGGTTTTGCAGCACTTCCGCCGTCCACCAGCGGTCTCCCGCCTGCTCGAATATGGCCAGGCTTTCTGTGAATAGCTTCTCGGCTAAGGCGAACTCGCCCAGCGGTTGCACCATGAGACCCAGGGCATTGAGCGCCTTTGCATAGACCTTGGGTGGAACGGCAACCGGGTGCTCATTGCCACGTTGCGCCTGTGCGAGTGCTTCTTCCAGCCATTGCCGTCCCTCGCGGTAGTGCACGTGCGTCCACCAGAACAACCAGAGGGCACCGGCCAGGCGCAGCGCTACCTCCACCGCGCCGGTGTCCAGCGCCCAGCGCAGCGCTGCCCGGATATTATCATGTTCATCCTCCAGGCGATTCATCCAGGCCAGGTGCCGCGGTCCCAGCAACTCGCGCTCGACCTGCTCAACCAGGCGCAGAAAGTATTGCGCGTGACCCTGGCGCGGGGCGGGCGCTTCTCCGCCTTGCTGCAGGATTTCGCGTGCGTACTCGTGGATGGTCTCCAGCATCACGAAGCGCGGCTCGCCGTCCTGCCCGGCCCGTGTCACGAGCAAGCTATGACCAACTAGTACAGCTTGGCCTAAATGAAACTATAGTAGAATGGCTGCGACACCAACTGGAGGTACCAGCCGATGCGTGGTCCTAAACCGCCGATGATCGAACTGAACGCCGCCGCGCGCCAAGCACTCGACGAGTTGTTGCGCCGCCATTCTACGCCTCAGCAAGTGGCACTCCGGGCTCGGATTGTCTTGGCGGCAGCCGACGGCCTCAACAACGCCCAGATTGTGCGCGCCCTCGGCGTTAGCCGCGCGATGGTCCGCCTCTGGCGCCAGCGCTGGCGCGACTTGACCGCGGTGCCGCTGGCGCACCTCTCGGTCAGCGCGCGCCTGGAGGATGGGCCCCGCCCTGGCCGTCCGGCCCGTATCAGCAGCCAGGCGGTCTGCCAAATCGTCGCCCTCGCCTGTGAACTCCCCGCCCGTTCCGGGCGCCCCATCAGCCAGTGGACGAGCCGCGAACTGGCCGACGAAATCAAGAGTCGGGGTATCCTGGAGCAGATCTCGGCGCGCCACGCGGCCCGCCTGCTCAAAAGGGGGATCTCAAACCCCATCTCAGCCGCTACTGGCTGACGCCGCCCGCTGACCCGGATCTCGCCAGCAAAGTGGCGGACGTGTGCCGGATCTATCAGCAGGCCCCGGCGCTGGCCCAAGCCGGGCAACGGGTGATCAGTTGTGATGAAATGACCGGCGTGCAGGCGTTGGAGCGCAAGCATCCGAGCCTGCCTATGGCGCCGGGTCGCGTGGAGCGCCGCGAGTTCGAGTACTTCCGCCACGGCACGCGCAGCTTCATGCTGAACCTGGATGTGGCGACGGGTGAGGTGGTTAGCCCCAGCAGTGGGCCAACGCGCACCGAAGCCGACTGCGCGGCGCATGTGCAGCGCACGGTGAGCAGTGACAGCAGCGTGGAGCAGTGGCATTTCGTGGTCGACAACCGGGACATCCACTGCTCGGAGACGCTGGTGCGCTACGTGGCCGCCGCGAGTGGGCTGGAGATCGAGTTGGGGGTGAAGGGCAAGCGCGGCATCCTGCACAACTGCGCGTCGCGCAGCGCCTTCTTGAGTGATGGGAGCCATAAGATTGTGTTTCACTACACCCCCAGGCATAGCAGTTGGCTGAACCAGATCGAGATCTGGTTGAGCATCCTAGGGCGCAAGCTGCTGAAACGGGGCAGCTTGCGCTCGGTGGAGGAACTGGAGGCCAAAGTAATGGCCTTCATCGAGTACTACAACCGGACGATGGCGAAGCCGTTTGCCTGGACGTATCGGGGCAAGGCTTTGACCGCTTAAATGTTGGCTCATTTAGGCCCAAGTGTACTAGTGCTTCGACGCCATCCAGCACATTCACAGTTAGAGCACTGTCACCGTTGCAGATCGCGTCAATGGCCTCTAGTGTGCGCCCGCCCTGGAAGACGGCCAGGCGCCGGAACAA
>DASSGZ010000313.1:0-11770 GCA_035693165.1 Chloroflexia bacterium | reverse complement strand
GGCGCCGCTACAGGGCCACAATCCGTAGCGGCGCCATTTATGGCGCCTGCCGCCCCCAGCGACCGGCGGGTTCAAACCACCTGGCTGCGCCGGGATAAACCGCCCGCGCCGGTCCTACCGGGTCACGTCCACCACGGTGGGCTGGCGGCCGGGGGCCGGGCCGTTGTCTTGCAGCACCAGGATGGCGTGCGGCCCGCTGCTCTGCACGTAGAGCCGCGGCGCGCTGGCGCTGGGCAGGATGTTCAGCGCGGGCACCGTATTCAGCACGAGGTCATCGTGCGTCGCCAGCTTATCGCCGAGCGAGTAGGCCAGCACCCGGCCCGGCGATTGCGGCACGGCCAGGTAGACGCGCTGCCGCCCGCCGCCATAGGCCAGCAAGCAGGGGCAGCCGTCATGCGTGAGCTTGGCCGACACCTGCCAGTTGCCCGCATCGAGCACGACCATCTCCGGCACCAGCGGGACCGTCTGCGGCTGGCGCCAGGCGAAGAGCCGCCGGGCGCTGCCGTCGAACAGCGGGAACAACGGCTCGAAGCCGAGTTGGATCGGCCCGCCGAAGATATCGTAGCGCATATCCATCGGCAACAGACCCTCGCGCCCGGTGAGGTAGAGCGTCGTGCCGTCCACGAATGCGCTGTCGGCGGCCCACCCGCTGGGGATCTTGATCCCCTTCGTCGTCACTTTCTGCAGGTCGAGCATCCGCAGCAACGGGCCGCCGCTGCCCGGCTGGTCGCTCAGCAAGCCGTACAGCTTGGTGCCGTCGGGGTTCAAGAAAGCGTGATCAATGGGCTGCCCCAGATTGAAGGACCGCGTCTCGGCCAGGGCGTTGCTGTCGATGACCGCGATGCGCCCGTTGGGCGCCACCACGTAGATCCGCTTGGTGGGGCCATGCACCAGCACGGGCACCGGGGCCACCGTGTTCAGCGTCATGCCCTCCAGGTCCAGCGGGATGTCCTTTTGCTTTTGCAGGTTCGTCTCGTCGTAGACGCCGAGGATGCCCCGGCCCGCGCCGTTGGTGGTCATGACGTAGAGCCGGTGGGTCTCCGGGTCCGTGGCGGCCGGTTGCGGGCCGCCGGGACCGGCATCGAGGCCCGGCACGTCGATGGCGCCGACATACGCCAGGCCCGGCGGAGTCGGCGTCGGCGTGCTGGTGGCCGTCGGCGTCGCGGTCGGCGTGCTGGTGGCCGTCGGCGGGGGCGCCGTCGGCGCGGCGGTAATGTTGGGGGCCGCCGGCGGGTTGGTCGGCACCAGCGCCACGCTGGTGGCAGCGGGCGGGTTGCTCGGGTTCGGGGTGGCCGTCACCACAATCGGGGTGGGGGCGGCCAGGGTGATACCGAAAGGCGGCCAGCGCAGATTGTCGGTCATCGCCAGCAAGCCACCCACGACGGCGACGAGCAGGATCAGCAAGACCAGTGAGCCAAAAGGTGTTAGTCTACCCATAAACAGAAGGACCCTCTAGAGTGCCAGCGCCGCGGTGATCGCCGGAGTGAGGCGCACCAGGAAGTCGTGCAACGGCTCCAGGGCCAACCCCACCAGGAACCAGAGCGGCGCGTAATCGAAGCGCGTATAGCCGCGCCAGTGCCAGCGCGCCGTGGCGCTGTAGTCCCACGGACAACGACCGGTCAGTCGCTCCAACAGCCAGCCGGTCACCAGCTCCACGCCCATGATGCCCGCGGCATACAGCCCCCCGCGCAGCGGCCAGGCCACGCCCGCCGTGCGCAGGGCATCGTGCAGCGGCTCATACAGCGGCGCCACCAGGCCATAAATCAGAAACATCCAGAGGTACGTATGGCCGGGCAACCGCCAGTCAATGGGGCGGCGCTTGGGCAGGGCCGTCCAGACGATCTCCATGCACCAGCCCAACAGGCCATAAATAACGAAGCGCACGACCATCCGTTGCGTACCTCTCCGGGGAGGGTGCCCCTCTCCCGCCCGTCAGCATACCATACCCGGCGGGCGCCCGCAAGGGAACCGCCCACCGGACCCGGAGGCTCAAACCTCCGGCTACCTGTACCAAGCCCGCCCACGCGGCCTGTCTTGACTCCTCCAGCCCGCGCAGGCGGGTTTCGTTGCGCTAGCCCGCCTCTTCCAGGGGCCGGGCGCCGGTGCCCCCGCATCTCGGCGGCGGGGCACAGATATGGTATAACAAGGCTATGCGTAACGAAATTGAGCACCTGATCGCTGCATATAGGGAAGCCCGCGGCGCCCGCGCCGCCATCGACCGTGATGCCGAGCCGCGCGCCTGGGCGCAAGCCGACCTCGACCTGAGCGCGGCGGGCGGGGAGTTGGGCAACGCCGTGCGCGAGGCGATCCGCAAACTGGGCCTGGTGCGCGACCTGAGCCGCGCCCTGAGCGGCACCGGGTTTGCCGTGGGGCGGGTCGCCTTCGAGGCCGGCAGCGGCCACGTCGCCGTAGACCTCAGCGGCGGCCCCGACAATCCGGTGGAAGCACGCCGCGCCGCCGACCCGGCCACCGCCGACCGGATCCGCGCCGTCACCGAGGAGTTTTTCAGCCGCACCGGCGTCGAAGTCGCCTTCCCCTACGATCGGTTGGAGGGCTAAGCGGAAGGAGATCCCCATGGAGCGCGATCCCGACGCCATCCCTGTCGTCTACCTGGACACCAGCGTCTATGGCCGCCCGTTCGACGACCCGGCGGTGGGCACCAACCGCCGCGAGATCCGCGCCGTGCAGACGCTGGTGGACGCTATCCAGGCGGGCAACGCGCAACTGGTTTCGTCCTTCGCCGTCGTGGACGAGTGCGCACGGGCCAACGCCGATGTGCAGGCGCTGGAGCAGGCCCTGCGCGAGTTCGCCCAGACCGTCGTCCCGGCCTCGCCCGAAGTCGACGCCCTGGCGGCCCGGCTCACGGCGGAAGCGGGCCTCAAGCCGGGCGACAGCCGGCACATCGCCTGCGCCGTGCTGGCCGGGGCCAGCGACTTCCTGTCCTGCACGCCCCGGCGCATCAACAAGCAACCCGCCGTCGAAGCCGTGCTCGGCCACGCCTTCCCGATGTGGGCCCCTAGCGACTTCTTGCGCGAAGTTCTCGTCTAGCGGGCCGCCGGCAGGCCGGTTTGCAACCGGTCCCTACGATTGGTAGGCCGATGGGCGGATTCGGCCAGCCGGCAGGCCGGTTTCAAACCGGCCCCTATAACGCAAAATCCCGTTGGCCTCTTAGCCACTGCCGCGCTCGCCCGGCAGGTCACGATTTCCTCACAATTTGCCGCACGGCAGTTTGGTAAGGTATTTGGTAAGGTAATCGGTGCTATAATGCGATGTTTTCACTCCCCGCAATTCATGTTTATACAGGCACCGGCCGAATAAGGCCGCGCGCACCAGGCGAATCGTCCTATCCGGCGCACGATAACGCAACCGGAACAGGCCGGGCAATCTGCCCTACCCCCTATACAGACCACCGGGGGATATGCTATACTGGAGTGTCGTTGTGACGGCGATCAGCTCTTGGAGAGGCGAACTTAGCCATTTGATGAACTACGCCCAGGTTCGCGAACGCATTGAGCAGGAAGAGCGTGACCGTCTCTCCCCGTTGGCGACCAAAGCAGCCGATTCGCGCGGCAGGATGCGCCCGGAGCCCCCGGATGCCATTCGCACGGCGTTCCAGCGTGACCGCGACCGGATCATTCACTCAAAGGCGTTTCGCCGCCTCAAGCACAAGACGCAGGTCTTCATTGCCCCCACCGGGGACCATTATCGGACGCGGCTCACCCACACGCTGGAAGTCGCCCAGATTGGCCGGACGATTGCCCGCGCGCTGCGCCTGAACGAAGACCTGGTAGAGGCCATTTCCCTGGCGCATGACCTGGGCCATGCCCCCTTCGGCCATGCGGGCGAGGATGCGCTGCGCGAAGTGTACGACCCCAACTACCGGCACAACGACCAGAGCCTGCGTATCGTCGATTACCTGGCGCGCGACGGGCAGGGCTTGAACCTGACCTATGAAGTGCGCATGGCCCTGCCCCACGCCACCCCCACCAGCGAGAGCATGAGCGGCGAAGGCGCGGGCCAGGGCACCCTCGAAGGCAAGGTCCAGAAGATCAGCGACAGCATCGCCTATATTAATCACGACATCGACGACGCGATCCGGGCCGGCATTATCACCGAAGCCGATTTGCCGCGCCGCTGCAACGCCGTGCTCGGCGGGAGCCACTCCGAGCGCATCAACACGCTGGTCTGCAATCTGGTCGAGGTCAACTGGGACGTAGCCTACCCGCCGCCGGGCGCGCCGCTGCCCAGCCCCGACAGCGTCGATATCCATTTCTCGCCCGACGTGCTGGCCGCCGCCGACGAGTTGAAAGCCTTCCTGTTCGAGCGGGTCTACGTCGGGTCGGCGGCGAAGGCCGAGGAGGAGCGCGTTCACGGTATGATCCGCGCGCTCTACGAGCATTATTGCGCCCACTTTGACGAGATTCCCGCCGAGATGGCCCGCAACCCGCGGGACGAACCGCGGGAGCGCATCGTCGTCGACTATATAGCGGGCATGACCGATCGCTACGCCATTCAGAAGTTCAGCGAACTTTACGTGCCGCGGCTCTGGTCGATCTAGAGTCGGAGGCCGCGACGCGCGAGTTACACCGTAGTACCCGGCGCTCAGGACGCAGCACTTGTATGGCTAATGCAGACGCGATCAACGAAATAAAAACGCGGCTGGGCATCGTCGAAGTGGTGCAGGCGCGCACCCCGTTGCAGCGCAGCGGGCGCAATTACAAGGGCCTCTGCCCCTTCCACGGCGAGAAGACGCCGTCGTTCGTCGTGTTCCCCGAAACGCAGAGCTACCACTGCTTCGGCTGCGGCGCCAACGGCGACATCTTCGCCTTCGTGATGAACACCGAGGGGCTGGAGTTCCGTGATGCGCTGGCCCGGCTGGCCCGGCAGGCGGGGGTGCAGATCGCCCCGCGCGACGAAGGCGAAGCGGCCGCCGACCGCCAGCGCGAGCGACTGTACGAGGCGTGCGCGGCGGCGGCGCTCTATTATCACAACCTGCTGCTGCGCTCGTCCGCCGAGGGGGCCAAGGCCGCCCGCGCCTATGCCCAGGAGCGCGGGCTGACCGAGGCGACGATGGCCCGCTTCGGCGTCGGCTACGCGCCCGATAGCTGGGACGCCACCGCCAACTACCTGCGCGAGCGCGGTTTCAGCAACGCCGAACTGCTCGAAGCCGGGCTGATCATCGAGCGCGAGGGCGAGAACGCGGGTTATTTTGACCGCTTCCGCAACCGCCTGGTCTTCCCCATCCGCGACCTGCGCGGCCACACCACCGGCTTCGGCGCCCGCGCCCTGGACGACCGCCCGCCCAAGTACATGAACTCGCCGCAGACGCCCATCTACGACAAAAGCGCCACGCTCTACGGCATCGACCAGGCGAGCGCCGCGATCAAAGCCGCCCAGTGCGCCGTCATCGTCGAGGGCTACATGGACGTGCTGATCGCCCACCAGACCGGCCACGCCAACGTCGTGGGGGCGTCGGGCACGGCGCTGACCGATAAGCAGGCGACCATCCTCAAGAAGTCGGCCCGCCGCATCGTGCTCGCCCTCGACGCCGACAGCGCGGGCGACCTGGCCGCGCTCAAGGGCGCCGAGGTGCTGGAAGGCAGCATGGAGCGCGTGCGCGTGCCCGTGCTGGGGCCGCGCGGGATGCTGGGCATCGAACGGCGCATGGACTCCGAGATCCGCATCATGGCGCTGCCGCGCGGCAAAGACCCCGACGAACTGCTGTTGCAGGACCCTGCCGCCTGGGATACCCTGCTGGACGCCGCTCAGCCGGTCGCCGACCATTTCATCGGCGTCGTCACCGGCAACGTGGACCTGCGCACGGCGCACGGCAAGAGCGAGGCGGTGCGCCAGGTGGCCCCGCTGATCCGCGCCATCGGCGACGCGGTGCAGCGCGCCCACTACATGCAGAAAGTCGCCACCGTGACCCAGAGTCCGCTGGCGGCCATCGAGCAGGCGGTGGCCCGCACCGGCACCGGCACGCCCCTGCCCCGCGGCCAGCGCGCCACCCGCGCGGCGGCGCCCGCCCCCGCCGAGCCCGAAGTGCGCCAGAGCCGGGAACTGACCCCCGAGGAGCACCTGCTGTCGCTGCTGCTGCGCTACCCCGACGCCATGCTGCTGCCGGAGGCACCCACACCGGGCCGCTTCACGCGCAGCGAAAACCGCATGATCGCCGAGACGCTGGCCCAGGTCGTGACGACCCTGCCGCCTCCCGGCCCCGGCGCCACGCTGACCGCCGAGGACCATGCCGCTATCCGCGACGCCGTCGATCCCACGCTGCAGGAGCATTACGATTTCCTGCTGGCGCGCGCCGAACTCGAACCATACATCTATCCTTTCAGCCTGGCGGGCGAACTGACCCAGCGCGTGCGCCGGCTGAGCGCCTATGACGATCACCTGTGGCTGCAACAATGCCAGTTGCTGCTCACCGAAGCCCAGACCACTGGGGACGCCGAAACGATCGCCCGGCTGCACGGGGTGCTCGACCAGATGCGCCCGCAATTGCTGCAATATACACCCGCCCGTAGTACCGTTTTCCGGGACAGCCGGGATTGACCCACGCCCAGGCGATGAGGGTGGTTTAGCGCGGAGTTGGTCCGCCGCCGGTGCGCACACCGGCACAAAGCAAGCGCTGACAGGAGGAGAGGGTTATCGGCACGGAGGTAACCCGCAACACCATTCATCGGGGCCATTCAACAGCACCAGAGGAGGTTCGTATGGTCAAACGTTACACTCCTGCGGAGAAACCAGGCGCGGAACTTGGGAGCCCGTCTGGCGAGGAAGGGGATCTACTCGCGACCGGCGACGGCGCCGAGTTGGACGACATCCCCCCCTGGGCCACCTTTATGCTGGGGGAGGATGGACACACGGTCGCCGCGTGCGACCTGCCCGCCCGGTCCGATGAGGATTCCGGCGCGGGCGGCGATGTGGCCGAGTTCCTGGAGCGCGCCCGGCAGCAGGGCTATGTGACGACCGACCAGATTCTCCAGGTCCAACCCGCCCCCGAAACCCACATCGCCGAGGTGGACGAGATCTACGCCGAGTTGCTGGACCTCAACGTCGAGATCGTCGACGAAGCCGAGTGGCCCCCGGCGCCGCCCACCGAGTCCCCCGGCCCCGGCAGCCCGATCATGGTCGACCTCACCGCCGACCTCGACGGCGTGGGCACCGACGACCCGGTGCGCCTCTACCTGCGCGAGATCGGGCGCGTGCCCCTGCTGACCGCCGACGCCGAGATCGCCCTGGCGAAGCGCATGGAGCGCGGCATCTTCCTGGAGCAACTCGTCGCCAACCTGAGCGAGCTAGGGTTGGGGCCCGCCGCGACCATCCCCGGCACGCTCATCTGCCGCGAGGTCTACAACGAGCTCCGCCGGGGCTGGATGCTGGCCGAAGAGGTCTACTGCGCGCAGTACGGCGGGTCGCTGCCGCCCACGCGCCACGACGTGCTCACGGCGATCATCCCGACCTCGCAACTCGATCCCACCGTGCTCAAGGGCGTGGCGAACCAGATGGGCCACCATCCGCAGCAGTTGGAGGACGACCTGCGCCACACGCTGCTGCTGTTTGAGCTCTTGCCCGCGCCCCTGCGCGCCCGCGTCGATGCCTGGGAATGGCCGCTGGAGACCGACCTGGCCGCCATGCTGACCGCGATGGCCGGGCACCTGCGCTATTACTGGACCGATATTATCGCCGACTCGACCGCGGCTCGCCGCCACCTGACCGAGGCCAATCTGCGCCTGGTGGTCAGCGTCGCCAAGAAGTATATCGGGCGCGGCATGACCATGCTCGACCTGGTGCAAGAGGGCAACATCGGCCTGATCCGCGCGGTGGAGAAGTTCCGCTACACCAAGGGCTTCAAGTTCTCCACCTATGCCACCTGGTGGATTCGCCAGGCCATCACCCGCGCCATCGCCGACCAGGCGCGCACGATCCGCATCCCCGTGCATATGGTCGAGACGATCAACCGCGTCGTCCGCGCCCAGCGCCGCCTGTCGCAGGAACTCGGCCACGAGCCGACCTCCGAGGAGATGGCCCAGGACCTCAATATGTCTGCCGAGCGCGTGCGCGAGATCATCAAGATCAGCCAGGAGCCGGTGTCGCTGGAGACGCCCATCGGCGAGGAAGAGGACACGCACCTGGCCGATTTCATCGAGGACCACAAGGCGCTGGCCCCCGCCGACGCCGCCTCCAACCGCCTGCTGAAAGAGCAGGTGGCACTGGCCCTCGACTCGCTGAACGAGCGCGAGCGGCTGGTGCTGCAACTGCGCTTCGGCTTGAAGGACGGGCGCGCCCGCACGCTCGAAGAGGTGGGCCGCGAGTTCGGCGTCACCCGCGAGCGCATCCGCCAGATCGAGTCGAAGGCCCTGCGCCGCCTGCGCCACCCGTCGCGGGCCAAGAAGCTGAAGGATTACCTCGAATAGTGGTCGGTGGCCGGTGGCCGGTGATCAGCTAAGAGACGCATGATTGCGCCGCATACCACGCGCGTGGTATAACTCGGTAGCGGAATCTTGTCGTCTTACTGACCACCGACCACCGGCCACTGACCACTCGTATGCTGCACACGATTATCTTCGACCTGGACGGCACGCTGATCGACACGATGGACCTGATCGTGGCGTCCTGGCAACATTGCACGGAAGTCCACTGCGGCGCACCCATCCCCCGCGAGGCGGTGCTGCCGACCATCGGCCTGCCGCTGGTCCCCGCCCTGGAAGCCTACGCGCCCGGCAAGGGCGAACTGCTCTACGCCACCTACCAGGAACACAACCACGCCTGGCACGACCGGCTGGCACACCTGGTGCCGGGCACGCGCGAGATGCTGGCGCACCTGCAGGCCGCCGGGGTCGCCCTGGGCCTGGTCAGCAGCAAGCGCCACGGCATCCTGGAGATGGGCCTCAACCTGCACGCGCTCGGCCCCTATTTCGGCGCGGTGATCGGGCTGGAAGATACCGCCCGGCACAAGCCGTTCCCCGATCCCCTGCTCTGCGCCCTGGAGCGCCTGGGGCGCGCGCCCCACCCGGACCACGTGGCCTACGTGGGCGATGCGGCGAGCGATCTGGCCGCCGCCCAGGCCGCCGGGGTGCGGCCCATCGGCGTGCCCTGGGGCGCGACATCCGCCGCCGAGTTGCGGGCCGCGGGCGCCAACCCGCTGCTGGCCGGCTGGGACGACCTGATCGCGCTGGTGGAAGCCCCGGCATGAGCGACGAGCACTACGCCATCCACACGGCCCAGGGCGAGGAAGAGCACTCCGCCGGGGGTGTGCCCGTGCGCCGGGCAGCGGACGGCGGCTGGGAGGTACTCTGCCTGGAGCGCCCGCGCTACGGCGACTGGTCGCTGCCCAAGGGCCACCTCGAACCCGGCGAGACCGCGGCAGCCGCCGCGCTGCGCGAATTAGAAGAAGAAACCGGCGTGCGCGGGGAGATTCTGTGCTTCATCCGCACCATTCGCTACCCGATCACCGGGCGCAGCGGGCGCCCGACCACCAAGGTGGTGGACCATTTCCTCATCGCCGTGGACCCCGATAGTGGCCCCGCGGCGCCCCAGCCGCCGGAGCTGGACATCCCCCACTGGCTGCCCCTCGCCACCGCCAAGACTGCCCTGACCCACGAGACCGAGCGTATCTCGATCCGCCAGGCCGCGGCTCTGCTCGCCGCGGCATAGCAGGCCCGGAACTTGCTCACCGCACGT
Source organism: Chloroflexia bacterium (assembly GCA_035693165.1). Classification (GTDB taxonomy): domain Bacteria; phylum Chloroflexota; class Chloroflexia; order QHBQ01; family JAICKM01; genus JAICKM01. The sequence goes on along the minus strand of DASSGZ010000313.1, from coordinate 2,083 downwards.
ATACTGAATAGATATCAGAGCCAAGTAATGAAGGGGCGATCATGTTTTACGATAAAGCGAAAATCTATGTGAAAGCGGGCAAGGGCGGCGACGGCAGCGCCTCCTTTCGGCGCGAGCGTTACATCCCCAACGGCGGCCCCGACGGCGGCGACGGCGGGCGGGGCGGCTCGGTCATCCTGCGCGTCAATCCCGAGTTGAACACCCTGGTGCCGTTCTATCATAAGCAGCACTTCGACGCGCCCAACGGCGGCAACGGCCGCGCCAAGAAGCAGCACGGCGCCAATGGTGCGGACCTGTTCATCGACGTGCCGCCCGGCACCGTCGTGCAGGTGATCGAGGAGGACATCATCGATCCGACCGTGACCAGCATGGAGCAGTTCGACCTGACCGAGCCGGGCCAGCAACTGGTGGTGGCGAAGGGCGGACGCGGCGGGCTGGGCAACGTCCACTTCGCCACGCCGGTCCACCAGGCGCCGCGCATCGCCGAGAACGGCGAGCCGGGCCAGGAGCGCACGCTACTGCTGGAACTCAAGCTGATCGCCGACGTGGGCCTGGTCGGCTATCCCAACGCCGGGAAGTCGACCCTGCTCAGCCAGATCAGCGCGGCCAAGCCCAAGATCGCCGACTACCCGTTCACTACGCTGGAGCCGCAGCTCGGCGTCGTGGCCGTGGACGACGAGGCGTTTGTCGTGGCCGACATCCCCGGCCTGATCGAGGGCGCGAGCAGCGGCGCGGGGCTGGGGCTGGAGTTCCTGCGCCACGTCGAGCGCTGCCGCCTGCTGATCCACCTGATCGACGGCGCGTCGGGCCTGTATCCCGGCGTCACCGAAGAAGACCTGGCCGCGCTGGAAGGCGCCGATCTGCCTCAGCGCAATCCCATCGCCGATTTCCAGCGCATCAATCATGAACTGGCCGAGTACAGCGCGCCGCTGGCGACCCGCCCGCAGATCGTGGTCATCAACAAGATGGACCTGCCCGAGGTGCAGCAGCGCTGGCCCAAGCTGCGCACCTGGTTCACCACGCACGGTTACCCGGTGCTGGCGATCTCAGCGGCCACCAGCCAGGGCGTGCCCGAACTGGTGCGCCGCATCGCTGCCGAACTGCGCGAACTGCCGCCGCGCGAAGCCCTGGCTCCCGCGCCGCCCGCGCCCGTGCGCGAGGACGAGGAGGCCGTCACCCATCGCCTGCGCCCGACCCTCGACGAAAACGACTTCACGGTCACGAAGGTCGAGGATGGGTTCTACCGCGTGTTCGGCACCCGGATCGAGCGCCTGGTCAACATGACACGCATGGATAACGAGGAGTCGCTGGACCGGCTACAGAACATCCTGGAGAAAAGCGGCATCAGCCGGGCCCTGACCGCGGCGGGCGTGGCGCCGGGCGATACCGTCGTCATTGGGCGCGCCGAACTCCAATGGACCGACGATCCCTGGCTGACCCGCGAAGGCCGCCGTGCCGCCCGTCGCGGCAGCCGCCATGAAGGCCCCGGCAAGCAGCATAGCTAACGAGTGTTGAGTGCTGAGTGCTGAGTGACGACGAAAGACGAGTAAAGGAGAGAGGCGATCCGCTTGAGGATCGCCTCTCTTGCTTATAGACTTATCGTACTCAGCACTCAGCACTGCCGAAGAGCCACGCTAGCCCCTCCGGCAGGTGATCGGCCCAGAAGCCCCAGTTGTGGCCGTCGGGGTATTCGTGCGCGCTGTGGGCGGTGCCCAGGCGGGCGAGGACGGCAGCCAGGCGGCGCTGGTTGTCGAGCAGGTCCCAGGGGCCGCCGGGCGCGCCGTGCGGGTGGTTGAGGCAGCGCTCATACAGCCCGGCCACCAGGTAGAAGCGCGCGGCGCACGGGGGCGCCGCTTCCAACTCCCGCTCAACCTGGTAATCGTCGTAGCGTGTGGCGCCCGAATAGCTGCCCACCAGCCCGTATACATCAGGCCACTGCTGGGCGATATAGACCGAAATCAGCCCGCCGAGCGACGCCCCGATGACGGCCCGGCGCGCCGGGTCCAGGCTGACGCCGGGGTAGATCTCGGCGATCAATGCCGGGATCTCCTCGGCGCAGAACGCGACGTAGGCGTCGGACAGG
>DASSGZ010000312.1:0-13059 GCA_035693165.1 Chloroflexia bacterium | reverse complement strand
GACCCCGGTGGCGGCAACCATGGCGGCGATCTCCTCCGGCGGCGTGTTGACGAAGAGGCCCACGGCCAGCGGCACGGTGCCCGGTTGCGCGCGCAGCCCGGCGATCAGCGCCGCGGCCTCGGCGGGCGTGACCCGGCGCTTGCTAGGCGCGAAGACAAAGCCCACCATGCCGGCGCCTGCCGTCACCGCGGCGGCGACGTGGGCCGCTTCGCGCAGGCCGCAGATCTTCACCGCCACGCGGGGCGTATCCTGGCGCGAATCGCTCATATGCGGCCTCCTTGCACCGGCGCGACGGACGCGGGCACCGGGTCGCCCAGCAGCGCGCGCAACTGGGCGCCGGGATCGGGCGCCGTGACCAGGCTCTCGCCGACCAGCAGACAATCGGCGCCGTAGGCCGCCAGCCGGCGCACGTCGGCGGGCGTGCGGATGCCGCTCTCGGCGACCAGCAGCGTGCCGCGCGGGCGTAGCGGCGCCAGGCGCGCGGTCAGGTCCAGGTCCACTGTGAAGGTACGCAGGTCGCGGTTGTTGACGCCGACGATGCGCGCCCCCGACTCGGCGGCGGCGGCCATCTCGGCGGCGTCGTGGACTTCGACCAGCGCGGCCATGCCGAGATCGGCGGCGAGTTCGCGCAGGCGGCGCAGGGTGGCGGCGTCGAGCAACGCGGCAATGAGCAGCACCGCGTCGGCACCGTTGGCGCGCGCTTCGAGCACGCCATACTCGTCGAGCAAGAAGTCCTTGCGCAACACCGGCAGCGACACAGCGGCCCGCGCGGCGGCGAGGTCGGCGAAGCTGCCGCCGAAGAAGTCGCGGTCGGTCAGCACGGAGAGCGCCGCCGCGCCGCCCCCGGCATACGCCTGGGCCACCTGGGCCGGGTCCAGGTCGGGGTGCAGCATCCCCTTCGACGGGCTGGCGCGCTTGATCTCGGCAATGATCCGCGGGGTGGGGCTGCCCGGTGGACGGGTGATGGCGCCCGCGAAGTCGCGCGGCGGCGCCGCGGCCCGCGCCCGGCGTTCCAGCACGGGCAACGGCTCGGCGGCGCGGCGCTCGGCCAGCTCCAGGCGCTTGCGGGCGGCGATGGTATCCAGAATGGTCATGGCGGCCTCCAGCCTCACGCGGGCACCGGCGCGGGCGTGTCCGCGGGCGCCGGGCGGTTGTTGCTGGCGGCGATGAACCGGTCGAGCGCGGCGGCGGCGGCGTGGCTGTCGATCGTCTCGGCGGCCAGGGCCACGCCGTCCTCCAGGCTGGCGACCTGCCCGCCCACGTAGAGCGCGGCGGCGCTGTTCAGCAACACCACGTCGCGCGGCGGGCCGGGTTCGCCGTCGAGGATGCGCTGAACCACTTCGGCGCTCTCCGGCGGCGGGCCGCCCTTGATGGCGGCGATAGGCGCCGATTTGAGGCCGAACTCTTCGGGCGTGATGGTGAAGCGGCGCGGCTCCTGGCCGTCGCGGATCTCATAGCAGATGGTCGGGCCGCTCAGCGCGATCTCGTCCAGGCCACTGTCGCCGTGGACCACCAGCGCGTGGCGAGTGCCCAGTTTCGCCAGCGCACGGGCGATAATCAGGGCGGCGCGCGGGTCGGCCACGCCGAGGACCTGGGCGCGGGCGCCCGCCGGGTTGGTCAGCGGGCCGAGCAGGTTGAAGACGGTGCGCACGCGCAGTTCGGCGCGTACCGGCCCGGCATGGCGCATGGCCGGGTGGTACTTGGGCGCGAACATGAAGCCCAGGCGCGTCTCGGCTAGCGTGCGGGCGACATCTTGCGGCCCCAACTGGATATTGACGCCGAGCGCTTCGAGCACGTCGGCGCTGCCGCAGCGCCCGCTCATGGCGCGGTTGCCGTGCTTGGCGACGTAGGCCCCGGCGCCCGCGGCCACGCAGGCGGCGGCGGTCGAGATGTTGAAGGTGTGGCGCCCGTCGCCGCCGGTGCCGCAGGTGTCCACCAGCACCACGCCCTCCGGCCCCTCGACCGGCACGGCGTGGGCGCGCATGACCGTGACGAACCCGGCCATCTCCTCCTCGGTCTCGCCCTTGAGCCGCAGGGCCACCAGGAAGCCGGCGATCTGGGCGGGCGTGGCCTGACCCTCCATGATCTCGCCCATGGCCTCCTCGGCTTCCTCCATGGTCAGCGATTGCTTCTCCACCAACTTCGCCAGTGCTGCCTGGATCATGGCGCTTCCCCTTTCCCCACGCAATAAAAAACCCCCGTCCCAGCCAAGGGACGAGGGCCAAAAGCCGTCTCGTGGTGCCACCCTAATTCCGCGCTCCCCGCCGCCGGATGTGTCCCGGCCCGGTTCGCGCGCTCCTGACGAGTACCCTGCCTCTTTGCAAGGTCGATACCCGGCTCCCGCTAACGGGGGAGCGGCCCGGCGCAGTCTACTGGGGCCAGTGGCCCGTTCGGTGCGCGACTCCCAGATCCATTCGCTGCCCGCGCTGAGTCCGGCTTCCACCCGCTCCGGCTCTCTGTGCTCCCGCTACGGCAGGTACTCGTTCTGATCGCAGTCATTGCTGATGTGGTTGTTGGGCCATTATAGCAGGATGCGCGCGGGGCTGTCAAGCGGTTGGCCGGCATCTGGTTCCAATGATGTAGCACCGCGGAGGCGCAGAGGACGCTGAGATAAGGAGGGATATGAAGGGGAATAAGCATGCAGCCGGGTCGCCTAACAAGTGATTTCCTTGCCGACCAAAGGGATTATGCGAAGCTGGTCCATCCTCGGCACGTCGGTTTCCGGCATGTGTGTTACGAGATCATCATAGTTAGCAATGAAGCTCTTGACAAAGATTGCTAATCCTTGATAATATAGAGTGTAAGATAAGCGCGAATGGAGGTCTAGCATGAATGTTAATTTGACGCCGCAACTAGAGCAATATGTTCAGCAGAAGGTAGCAAGCGGTCAGTACAATAACGCAAGCGAAGTGCTACGCGAAGCGTTGCGCGAGAAGATAGCGCGAGAGGCTGAGTACGAACGCGAACAGGAGGCTAAGCTCGCGTGGTTACGCCAGGCTATTCAGGAGGGGTTGGATAGTCCTGTAGAACCCATGGAAGATCTTGATACGCTGATACGCTTGGCGCGAGAGAACAAACCCGCCAGCCAATCGACGCGAACACGACGATAAAGCAGTGGCCCGTATCATCCGCCACCGCCGGGCGCTAACGGATCTGCTTGAAATCTGGGGTCATATTGCTGCTGAAAGCGGTGAGGCCCGTGCTACAGCGTACCTGCGTAAGATTCGACAGAAGATCGAAGTTCTGGCTGAGCAACCGGGCATGGGCCGATCCCGTGATGAGTTGAGTGAGGGACTCCGCAGTCTGCCTGTAGCATCGCATATGATTTTCTATCGGCCTCTTCCTGACGGCATTGAGGTAGTTCGGGTCATTCATGGCAAGCGCGATATAAACGCCGTGTTTGAGGATCAGGAAAGCGAAGACGATAACGATCAGACCTAACCGACGGCGTTGTATATCTGATACAATCACAGACAATAGGCGGGCCGCACCCGAACAGGTGCGGCCCGTTTGTGATCTGGCGCCTGGACCAAGAACCACTGGCCTACCAGTGGATCTGGATCGTGGTGCCGATGGGTGCCCAGTTGTAGACCCAGGCGGCGGCGTCGGTCGGCAGGTTGACGCAGCCGTGGCTCATCGGCTGGCCGAAGTTGTGGTGCCAGTAGGTGCCGTGCAGGGCGTAGCCGCCGGTGTAGAAGTACATCACATAGGGCACATCGGGCAGGTAGTAGGCATCGGCGCCGGAGCCGCCGCGCATGTCGTCGTAGCGCAGCTTGGTCTGGATCTTGAACGTGCCGACCACCGTCGGGTACGCGGGCACGCCGGTCGAGACCAGCGTGGTGAACACGGGCGTGTCGCCCTCATAAGCCACCAGCGTCTGCGTGCTGAGGTTCACGTCGATCCACTTGCCCTCGCTCGGGCTGCCGGGGGGCGGGGCCGGCGGCAGCGTGGGCACCGGGGTCGCGGTGGGCCGCGGCGCGGGCTTGCTCGTCTTGTCGCCGACCACGATCTCCAGCACCTGGCCGGACATGACGTAATTCGGATTGTCGAGATTGTTGCGGGCCACGATGGCGTCCACCGTGGTATTGTAGCGCCGGGCGATGGCAAACACGCCGTCGCCGGGCTGCACGGTGTAATGGACCAGCGTGCCGTCCACCGGGCCGGGCGGGGCCGTCGGCGTGGGCGGGAGTGGCGCGGAGCCGTCGGGGATCACCAGCACCTGCCCGGCGAAGAGCATGTTCGGGTCGGTAATGCCGTTCACCTGGGCCAGGCGATCCACGTTCACGCCGTAGCGCGCGGCGATGCCGGTCAGGTTATCGCCGGGCTGCACGGTGTAGCGGGTCACGCCGGGCGTGGCCGTGGGCGGCACGGGGGTCGGCGGGACCGGCGTGGCCGTGGGCGGCGCGGGCGTATCTGAGGGCACCGGCGGGGCCGGCACCTCGGTGGCGGGCGGCGGGACGGTGGGCGTGCCGGTCGGCGCCGGTTGGGTGGTGGGCATGGATGCGACGGGCGGCGTGGGCGTCGCCGTCGCGGGCGGCTGCGTGGCTTGCTCACCGCAGGCCGCCAGCAGGGCCAGCAGCGCCAGCCCCAGGATTATCAAGATCAAACGCGGTTTCACGGGTGTTCCTCCAAACCGGGACAGAGCCAACGATGGATTCGGCAACTTCTACGTCATTGTAGGGCCAACGCGCCTTGCACACATCGGGCAATCCCCCTGTATATTAGACGGATTTAGGTCCCTCGCGGGTTCCCCCGAAAGAATGATCCGTTGCGGGAACTTTTCGCGCGGAAAAACGTCGCACAATCCGCCTCCGGCGTCCGCTGCGGGTCGCCGGGTCCGTGAACGGGCGGGCAACGGTTACGAAGGCCGCCTGCGCGGCCTGGTGGAGGTTTGCATCCGGCGGCGTTTGCGGGTATCGTTAAGGGATCGGCAGGCGCCCGGCGCTACGAAGAGCCGGGACGCGCCGGGCGGCGAGACTCTTCGCTGCGCGCAGAGTGACAAGGCCGCAGATACGAGCGGCCGAGCGCGCCGGGCGGCGAGACTCTTCGCTGCGCGCAGAGTGACAAGAAGCCCAGTCGATGCGAAATTCAGGCATCATTCGGGATAGAGCAATGGAAGACGAAATGATAGGTGGACAGACCAGGGTGGGGAGCGTGGCCACCCGTGCCCAACCGGCGCCCGTCGAGGCGCGGCGGCCCTTGGTGGGCGTGGCGCTGGTGGTGCTGGCGGCACTGCTGTGGGGCACGCTGGGCACCGTGTATACTCTGACCATCGACAACTACGGGCTGACGCCGCTGACGGTGGTGTTCTACCGGGCGTTCTTCGGAGCGGCGGTACTGGGACTCTGGATGGCGGTGCGGCGGCGTGATCTGTTGCGGGTGCGGCGGGCCGACTGGCTGCTGGTCGGCGGGTACGGGTTGCTGGGCGTGACCGTGTTCTATGTGGCCTATATCTATGCCATCGTGCTGGTGGGGGTGACGACGGCGGTGGTGCTGCTCTACACGGCCCCGGCGATTGTCGCAGTGCTGGCCTGGCGCGTCCTGGGCGAGTCGCTCACGGGGTTGAAGCTGGGCGCGCTGGCTCTGACGTTCGTGGGCGTCATCCTGGTCTCCGGCGCCTATGACCCGGCGCACCTGAGCGGCAACGTGCTGGGTATCGCCTGCGGAGTGCTCTCGGCGGCGACGTACGCGCTGTACAGCATCTTCGGCAAGCTGGCACACCAGCGCCGCGTGCCGCTGGCGACGTTGCTGTTCTATACGCTGGGCATCGGCTGCCTGGGGCTGCTGGTGCTGCTCTCCCCCGCCGAGCTAACGGCACCGGGCGCGCATCCCGAGTCGTGGATCATCCTGCTCATGCTGGGCACAGTGCAAACGCTGGCCCCGGTGGCCGCCTACACGATCAGCCTGCGCCACCTGGACGCCGGGGTCGCCAGCATCATCGCCACACTGGAGCCGGTGGTGGCGGGCATCCTCGCCTTCGCCGTGCTGCACGAGCCGCTGAGCGCGCCGGAAGTGGCGGGGGCCGCGCTCATCCTGCTGGCGGTGGGCCTGCTGCAAAGCGGGGCGGCGCGGCGGGTGACGCGGGCGCCGGTGGCCGAGCCGTAAGCCACCGGCTACTCGATGGGATACTGCGTATCGACCTGCACATCGATCTGGTCGAGCGGGGGCGCGGTGGGCGGCAGGTTTAGCTCGAAGTTGACGCTCTGTTCCTCGTGCTCCAACTGCACCTCCTGGTCGTTGGACAGGATCACGCGTTGCGTTTGCTTGTCCACAAAGCGCACCGAGACCTGGACCTGGCCCGACCCCGGCCCGTCGTTGCGCACGAGCACCTGGAGGCGGTAGGGCTGGTCGGGCGCGGCGGGCGGTTGCTTGGTCACGCCCGCGATGATGGGCCTGGGACCCAGGCAGCCGGTCAGCAGCAGCGCCATCGCCGGCACCAGCAGGACCAGCGCCGCCCGTGCGCGCCGGCGGGAGCCGCCCGCCGCGCGGGGCGATATAGATAATCGCGAGAACCACCTCATCAGCGATGTTTGCTCCTTTGTCTCAAGCTATCCGCCGCAGGGCGGGCATCCGATGTGCGGCTGTGTATAGTCACAACATGTACGTTCATATCGTTACAACGCAAGAAGCCGCACACGCGATTCGATCTATCCCTGTGCATAATGGAGCAAGACACCCGTGAGCCTCACCGAAGACCTGGTCCGCAAGATTTCGCAAACCGAGCACCAGTATCGCCGCCGGGTCAATATGATGGCCGGCATCTATGTGCTGCTGAACATCACGGCGATCATCAGCGTTGTGATCATCATCTGGTACTACAAGTTCTTTATCACCGTGGCGCAACGCAGCAACATGGAAACGCTCACCCTGGCGATCATCATCGTCCTGTTCAGCTACCTCGTGGTGACGACCTTCGGCGGGGTGATTGGCGCCTGCAAGATGCTGTTTTACAACCTCCCGCTGGGCGGCGGCGCGGAAACGCCAAAGCAGGATGGGAACAACAAGCAGGACGGGAAGCTCACGCAGGACCCCGGCGAGGAAGAGAAGTCGGGCCTGCCGCCGGGGCGGCGCAAGATCGAGGAGCGCAAGCAGGCGGCGCTGAAACCGGCCAAGGACGAGGTCAGCAAAGCTTACTTCAACATCGCCCTGGAAGCCGAAGATAAGCCGGATGAGCCGATCCGCATCCCGGTGGAGGACGAAGCCGGGAAGCTAGGGGAAATGATCATCGACGGGGCGGAAGCCCGCTTCGAGGCCGAGAAGCGCGGCATCAGCAACACCATCTTCGAGTATTTGCTGAACCAGATCCAGGACTGCCTGCGCGAGCGCGACCCGGAACTGGATATGCAGATCGTGGCCTGGTCGACCATCGACGATGAAAAGGCATCGCAGTATCGCAGCCAGGTGCAGGCGTTTCGCACCCTGGCCGCCCAGTTGGAGAAAGGCCCGATCTGGCCCACCTGCAACCTCACGCGCGGTAACATCGCCTACATCCGCACGCGGCTGCGCGAGATCGTGCCCTACCTGCGCAACGAAGCCTTCTTGCCCGATGTCGAATACCAGGCCGAGTACAGCCTGCCGATCATCCCGGAGCCGCTGGGCTTCGTCTCGCTGCGGCGCACCGAGCAGCGGGCCGACCCCGTCGCGACCATGGGCTGCGCCTCGCTGGTCACGCTCGGCGTCATGGCCCTGCTGATCCTGTTTATCTTCTTCCCCCCCTGGCTGCCCAGCAAATAGACCCGGCGCGATCGGCCCCTGCCCGCCCATCCCGGCGCGCGGCAGGGGTTCGTGCGTGCATCGCCGCATACTGCCCCGTTGGCCTTGTCACATTTGCGTTGCCGGGTCTGTTCTACCCTTATGGAACCGCGGCCCAAAGGAGACCCACCGAGCATGGCCTGGCGCATCATCGTACTCGTCGCAATGCTGGGCACTCTCGCCGCGTGCGGGAATCAGTCACCCGCCGGCGATCAAGCTAAGGAGATCGAGACTCTGCTGTCCTGGACGGCCACCGGGCAACTGGCCGCCGACTCGTGGCGACAGGGTCGGGTGCCGCAAGTCTACACCACCCGCACGTTGCAATACGCAGCGGAGCAACTGGCCCAGGAGCAGCCGGCGGTGGCCCAACTACCGCCTCTGCCAGGCGACCGCCCGCTGACGCAGCACCTGCAGGCCGTGCAGACGGCCCTGGCCCAGATGAGCCAGGCGGTAGCGCAGAATGACCCCGCCGCGCTGGCCGCGCCGTTGCAGGCGATCACCACGGAAGAAGCCGCCTTCCAGCAGTTGCTGGACCGCACGGAGGGCGGGCAATAATGAAGAAGTTCCTCAACGTCGCCCTCGGTATTGTAACCAGCATCGGCGGGTTCCTCGACGTGGGGTCCATCGCCACCTCGGCGCAGGCCGGGGCTGCGTTCGGCTTCTCGCTGATCTGGGCCATTGTGCTCGGCACCATCTGTGTCAGCTTCCTGGTGGAGATGACCGGGCGGCTGGGGGCCATCAGCAAGCACACGCTGGGCGACGCGCTGCGCGAGCGATTCGGCGCCAAGTTTTTCATGCTGCCCTACCTGGTCGAGTATGTGGTGGATTTCCTGTTGCTGGCCTCCGAAATCGGCGGCGTGTGCATCGCGCTGCAACTGGCGACGGGCATCGGGTTTCGCTGGTGGGCGCTGCCGGTGGCGCTGGCCGTCTGGCTGTTGCTCTGGCGGGGCACCTTCGGCCTGATCGAAAACGGGGTGGCGAGCCTGGGCCTGGTCACGCTGGTGTTCATCGCCGGGTCGTTCGCCCTGCATCCGTCCCTGGGCGCGGTCGTCGCGGGCCTGCTGCCCAGCCTGCCCCGCCACGACATGGCGCATTACCTGTTCATCGCCGTCAGCATCATCGGCGCAGTGATCACGCCGTTCCTACTCTACTTCTATTCCTCCGGCGCCATCGAAGATAAATGGAGCGAGGACGATCTCGGGACGAACCGCATGGTGGCGGGGCTGGGCATGAGCTTCGGGGGCATGGTGTCCCTCGGCGTGCTCGTCGTATCGGGTGCGGTGCTCTTTCCGCGCGGCATCCAGATGGACAGCTATGAACAGGCGGTGCTGGCGCTGGTCGTGCCCTTCGGCGGGTGGGGCTTCGCCCTCTTCATCGCCGCGCTCGCCGTTGCCTGCTTCGGCGCGTGCCTGGAGGTGTCGCTGAGCACGGCCTACCTGACGGCGCAGGGCTTTGGCTGGAACTGGGGCGAGAGCCAGAAGCCCAACCAGGACGCCCGGTTCAGCCTGGTCTACACCTGCAACATCTTCCTGGCGTCGCTGCTCATGCTGGCCGGGATCAACCCCCTGCAACTGACGCTGTTCACCATGGCGCTGATCGCCACCATGTTGCCCGTCGTGGTGATCCCGTTGCTCATCTTGATGAACGATAAACGCTATCTGCACGAGTATCGCAATGGGTGGATTGCCAACGGCGTCGTCGTGTTCGTCATCGTCCTGACGTTTGTGCTGGCGCTGATTTCCATCCCGCTGGAGATCCTGGGAGGCAGCTAGATGGACCTGATCAAGGACGTGCTCGACAACCAACTGGTGGACCGCAAGGACCGCAAGATCGGCAAAGTGGACGGCATCGTCGTGGAACTGCGCGACGGGTTGCCGCCGCGGTTGCTGCGCCTCGAAGTCGGGCCGAGCACCGTGGCGCGGCGGATCCATCCGCGGTTTGGCGCCTGGGTGGCGGCCCGGTTGCGGCGCTGGAACAAGATCCGGCCTGAACCGAGCAGCATCCCCTGGGTGGCGATCCAGGAGATCGGCATCAACGTCAAGCTGGACCGCGACGCCGCCATGACGACGACGCTGGCCTGGGAGAAGTGGCTGAGCGACCACATCATCCGGCGCATCCCCGGAGGGGCCTGATGGCGACTCGCGAACTACACCTGGAGTTGTTGCTGAGCAAAACGGTGCGCGGCATCACGGGCGAGCCGGTGGGGCGGATCGAGGAAGTGCGCGCCCGCCAGGAGGGCGACGAGTGGGTGGTCCACGAGTTCCTGATCGGGGCGGGCGCGGTGGTGAGCCGGCTGTCCGCCGGGCGACTGGGCCACTTCGTCGCGCCGCTGTTCGGCCACCACGATGCGCCGCACGGCTACCGCGTGCGCTGGGACCAGATCGACCTCAGCGACCCGGACCATCCGCGCCTGCGCTGCCGCCGCGATCAATTGCGCGTCTTCGTCCCGGAGGAGACGCCGCCGCACCAGTAGCCGGACCCCGCGGACGCGGTACTGCTTCCAGCCGTCGTTGTCATGCTGAACGTAGTGAAGCATCTGTCTCTGTGGCGACGAGACTCTTCGCTGCGCTCAGAGTGACAAGGACGAGTGGGGAAACTACTCAGGGCACCGTGACCGGGGCGTAGAAGGCGCCGTCGGGCAGGGCAAAGGCCTGCGTGCGTGCGCTGCCGTCCAGCGGGACGGTGTAGAAAGCGGCACGAGGAGAAGTTGCTGTGCTGCCGGCGGCGTAGATCAGGGCCGTGTTGCCGCCAGGTAGCAGCCCGGCGAACTCGATAATGGTTCCCACCGGGAAATCGGCCCCCAGGTCGCGCGCCGTCCAGCCGCCCCCGACCCGCTCTGCCAGCACCAGGCGGGCCTGACCGAGATTCTGCAAGCCGGTGTTGGCCGCATTCACGGCGAGCAACAGGCGCCGCGAGTCGAGGGCTTCCAGCAGGGTAGCCGCCGCGTTGTCGAGCACCGTTTCCAGGCGGTTCGCCGCCGGGTCGTAGAGCAAGAAGACCGGCGCGCCGGCATCGGGCACGGTCAGCCCGCCGAGATCGCGGGTGACGGTGCGGCGGGCGCTGAGTGCCAGCAAGTCGCGCCCGCGCACGAAGCCGGCGCTGGTGAGGCGGAAGCCGGGCGGTTCCACCGCCGTGTCCGACCGGATGGCGAGGCCCGCGGGCGACCAGTCGAGGGCGGCCAGCCGGGCCTGGCCGCTGCCGGGCCGGGCGGTGCGCCCCGGCGCCACCTGCTGCAACGAGCCCCCGTAGAGGAGATAGCGCCCGGTGGCGCTCAGTTCGAGCACCGAGTTGTCGTTGGTCTGCAAGGGCAGGTCGCTGACTTTGCCGGGCGCGGCAGCCAGGAACATGCCCAGGCGGATCTCGCTATTGTTGCCCTGTGTGCCGGTGGGGCGGGCGGCGCTGTAGACGAAGGCGTTGTGGGCCGGCTCGTAATAGAATTGCAACGGGTGCGGGGCCAGCGTGCTGATGCGGAACTGTGCGACCGGCGTGGCCGGGGCGCTGCCGGCGGGCGCGACCACGGCGACGGCGCGGGTGGAGTTGACCGCGCCCTGAGTGGTGTCGCTGACCGGCGCCGAGTAGGCGACCAGGCCCGGCGACACAGCAAACGAGTCGAGGACGGAGGCCACCAGGCGCAGCCGTCCGGCGTCGGGATCGTAGAGATAGAGCGGGCCGGGCCGGCGCGAAGTCGGATGCTGCAGGATAGTCAGCAGCCCGCCCGCGGCAAACTGGACATCGAGGCTGGCCGTGGCGCCCGGCGGCAGGGGGACGGTGCGCGGCGCGCCGCCGCTGCGCCAGACGCGCAGATCATAGTCGGACGGGCCGGCGCCGGAGTCCGGGGTGGCGGCGGGCACAGCCTCCAGGTAGGCCAGGGCGCTGCCGTCGGCGGCCACGGCCAGCAGGTCGCGGCGCCCGGTGGGCGGCGGCAACAGGCGGCGCGGCGCGGCTTCGCCGGGCACCCACAGGTTGACGTTGCGTGCGCTGTCTTCGTAGACCACACCGGCCAGCGGGGTGAGCGGCGGCGACTCCCCGGCCAGCGGTGGAGCAAGGATTTGCCAGGCGCCCCAGGCGAGCAGGGCCAGCGCCGCCAGCCCCACGGCTGCCGTTACCAGCAGGCGCGTGCGCCCGAAGCGCCGGATCGATATTCGCGTGGTGGAACGAAGCGCGGGAATCGCGTCGCGCACAGCAGCCAAGGGATCGGTCCTCAGTACTGCGTCCAGTGATCCTGTCACTCTGAGCGGAGCGAAGAGTCTCGTCTCGTGGGATAGGTGACGAGATGCTTCACTGCGTTCAGCATGACAACGTAGACTGGCAGCAGTCCTCAGTATGGACGGCACCGGGCGCCGGCAAGCAAGGGTATGCCGGCAAGAGGCCACGAGCGGCCTGCTATCGCATTATACCAGATGGCAGGCTACTGGGGTTCAGAGGTGGGAAGCAAAGGGGCGCGGCCCGCAGGCCGCGCCCCCGTCGTGGGTGCTCGCCCGGCGTTTAGCGCCGGAAGATGACACTCACTTTGCCGAAGTCCACGCGCGAACCGTCCACCAGCAGCGCGGGCTGGCGCGGCGCGAGCCGCTGGCCGTTGAGCTTGGTGTAGTTCGTCGATTGCAGATCTTCCACCAGGTAGTCGTTATCGCGGCGCAGGATGCGCGCGTGCCGGCGCGAGACGCCGCCCTCCTCGCCGCCGTAGGGCGTGAGGTCCACATCGGGGAAGATGGGCGGGTCGCTCAGCGGATCTTCGCGGCCGATCAGGATCTCGTCCTTGTTCGGCAGGTTGATCACGTTGCCGCTGCCCGCCAGTTCGAGCCGGGGCTGGCCGGTGCCGGCCGAGGGCGCAGGCGCGGGCGGCACGACGGGCGCGGGCGTGACGGGCAGCACAGGGGCCACGGGGGCGACCGCTTCGACCGGGGCCATGGGCGCGACCGGCGCTGACGCCACGGGCGCGGCCGGTTCGGGCGGGACAGGCAGGGGCGTGACCACCGGCGGCGGCGCGACCGGCGCCACGGGTGGTGCGGTCACGCTGGGCGTGGTTGCGGTGCCCGTCAGCCGGGTGCCGCAGTGATAGCAGAACATGTCGCCGGGGGTCACTTCTTCGCCGCAGTTCGGGCAGCGGCTGGGAGCTTCCTCGACCACGCGGGTGCCGCAGCGCGTGCAGAAGGTGGCGCCGGGGCGCAAGGGCGCGCCGCAGGTGCGGCATGTAGTTGTGCCGGGCGCCGTCGGCGGCGCAGGCGCCGTGGTGGTGCTGCTCACCGCCTGCGAGGTCGTGAGCGTGTCGTCCGTGGCGCCGCCGGCGCCGCCGCCGACCGCGCCCCC
>DASSGZ010000311.1:0-3188 GCA_035693165.1 Chloroflexia bacterium | reverse complement strand
ATCTAAGATAT
Organism: Chloroflexia bacterium; assembly: GCA_035693165.1. Lineage (GTDB taxonomy): Bacteria > Chloroflexota > Chloroflexia > QHBQ01 > JAICKM01 > JAICKM01. The sequence goes on along the minus strand of DASSGZ010000311.1, from coordinate 3,177 downwards.
ATCGTTATATATCTTGCTATTACTATACCATTGTTCTCAATCTTTGTCAAGCCCTGCGGGGTGAATCCGGGAGGATCTTCGGCGATTGGGCGCCGCAAGCGGCACCTGTTCGCCGGGCTCAAGGTGAAATATATCTCGGCAGAGGGCGCGGCGGGAGGGAGCGGGAATGACGAATCTGTACCTGATACGCCACGGCGAAGGCATGTTCGCGGTGCATGGGCGGTTGGCCGACTTGCGGGGAGCGGCGGGGATGAGTCCGCACGGGGTGGCGCAGGCGGAGCGGTTACGCGCCCGGCTGGCCGCCACCGGCGAGATCCGGCCCGATGTACTGATCGCCAGCAGCCTGCCGCGCGCCCAGGAGACGGCGGCGATCCTGGCCCCGGCGCTCGGCGGGTTGCCGGTGCGGCTGGACGACGATCTGCACGAGATGCGCTATGGCGAGGCGGACGGCATGTTGTTGACCGAGTATGAAGCGCGGTTCGGCGTGCCCGATGTCTACCGGGAGCCATGGCGCCCGCTGGCGCCCGGCGGGGAGCACTGGGTGGGGTTCGTGGCGCGCATCAGCGCGGCCCTGGCACGCATCACGCACGATCACGCCGGGCAGACGATTGTGCTGGTCTGCCACGGCGGGGTGATTGAAGCGGCGTTTCTCTATTTCCTGGGCCTCGACGCGGCGGCGGGCGCGTGGGCGGGGCTATTTCCGCAGAACACGTCGATCACACATTGGGTCCAGCAGGCCTGGCCTGCCGGGCGCTGGCAGCTTCAGCGGTATAACGACCACCTGCACCTGCGCGACGACGTGCGGTGGGGGGCAGGGTAGGTTAGACGGCCCCGCCCGGCCCCCGCGAATACTCGGCGGGAGCGAAGAAGACGAGCACCGCCAGATCTTCGACGATCGAGTGGAAGCGGTGCTCGACGTTGGCCTCGACCACGACGATGCTGCCCGCCTGCACGGGCCGGTCCTCGCCCGCCACGTGAATCATCGCCTGCCCGCCGACCACATAGTACACCTCGTCCTCGGTGTGCGGGCGTTGCGGATCGACGCCGCCCGCGGGCAGGACATAGAGGCCCATGCTGAGCGCGGGGATGCGGATGAACTCGTAGTACCGCTGGTTGCGCGCCGCCTGTTCGGCGGCCAGTTGGGCCACCTCGAATGCCTGCATCTTTCCCTCCTGATTATGCTTCACCGCGAAGGCGCGAAGAGTGCGAAGAATGCGCCTGATATAAATAACGTCCAGGGGCCGGGTTCGTTCACGGTGCATGCGGGACCACAGGTGCGCCACCGGAGGATAGACCCGGCAGCAGGGCCAATCAAAAGCGACAGCCCGGCACCTGCCGGGCTGTCGTTAGTAAGGCTACCGGACGCGCGCTAGAAGCCGCCGCTGCCGTTGGGGGTGCCGAGGCCGGTGGGGCCGTCGTACCCGGCCTTGCCGGTGCAGAGGTAGCTGCCGCCGCAACTGCCGTTGCTGCCGCTGGTCACGTCAAACAGGCTGCCGGTGTGGCTGTACGGGTAGGAGCCGTAGGTGATGCTGCCCGTGTTGCCGGCGTCCGCATAGACGGCGGCGATGATCGGGGCGGCGACGCTGGTGCCGCCGAAGACCAGCCAGCCCGAGAGGCCCTGGTAGCGCAGGCTATCGTAGACGGCGACGCCGGTGTTGGGGTCGGCTACCGCGGATACGTCCGCGACCGTGCGCCGGCTGCAGCCGCTGTCGGTCTGCCAACTCGGCTTGGCGATGTAGGCGCTGCACCCGCTGCCCGCGCCGCTCCAGACCGTCTCGCTCCACCCCCGCGTATTACTGGCCCGCGTGAGGTGGGTGCCACCGACGGCGGTCACGTACTGCGAGGCCGCCGGGAACTCGACACCGTAGCCGCTATCGCCGGAACTGACCGTGACGGCGATGCCGGGGTGGTTGTAGTGCGACTGATCGCTGACTTCGCCGCTATATTCGCTGCCGCCGTAGCTGTTGCTGATGGCGACGACCCCCGGCTGGCGAGCGGCGGTGTCCACCGCGGCGACCAGGTTGGCGAAGCTGTTGGTGCTGGCTTCCACCAGCAGGATATGGCAATTCGGGCAAATGGCGCTGACCATATCGAGGTCGAGCGAGATCTCTTGCGCCCAGCCGCCGTTCGAGCGGGGATACTTCGTCCCGCCCCGCTGGTCGATCTTGCGGAAGCAGCCGTTGGCCGTGGTACAAGCGGGCAGGCCATAGTGGGATCGATAGACAGCGAGATCCGCTTCGGCATTGGGATCGTCATAGGCATCGACAATCGCGACCGTGCGCCCATTACCGCCCGTGCTGGATAGTTTGTATGCCGACTGGAGATCGGCGGGACCGTAGCCGGAGGGGGTGCTGGCGTCCGCGGACGACTGGTGGGTATCCGTGCGGACCTCGGCGTGGCACCGGGCATAACCCAGGGGTGCAGTCGCACAAGAATGCTCCACCGATGCCGCCGGGAGTGGCTTAGGTCCTCCTGCGGGGACCGGCGCGGCCGTGGCCGCCGGCACCCCGCTCAACAACAGCGCGAACAGACCGAGGACGCTGAAAAGTCGAATGACGCGCTTTACTGTCATGGCTCCTCCTCAAGGGCACATGCTCAGCGGGGCCGCGCGAACCGGGATCAACCGGTACCGCTTTTGTATTACGAAACTGATCCACAAATACGGCGGACGGGCTGGCTATATCATACCACGATACTACTGACAAAACCACTGACAAATTCGGTGGAAAGTAGTTGCAAAGCGATAATCTCTACGCGGGCGGCGATCTGCACGGCTGATCATGCTGTGGTCGCTATCCGGCACGGAGTAGAGACAAGAGGAGTTGGATATGGTGACATATCCCCGGAAGCGAAGTTGAAACCAAACGAGACGGAGATTCTTCGCTGCGCTCAGAATGACAGTTAGGGTGTGTCACTTTGAGCGCAGCGAAGAGTCTCGTCGCTTGGGGTGAGGCGACCGATATGCTTCGCTGCGCTCAGAGTGAGGGGCGGGCGAATTACTCAGGAAGCCGTCTGTCGCAGCGCGGCGGCGCGGGCGCGGGTGTCGGCGCGGGCGGCGGCGATGCGCGCCTGGCGGGTCTCGGCCCAGTGGCGGTGGGCGGCGAGCGCGGCCCGGCGGGCGTCGAGCAGGCGGGCCATCTCGGGGGGGGCGGCGCCGCCGATGTGCTGCCGCCGGCG
>DASSGZ010000310.1:0-19382 GCA_035693165.1 Chloroflexia bacterium | reverse complement strand
GGGAGCCTCGAAGCATCCACCGAAAACTCCGCTGCCAGCGAAGCCGGCACCCCGAGTGCCGATGAGGCCGCGCAGCCGGGGGAGGAGAGCTAACCGATGTTAATGCCCAAGCGTATGAAGCACCGCAAGGTGCATCGTGGCACCACCGGCGCCGGTAAGGCCCAGCGCGGCAATACCGTTGCCTTTGGCGAGTATGGCCTCCAGGCGCTTGAAGCCGCCTGGATCGACAGCCGCCAGATTGAGTCGGCCCGCCGCGCCATCACGCACTATGTGAAGCGTGGCGGCAAGGTCTGGATCCGCATCTTCCCGGACAAGTCGATGACCCAGCGCCCCGCCGAGACCCGTATGGGCTCCGGCAAAGGCGCCCCCGATCACTGGGTGGCCGTGATCCGGCCTGGGCGCATCTTGTTTGAACTGGGCGGCGTGCGCGAAGATGTCGCCGCCGAGGCCATGCGCCTCGCCGGGCACAAGCTGCCGATCAAGACCCGTTTCGTGACGCGGATCGCCGAGGGCACCGTGACGCACGAGGAGACGGACGAGGAGACGAGCGATGCAGGCGAGTGAAATCCGCGATATGAGCGAGGCGGACATCCAGCGACACCTGGATGAATATCGCCAGGAGATGTTTAACCTGCGCTTCCAGATCGCCACGCGCAAGCTGAAGAACCATCAGCGCATCAAGATCGTGCGCCGCGATATGGCCCGGCTGCTGACGGTCATCCGCGAACGCGAGATCGAGGCGCTGTATGCCGCCGAGATTGCCGAGCTGCAGGCGTTGAACGCCTCGCTGTAATAGGGGCGGGGGGAAGCCCCCGGTCATAGGAGCAACTAATCAGTATGGACAACACGAATCAGCCCGGCGCCGAGGACCTGACGGCGGCTGCCGCCGCGACCGAAGCCGCGGTGGCGATGCCGCCCGCGCCGACCCCCGGCCAGAGCGGCCAGGGTGCGGTCGAGACCGACTCGCATGTCTGGGTGCCTGAGCACGGCAAGTCGCGCATGCGCACCGGCCGCGTCGTGAGCAACAAAATGGACAAGACCGTGATCGTCGCGGTCGACCGCCTCGTCCGCCATCGGCTCTACAAGAAGATCATGCGCCGCACCAACAAGTTCGTGGCGCACGACGAATTGAAGTGCAACGAGGGCGATATCGTTCGGATCCTGGAGACCCGCCCGATCAGCAAGACCAAGCGCTGGCGTGTCGTGGAGATCCTGTCGCGGGCGCCGCAGCTCTAAGAGCCGGCCTCGCCAGTTGAAGAGGAGACACTAGACCATGATCCAGCCGCAAACCCGGCTCCGGGTGGCCGATAACACCGGCGCCAAGGAGATCATGTGCATCCGCGTCATGGGCGGATCGAACCGGAAGTATGCCGGCGTGGGCGATATCATCATCGCCGCCGTGAAGCAGGCAGCGCCCGGTGGGGCGGTCAAGAAGGGCGAAGTCGTGCGCGCGGTTGTCGTGCGCACCGCGAAGGAATATGGCCGGCCCGACGGCTCCCATATCCGCTTCGACGACAACGCCGCCGTGCTTCTGAACCCGCAGAACAATCCGCGCGGGACGCGCATCTTCGGCCCGGTGGCTCGCGAACTCCGTGAACGCCAGTTTATGAAGATCGTGTCGCTGGCGCCTGAGGTGCTGTAAGCGACCCCAGCCCGACCTGCTGGACAGGCGCCCGGTAAAGCTGGTATAATTGTTAGCCGCCTTTGCGGCGCCCATTTTGCACCTGTTCCAGGTAGCCAGGAGAATAAGAGAAACCAATGAATGTACATAAGGACGACACCGTACTGGTGATCGCGGGCAAAGATAAGGGCAAGCGCGGGCGCGTCCGGGAGGTCCACCCCGGCGACAATAAAGTCATTGTCGAGGGTATCAACGTGATGCGCAAGCATACGCGCGGGCGTGCGGGCGCGCGCCAGGCCGGCATCGTCGAGGTCGAGGCGCCCATGGACGCCTCCAAGGTGATGGTGGTCTGCGCCAAGTGCAACAAGCCCGTGCGCGTGGCCCATACGTTCCTGGCCGACGGCAGCAAGGCCCGTTCCTGCCGCAACTGCAACGAGTTGCTGGACCGCGACCCGGACAAGCGCTGGAGCCGCTAAGCGCTGACAAGCAACTCGCCCCGGCCCTTCCGACCAGTTGCTGCGCCCCTTTGCGGGACAGCCTACACGGGGCGAGAGCTCAGTAGCGCTCTCACGGCTGTTGTTTTTCTAGACGAACCGGCGGGCGGCAGGCCCGGTGCCGGTGGGAGGATGTAGAGTGGCAGAATACGTTGCCCGTCAGCGCGAGAAGTACTATAAGGAAGTCGTGCCAGCGCTGATGAAAGAGTTTGGCTATACCAACCCGATGCAGGTGCCGCGCATCACCAAGATCGTGCTCAACATCGGCATGGGCGAGGCCATCGCCAACGCCAAGGCGCTCGACAACGCGGTGAACGACGTGACCGCCATCGTCGGCCAGAAGCCGCTGATCACGCGGGCCAAGAAGTCGATTGCCGCCTTCAAGCTGCGTGCCGGCATGCCGATTGGCGTCATGGTCACGCTGCGCAGCGAGCGCATGTACGACCTGATGGATCGCCTGTTCAATATCGCCCTGCCGCGCGTGCGCGACTTCAGCGGGGTGAGCAGCAAGTCGTTCGACGGCCACGGCAACTACACGCTGGGCCTGCGCGAGCAACTGATTTTCCCCGAGCTGGAGTACGACCGGATCGATAAGGTCCGCGGCATGGAACTGGTCTTTGTCACCACCGCGAAAACCGATCAGGAAGCACGGCGGCTGTTGGAACTCATGGGCATGCCCTTCCGGCGCTCATAGGAAAGGATAAGGACACAGGGAATGGCGAAAACCTCGCTTATCGTGAAGGCGTCCCGCCCGGCCAAGTACAAGGTGCGGGCTTACAATCGCTGCAAGGTCTGCGGGCGCCCCCGCGCCTACATGCGCAAGTTTGGCCTGTGCCGGATCTGCTTCCGCGAGATGGCGTTGCAGGGCAAGCTGCCCGGCGTCGTGAAGTCGAGTTGGTAAGAGGAGAACAAGTAGTTCATGAATACGACTGATCCGATCGCCGATATGCTGACGCGAATCCGCAACGGCGGCATGGCCCGGCACCAGAGTGTGTTGATTCCGACCTCCAAGATGAAGCTGGCGATTGCCCGCATCTTGAAGGAGGAGGGCTATATCAAAGATTTCGATTTTCCGGGCGAGGACGGCAACCGCAACTTCCGCGTCTGGTTGAAGTATGGCCCCGACAAGAAGCCGGTCGTCACCGGCCTCAAGCGGGTCAGCAAGCCGGGCCTGCGGGTCTATGCCAACCGCCAGGAGATCCCGGTGGTGCTCGGCGGCCTGGGCGTGTGCGTGCTCTCGACCTCCCAGGGCATCCTGTCGGGCCACGAAGCCTGGCGCAAGCGGGTGGGCGGCGAAGTACTCTGCTACGTCTGGTAGTACTGCTGGGCAGTGCCGCCGGGCGCGTGCCGGCGTGGGGAGGCGTACCTCCGCCTCCAGAACGCCAGCCCTATTTTTAAGAGGAGCAACAAATGTCGCGAATTGGTAGATTGCCGATCCCGGTGCCCAAGGGCGTCGATGTGCGGCTCGAAGCAAACAACCAGGTGACGGTGAAGGGGCCGAAGGGGTCGTTGACCCAGGCTTTCCACCCCGATCTGCTGATCGTCCAGGAAGACGGCACGCTCAAGGTGCAGCGCACCAGCGACGACGGTTTCCATCGCTCGCTGCACGGGCTGACCCGCAGCCTGCTGAACAACATGGTGCAGGGCGTCACCACGGGCTACACCAAGACGCTCGAAATCAGCGGCGTCGGCTATCGCGTGGCCAAAGAGGGCAACGACATCGTGCTGGCCCTTGGGTTCTCGCACCCGGTGCGGGTCAGCCCGCCCGCCGGAATCACCTTCGCCGTGGACGGCACCAGCCGCCTGCACATCACAGGTATCGATAAGCAACTGGTGGGGGAAGAGGCGGCCAAGATCCGCAGTATCCGCGAGCCGGAACCCTACAAGGGCAAGGGCATCAGCTACGCTGGTGAGCGCATTCGCCGCAAGGCCGGCAAGACCGGCAAGACCGGCAAAGGTAAGAAGTAGGAGCAGCCATGAAAATCATACCGCATAAGCTCTCGTCCCGCGCCAAGCGCCACCGGCGCGTGCGCGCGACGGTCGTCGGCACCAGCGCTCGCCCGCGGTTGAATGTCTTCCGCAGTCTGAAACATATCTATGCCCAGGTGATCGACGACTCGACCGGGCATACCCTGGCCGCCGCCGGCACCCTGGATAAGGACCTGCGCGGGCAGGACGGCACCAAGACGGTCGATGCCCAGGCGGTGGGTCGCCTGGTGGCCCAGCGCGCCATCGACGCCGGGATCAAGCAAGTTGTGTTCGACCGTGGCGGCTATCAGTATCACGGCCGCGTCAAAGCATTAGCCGAAGCCGCTCGCGAAGCCGGTTTGGACTTCTAAAGGAGTAGACATGCCCCCTCGAATTGATGCAACCCGGCTGGAGCTTGAGGAGCGAGTGGTTCAGGTGAACCGCGTGTCCAAGGTGGTCAAGGGTGGCCGCCGGTTCAGCTTCAGCTCGGTCGTGGTGGTCGGCGACGGCCACGGCCTCGTCGGCGCCGGCACCGGCAAGGCGAGCGAGGTGCCCGAGGCGATCCGCAAGGGCACCGAGGACGCCAAGAAGAACCTGGTGCGCGTGCCGCTCATCGGCACCACCATTCCGCATGAAATTACGGTCGACTTCGGCGCGTCGCGCGTGCTGCTGAAGCCGGCGGCGCCCGGTACCGGCGTGATCGCCGGTGGTGGTGTGCGGGCCGTGCTCGAAGCCGCCGGCATCAAGGACGTGCTGACCAAGTCGCTGGGTAACAACAACCCCATTAACGTGTCCCGCGCGACCCTGCTGGCGCTGAGCCGGCTGCGCTCCGTGGAAGAAGAGGCCGGGCGACGCGGTTTTACCGTCGCCGAACTGAACAAGCGCCAGATCTCGCGCGCCGTGCGCCTGGCGGCAGCGGCGGGTACACCCCCGCCCCCGGAGCGGGTGGTCGAGCAGCGCCCCGAGCGCGGTGACCGCCGCGGCGGCCCCGGTGGGGGCCGCGGTGAAGGTCGTGGCCAGGGCGGGCGCGGCGGCGGCGGCGGTCAGGGCCGGGGTGGCTTTGGCGGCGGTCGTGGCGATCGCCGCGGCGGCCCCGGCGGTGGCCGTGGTCCGGGTGGCCCGCGCCCGGCGGCGCCTGCTGCGGCCCCCGAGCAGAAGGAGGCTGGTAGCTAATGGCTGAACAGCGACAGAGCGCGCGCAGCGCGGGCGCCCGCGAAGGCGGCAGCCTGCGCATCACCTGGGTGAAAAGCGCCATCGGATATAAGCAGGACCAGAAGGATACCATCCGTTCGCTGGGCTTCCGCCACCTCAACCAGACCATCGAGGTGCCTGACAGCCCCAGCATTCGTGGCATGATCTTCAAGGTCAAGCACCTGGTCTCGTTTGAAGAAGTTTGACCCAGCGCTCAGCCGCGGTCTTGCGTCCAGCGACGCAAGACTGCCGGCGGAACGCTGATTGCTCGTAAAGGATACTGAAATGGAATTAAGCGATCTCCGCGCGCCGGAGGGGGCGTTTACCAACCGCAAACGCGTCGGGCGCGGGCCGGGGTCGGGGACCGGGAAGACGGCGGGCCGGGGCCAGAAGGGCCAGAAAGCCCGCAGCGGCCACCACTACATGGCGCGGCACTTTGTCGGCGGCCAGACCCCGATCCAGCAGCAGTTGCCCTATAAGCGCGGCTTCAAGAACCGCTTCCGCGTCGAATACCATATCGTGAGCCTGGAGCGGCTGGATGCGCTGGAGACCGAGCACGACGTGACGCCGGAGTTGCTGGTCACGGCGGGCTTGATCCGCGACACCACGCGCCCAGTGAAGATCCTGGGCGGCGGGGCGCTGTCCAAGCCCCTGCGCGTGACGGCCCACCGCTTCACCGCCAGCGCCAAAGCGGCGATTGAAGCCGCGGGCGGGCAGGCGACGGTCATCGACACCGGCGCGGCGGCGCCCGATCAGGAAGAGAGCCACTAATGCTTGAGGCCACCGTCAACGCCTTCAAGATCCACGATCTGCGGCGGAAAATCTTGTTCACCCTGGCGATGCTGATGATCTATCGCGTGCTCGCCCACATCCCGGTGCCTGGCGCGGACCTGGTGGCGCTGCAGAATCTCTTCCAGCAGCAAGACGTCGGCCAGATCCTGGGGGTGCTGAACATCTTCTCTGGTGGCACGTTGCAGAACTTCAGTGTGGCGACGATGGGCGTCTATCCGTACATCACCGCCTCGATTATCATGCAGTTGCTGGTTGGGATTGTGCCGCGCCTGACCGAGCTCTCGAAAGAGGGCGAGCAGGGCCGCAACAAGATCAACCAGTATCAGCAGTGGCTGACCGTGCCGCTGGCCGCGCTGCAGGGCTTCGGCCAGTGCGTGCTGCTGCGTAGCACCGGCGTGCTGCCTTCGTTCGATCTGTTCAATCCGCAGTACACCATCTACTCGCTCTCGGTGCTGGTGTCGCTGGTGGCCGGGACGATGATCCTGCTGTGGATCGGCGAGTTGATCACCGAGAACGGCATCGGCAACGGCATCTCGATCATCATCTTCGGCGGTATCGTCTCCCGCATGCCCACGTTGATCGGCGAGTTGGCCTTCAGCCAGGGCGGCACGGGCGATCTGAATGTGCTGGGGCTGGCGTTGTTCGCCGTTATCGGCCTGGCGACGGTGGTCGGCATCGTGCTGATCCAGGAAGGCCAGCGCCGCATCCCGGTGCATTATTCGAAGAACGTCTTCCGCGGCAACCGGATGATGCGCCAGAGCGGTAGCAGCTTCATCCCGCTGCGCGTCAACAGCGCGGGTATGATCCCGCTGATCTTCGCGGTCAGCATCATGATCTTCCCCGGCACGATTGCCTCGTTCCTGACGGCGGCGCAGGTCGAGTGGGTGCGGAACCTGGCGAACGCCATGATCGGCTTCTTCAGCCCGACCACGCTGCAATACCAGATTATCTACTTCGTGCTGGTGGTGGCCTTCACCTACTTCTACACGATGGTGGTGTTCGGCCAGCAGAATATCGCGGAGAACTTGCAGAAGCAAGGCGGCAGCATCCCCGGCATCCGGCCGGGCCAGCGCACCGCCAAGTACCTCAACGATGTGCTGAACCGCATCACGTTCCTGGGTGCTATCTTCCTGGGTGTCGTGGCGGTGATGCCCTATATCGCTGAATGGATTACGGGCGTGCAGGTTCAGGGCCTGACCAGCACCGCACTGCTGATCGTCGTCGGTGTGGCCATCGACACGATGAAGCAGCTAGAAGCGCAGTTGCTCATGCGCCGCTACGAAGGCTTCATCAACCGTTAGTCTGCCGTGCGTGGCGGCCGGTCCCCTTGCGGGACCGGCCGCTTCTCATTCACCGATCTTTGACAAAAATACACCGCGACTGCTACGGCAATCGTTTACCCTAAAGGGGAACCGGCGCCTATTCATCTCGGAATCTCGGTGTGAACGCGCGGTATCCTACTTGCTCATGTTAATAAATTCGGGTATCATGGGTATGCACCGTCCCGGAAACCGGACGGGATGGCCTGTTGATAGTCACCGCTCAGCGTACTGACAACGGGGTCAGGGGAAGGTCAACGATGATCATCATCTTACTCGGCGCGCCGGGGGCAGGCAAAGGAACGCAGGCCGAACTGCTCTGCGAACAACTGGGTGTGGTGAGCATTGCCAGCGGCAACCTGCTGCGCGACAACATCCGCAACGGCACGCCCCTGGGCGTACGGGCCGATGAATACATGCAGCGCGGTGAACTCGTGCCCGATAAGTTGGTCATCGATATGCTCACCGCGCGCCTCAAGGCGCCCGATGTGGCGCGCGGTGTCATTCTGGATGGCTTCCCGCGCACCGTGGGCCAGGCCGAAGCCCTGGACAGCACCCTGGCCGCCCAGGGGCGGCGCGTGGATCGCGCGCTCTACATCAAAGTCGATACCGAGACGCTGCTGGACCGCCTGTCCGGGCGCTGGATCTGCCGCAACTGCCAGACCAGCTACCACGAAAAGTTCAACCCGCCGCGGGTTAGCGGCGTCTGCGATGTCTGTGGTGGCGAACTCTACCAGCGCAACGACGACCGCCGCGATGTGATGGAGAACCGCCTGCGCGTCTATTTCGAGCAGACGCTGCCGGTGATCCAGTATTACCGCGACAACGGCACCCTGATCGAGATCGACGGCACCCAGGATATTGAGAAGGTCAACGCCGATCTGCTCGCGGCTGTCGGCCCCATTCCTGCTGTTGTAGCAGAAGGCGTAGCCGACTCCAGCGCTGCCTGATTGCCGCAGGCCGGGCCCCCCCGCTCATGGCGGAAGACGAGCCAAGTTGAATCGCCGGGGCGACGGATACGTCGCCCCTAGTTGTGCCGGTAGGGTACGCGGCCTGCCACCCGGCTCATATTATTGTAGGGGCTGGTTTGAAACCGGCCCGCTGGGCGGCCAGACTGCATTTAGGGGCCGGTTTCAAACCGGCCCGGCCCGCCGGCAGAATTACTGTAACACGGTAGCATTAAGGCAAAGGACAACGCCAGTGGCTCAAGGTCAGCCCAATCTAAAAACCCGCCGCGAGATCGATATCATGCGCGAAGCGGGGCGCATCGTCGCCGAGACGCTCGCCCTGGTGAGCAAGGAGGTCCGCCCCGGCCTGACGACCGCCGATCTCGATAAGATCGCCCACGATTACATCCGCTCGCGGGGCGCGGTGCCGTCGTTCAAGGGCTACAACGGCTTTCCCGCGTCCATCTGCACCTCGGTGAATGAGGAGATCGTGCACGGTATCCCCGGCCCGCGCGTGTTGCACGAAGGCGACCTCTTGAGCATCGACTGTGGCGCTTTCTATCGCGGCTACCACGGCGACGCGGCGACCACAGTCGGCGTGGGCCCGATCGCGCCCGCCGCGCAGAAGATGATCGACGTGGGTTGGGAGTCGCTTTGGGCGGGCATCAAGCTGGCGCGGGCCGGCAACCGGCTCGAAGACATCAGCGCCACGATCCAGGAAGTGCTGGAGCGCAACGGCTACGGCGTGGTGCGCGACCTCGTGGGCCACGGCATTGGCCGCCGCCTGCACGAGCCGCCTAATGTGCCCAACTTTGGCCGCCATGGCCAGGGCCTGCGCCTGATGCCCGGCATGGTCCTCGCCATCGAGCCGATGCTCACCCAGGGCAGCTACGAAGGTCGCACGCTGGACGACGACTGGACCATCGTGACCGTGGACCAGGGCCTGGCCGTCCACGTCGAGCACACCGTCGCCATCACCGACGGCGACCCCGAAATTCTCACGCTGCCGTAACGAGCCGTCAGCCGCCGGCTATCAGGTTGCTTTAGAACCTGACGGCTGCTCGCGCAGTGAGGAGTAGTAAGTAGCGGTTCACGTAGTAGTGCATAGCATACGGTTATAGCTGATAGCTGACGGCTGATCGCCTGACGGCTTTTTCCCGACTGGACAAATAGCAGGGCGTTATGGTATAATTGACGCTTGGTGCCCCCTGTGGCGCAGGAAGCATATTGTCTGTAGGTGATCCGGGGTTTGGACCGGGTAAAGAGGAAGCAGCATATGCCGGGTCGGCAGGGCGCACGGGAACTCGAGGGCCGGGTCATCGCACCCCAGCCCAATGCGATGTTCACCGTCGAGTTGGAGAACGGCAACCGGGTCCTGGCCCACGTTGCGAGCGAAGTCCGCGTCACCATCGGGCGGATTTTGCCGGGCGACCGGGTGAAACTCGAGCTGTCGCCCTATGATGTATCGCGGGGGCGGATCACCCGCCGCTGTAATAATCCGTAAACCAGAGGAGTGTGGGCCAAGATGAAGGTTAAAGCATCGGTGAAGACCCGCTGCGAGCGGTGCCGCGTGATCAAGCGCAAAGGCGTGATCATGGTGATTTGCACCAACCCGCGGCACAAGCAGCGCCAGGGCTAAGCCCGCGCCCAATCTGACGGAAAGGAGGAACTGAGCGTGGCACGAATTGCCGGGGTAGACATCCCCCGCGACAAGCAGGTTGCAACTGCCCTGACCTATATTTTCGGCATCGGCCCGACCTCGGCGCGCAAGATCATTGCGCGGACCGGGATCGCCCCCGAGACGCGGGTGCGGATGCTGAGCGAAGAAGAAGTCAACCGCCTGCGCGAGATCATCGACCGCGAGTACCGCGTCGAAGGCGACCTGCGCCGGGAAGTGAACCTGAACATCAAGCGCCTGATCGAAATCAAGTGCTACCGGGGCATCCGCCATCAGCGCGGGCTGCCGGTGCATGGTCAGCGCACGCGGACCAACGCCCGCACGCGCCGTGGCCCCAAGCGGATTGTCGCGGCGAAGAAGAAGGCCCGGAAGTGATCATGACCTGGTCCGCTGGGCCAGGTCCCGTTTAGAGGAGATAAGATGGCTGAGAAAAAGCAGCAGGCCGGGGCGCCGCGCTCCGCGCGTGCCGCACGGGGGCGCCGCCGCGAGCGCAAGATGGTGCCGCGTGGTCAGGCGCATGTCCAGTCCAGCTTCAACAATACCATCGTCACGCTGACCGACCCGACCGGCAATGTGTTGAGTTGGGGCAGTGCCGGCGCGTCGGGCTTCAAAGGCTCGCGCAAGAGCACCCCGTATGCGGCTCAGATCACCGCCGACGGCGCCGCCAAGCGCGCGATGGAGCATGGACTGCGGCAGGTGGATGTGTTCGTCAAGGGTCCGGGGTCGGGCCGTGAAGCCGCCATCCGCGCCTTGCAGGGTGCCGGGTTGCAGGTCACGTCGATCACCGACGTGACGCCCATCCCGCACAACGGCTGCCGCCCACCCAAGCGCCGCCGCGTCTGATTTATTAACATAACTATCCGCTCGCGGGCTGATCTACTATTCTGGCCTCCGGCCTCACCCGCCGAGCAACACGACAATCTAGAACATACGACACAGGAGGAAAAACCATGGCCCGTTATACCGGACCGGTTTGTAAACTGTGCCGTCGCGAAGGACTCAAGCTGTTCCTCAAGGGGGATCGCTGCTTCACACCCAAGTGTGCGATTGAGCGGCGCAATCAGCCCCCCGGCCAGCATGGGCAGCGGCGGCGCGGCAAAGTATCTGACTACGGCCTGCAGCTTCGCGAGAAGCAGAAGGCGCGGCGCACATACGGCATCATGGAGCGGCAGTTCAAGCGCCATTTTGAGATGGCCGAAGGCCGCCCCGGCGTGACCGGTGAGAACCTGCTGCAGGTGCTGGAGACCCGCCTCGATAATGTGGTCTACCGCCTCGGCTTCGCCAATTCGCGCCCCCAGGCGCGCCAGCTTGTCTCCCACGGGCATTTCCTGGTCAACGGTGTCAAAACCGACATCCCGTCCTATATCTGCAAAGCGACTGATGTGATCGCCGTGCGCCCCGAGCACGCCACGGACGAGTACTTCAAGGTCGTGGCCGCGGAAATCGGGCGCAAAGACATCCCGACCTGGCTGACGCTGGATCCGCGCAACCTGAGCGGCACCGTGATTAGTTTACCGGCACGGGCCGACCTGGACGTGAACCTCAACGAGCAGCTCATCGTCGAGTTCTACAGCCGGTAATACGGAGAGCAACGGGCCGGGGGTCCGGCCCTTGCGCTCGCGGGCAACCGCGGGCCAGATAGGATGTTACCGCCGTGCTGGATCTTGATCATGAAATTGCTAGAGGAGGGGTTCGTGTGGCTGATCTGATGATGCCCCGGGTGGAAGTAGTAGCCACCGCTCCTAACTATCGGCGCTTCGCCATCGGGCCGCTGGAGAAGGGTTATGGGCTGATCCTGGGCAACGCCTTGCGCCGGATCCTGCTTTCGTCGCTGCCGGGCGCCGCCGTCACCAGCGTGCGCATCGAAGGTGTCTACCACGAGTTCTCGACACTGCCTCATGTGAAAGAGGACGTGACCGAGATCGTCTTGAATGTGAAGAAGCTGCGCCTGCGCTCGTTCAGCGACCGCCCGGTGCGGCTGCAACTCTCGGCCACCGGGCCGGGCAAGGTCCACGCAGGCGACATCCAGTTGCCGAGCACCGTCGAACTGATCAACCCTGATCAGGTGCTGGCGACTCTGGACAGTGCCGAGGGCCGGCTCGAAATGGAGTTGATCGTGGAGCGCGGGCGGGGCTATGTCTCGTCCGAGATGCGCGAGGGCTTGCCCATCGGCACTATCCCGGTCGACGCCATCTTCAGCCCGATCCCGCGGGTCAACTACGTCTCCGAGGAGATGCAGGACCCCGAATATCCCGGCGGAGAGAGCCTGCTGCTGGAAATCTGGAGCGACGGTACCATGGACGTGGGCGAGGCGTTGAGCATGGCCGCGTCGGCGCTGGCGCAACACAGCAGCCTGTTGGGCAGCTATAGTGCCCCCGGCACCGGCGTCGAAGACGGTGTGGTCGCCGGTGGCATCGCCATCCCGCCCCATGTGGCCGAGATGCCGATCGAGGACCTGGGCCTGAGCGTGCGTACCTTCAACTGCCTCAAGCGCAGTGGCATCGTGCGCGTCGGCCAGATCCTGCAAATGGATCGCAAAGAACTGTTGGGCGTACGTAACTTCGGCCAGAAATCCTTTGACGAGTTGCAGGATGCCCTGGCCGCGCGTGGCCTATCCCAACCCGGCGGCGAGCTGGATAGCACCGCGTTTGCCGCTGAGGACGCCGAAGATGAGGATGCCGACGACCTGCTGGAGGACGAAGGCTTCGATCTGGCCCCCGGTCAGACGTCGTTTTCGGCTGCGCCGGACGATGACGAGCCGGCCGAGTAGCCGGAGCTGGAGGATTTAGAACATGGCTGCACGTCATAGAATTGGTGGGCGCCAGCTCGGTCGGAACAGCGGCCAGCGGCGCGCGCTCTATCGCAACCTGCTGGTGTCGCTTGTCACCCACGAGCGCATCCGCACGACCGAGGCGAAAGCCAAGGAAATCCAGCCGATGATCGAGAAACTGATCACCATCGGCCGGACGGATACCCCGCACAACCGCAACCATGCGCTCTCGATCCTGGCAAACGAGACCGCCGTGCAGCGGCTGTTCGAGGAGGTGGGGCCGCGGTTCGTGACCCGCCCCGGCGGCTACACCCGCATCTTTAAGATCAATATGCGCCCTGGCGACGGGGCGGTGGTTTGCCAGATCGAAATGGTTGAGTGATAGGGTCGAGCGCCAGGCGCGATCTCGCGCCCTGTTGAGCTTCTGCGTTTCCGGCGCGGCGCCTGCTACTCGGCACGGATGTTGTACAAATTAACACTTGAATATGAGGGCACCCATTTCCACGGCTCGCAGGCCCAGGCTCCTGAACGGGGGCGCACGGTGCAGGGCGAGGTGGAAACCGCGTTAGCGCGCCTGGTGGGCGGTCCGGTGCGTATCGCGCTGGCCGGGCGCACCGATGCGGGGGTGCATGCCCGCGGCCAGGTCGCTTCCTTTGCGTTGGAGCGGCCCTGGGACCCCGCGGTGCTGCAACGAGCCTTGAACGCCGTGTTGCCGCCCGATGTGGCGGCGCGCGCGGCAGAGCCGGCACCCGACGGCTTTCATGCTCGCTTCAGCGCCAAAGGGCGCGCCTACCGGTATCTGATCCGGCAGGCGCCCGCGCCGGCTCCGCTCTTGCGCGCCTATACCTGGCATGTGCGCTCCCCGCTCGACGTGGCGGCCATGCACACGGCGGCGCAGGCGCTGCTGGGCCGGCACGATTTCGCTTCCTTTGCGGGAGCGGGGCTGGGCGTCCCGCCGGAAGACGGCGATACGGAGAAACCCAGCACCGTGCGCGAAGTCGTTACGGCCTCGTGTGCGGCCTGGCCGCTGCGGAGCCTTTTTGAAATCGAATCGGCGGATGCCGCGTCCGAGCGGCTGATCGCCGTCGACCTGGCGGCAAACGCGTTTTTGCCGCAGATGGTGCGGACCGTGGTCGCCACGTTGGTCCAGGTGGGGCAGGGCAAGCTGAGTCCAGCCGCCTTTGCCGCCGTGCTGGATCGGGCAGACCGCCGCGCAGCCGCCGCAACGGCGCCCCCCCAGGGGCTGTGCCTGCTGCGGGTTTGGTATTAACGTCGTTGCGCGTTTCGCGTTGCATGGTTCCCGCCGAGCGGGAATCGGAGATACAGGAGTAGGAAATGAACCAGCAAAAGACCTGGACCCCGAAGGGCGCCGAAGCGGCCCCTCAGCGGCAGTGGCATCTGATCGATGCCAAGGGCCAGACCCTGGGCCGGTTGGCGGTGCTGATCGCTCGCTTGCTGCGCGGCAAGCACAAGCCCAACTTTACGCCGCACCTCGACATGGGCGACTACGTGGTCGTGATCAACGCGAGCCAGGTGGCCGTGACCGGGAACAAGATGCGCCAGAAGATGTACTACCGGCACTCGAATTACCCCGGCGGTTTCAAGGCCGTGCCCCTGCAAGAGCACATGCGCAAGCATCCCAACGCTCCCGTTGAAGAGGCGGTGCGCGGGATGCTGCCGCGCAACAGCATGGGCGACAATCTGTTCCGCAAGTTGCATGTGTACGCCGGCCCGGCCCACCCGCATCAGGCGCAGAACCCGACGCCCTATGACATGACCCAGGCCGCCGAGGAAACCGGCCAGACCCACTAATCTGGAGAGGATGCCATGACACAGAACAAGAGCTACTACTATGGCACCGGCCGGCGCAAAACTGCTGTCGCCCGTGTGCGCCTCTATCCGGGGACCGGCCAGATCGTGGTCAACGGCCGCAGCCCCGAGCAGCACTTCGGTGGGCGCGTGTTCCACGAGCGCATCGTCACCGCCCCGCTGCGTGTGACCGATACGACCGCCCGCTGGAACGTGATGGTGAAGGTCGTCGGCGGCGGCACCACCGGCCAGGCTGGCGCCATCTCGCACGGCATCGCCCGCGCCCTCTGCGACGCCGACCGCGAAGCCTATCGCTCGGCCCTCAAGAAGGCCGGCCTGCTGACCCGCGACGCGCGCGTCAAGGAGCGCAAGAAGGTCGGCCTGAAGCGCGCCCGCAAGGCGCCGCAGTACACCAAGCGCTAAAGACGAGCCGTCAGCCGTCAGGAGATGGACGGCCGGTAGCTGCCGGCTTGTGCACTGGCGCCGGTAGGGGCCGGTTTGCAACCGGCCCGGCCCGGCGATCTCGGTTGTAGGGGCCGGTTGCAAACCGGCCCGGCCATCCAACCCGTGGGCGAATCAAAGAGACCTCTTGGTCTGCACCGTAGAGTTACGACTCGGCACGGGCGACAAGAGGTCTCTTTGATTTCGATCGGTTGTCTGAAAATAGGACAATGTTGGCCCCCTTTCTGGGGTGTATGTCCGGTAGCTTAACATCCGGGCGGCCGGTTTTGACAAAGGCGGGCCGATATTGTATGATGGGATATTATGTGCCCACCCATGAGCAGCGTGGCATACCTCAACAGCCTTGGTAATTTACGGTTGGTTAGACAGGAGCCTGGGTGAAGAATCTACTTGGCCGTTTGATGGGCCGTTCATTTGATGAGCTCAAGTCCATCGCGACATCGTGGCATATCCCCATCACCGATCTGAACCACAACGACGCGGCCATCGCCATCTACCGCGAGATGACGGAAAAGACGAACGTGCGCGCCGTCTGGGAAACTCTCAACACCGAAGAGCGCGCGTTTCTCGGCTGGCTGCTGGAGCAGCGCAATCAGATGACCCTGGTCGACGACCTGCCCGGCCAGTTGAACCGCCCCGCGGAGACCGTCGAGGGGCTGCTGGCCGGGCTGAGTGGCCTGGGCCTGCTCGATGTCGAAGAGGCGCTGGTGCGCGGCAGCCGGGTCGTCTCGGCAGGCGATAACCTCTATGCCTGGGGCATGCGCAACCAGACGCCCGCGGTGAAGCGCCGCGTCGCCTCCATGTCCGGCGAGGTCAGCCGGGTGCTGACGGCGGTGCAGGGCGAGATGCTGGGCGGGGAGCCGTTCGACGAGGCGCTGGCCCTGCTGCTGGACCGGCTCGACGCCCCGGTGCTGGAGCGCATCGCCGCGCGCTGGCATGTGCCCGATCTGCGCTACATGGCGAAGCCCGCCGTGATCGAGATGCTCGACGCCATGCTGGAGGGCGCCGAAACCCGCGAGCGCATGCTCTGCGAGGTCAGCCCTGACAGCCGCCGGCTGTTCGAGTACCTGTGCGAGCGCGAGGGCCGCGCCACGGCGGGGGAGGTCATGGCCGCCTTCGGCTGGACCCATCACGACCTGCATCGCCACTTTACCGCGCTCGAAGTACGCGCGCTGGCCTTTGAGACGCTCTGGCACGACCGGCGCATGCTGTTTATTCCCCGCCAGGTGCGCTACTCGCAGCCGGGCGCCGTCGCCGCCGCGCCCCAGGTGGCCGCTGCCGCCGATCCGCCTGTGGTCGATAGCCGCCTGCCCTTCGCGCTGGCCTGGAACCTGCTCAGCACCCTGGCCTATTTTTCGCAGAACGAAGTCGTCATCAACCGCCACAACAACGAGCTGCCCAAGCGCACGCTCAAGCGCCTGCTCGACTCCTTCCTGCAGCCCGACCCGGCCACCGGCGATGCCTACCTGAACCTGGTGCTGCATTTCGCCGAGACGCTGGGCCTGCTGACCGAGGAGGAAGAAAGCCGCCGCAAGATCGCCGGGCCGCGCCTCACCGACTGGGTGCGCCTGCCGTTCGCCGCGCAATCGCGCCGCCTCTACGCGCTCTGGCTCGAAGACCGCCACCTGCGCGAAGACCCGGCCTCGCCCTTCTTCCTCTGGCGTGCCCCCGACCCGACCGGCGCGCGCAAGCGCCTCGTCGCGCACCTGGCCGAGTGCCCGCTGGATACCTGGCTCAGCCTCGACAGCTTCTTGCAGCATATCTACGGTGTCGATCCCTATCTGCTGGTCAGCCGCGATGAACTGGTGCGCCAGTTGGGCGTCAAGGGGCTGCGCGATTTCCAGGCGCGCTGGATGACTAACGAAGGCGCGCTGCTGACCAGCATGATCAGCGGCGCGCTGCTCTGGATGGGCGCCGTGGACCTGGGCCGCGACCGCGGCGGGCAGGTGGTGGCCTTCCGCATCACCCCGGCGGGCGCCCGGCTGTTCGGCCACCCGCAAGCGGTCGCCGAGACCGAACCGGCGCGCAAAGCCTTCCTCGTGCAGCCTAACTTCGAGGTACTGGTCATGGCGCCGGAGGCCCGCGCCATCTGGACGCTGCTGCTGTGCGCCGACCTGGCCCGCCACGACCGCGTCAGCGTCTACACCATCACCAAGGAGAGCGTGCTGCGGGCGCGCGCCGGCGGGCTAAGTTCCACCGAGTTGCAGGACTTCCTGACTTCCAACAGCCAGAAGGCCGTGCCGCAAAACGTGTTGCAATGCATCAGCGACTGGGCGCGCGGCTATAAGCGCACCGTGCTGCAGAAGGCGACGCTGCTGGAGGTGGAGGACGCCGAGATCCTGGACGAGTTGCTGTCGTCGCGGCGCCTGAAGGGCTTCGTGGCCCGGCGCCTCACGCCGACCGTGGCCCTGATCCGCCTGCCGCGCACCACCGTCTGGACGCGCGACGACCCCTGGCAGAAGCTGGCGAAGGAGTTGCGCACCGCGGGCTACTTCCCGGAGATCCTGGAAGAAGCCGGGCGCGTGGAGAAGCCGCGCCGCCGCGGCCCGAACGACAAAGAGAACGGCGGCCCGCCCGCCACCGGCTCCGGCGACGGCCCATCCTCCGGCCCCCGCCCGGCCCGTCCGCGCCGCCCCGTGCGGAAAAACGGTCGCCTGACCGCGGCCTCATGAGCAGGGTGTCACAGGGCGCTTGTTACGACGGCAGGGCGCTTGTCACTCTGAGCGCAGCGAAGAGTCTCGTCTCGGTAGGGTACAAGACGGAGATTCTTCACTGCGCTCAGAATGACGGATTCAGATTGATCGACTAATGAGAGGAACCCACGTATGATCGCCGGACTCCGGGGCCGGTTGGCGGGGAAGGACGCCGATAGCGTCGTCATCGACTGCGGCGGGGTGCTCTACCGGGTCTTCGTGCCCGGCTCCGCCCTGAGCGAGCTGAGCGCGGACGGCGCGGAGGTGCTGTTGCATACGCACCTCGCGGTGCGCGAAGACTCCATGACCCTCTACGGCTGCACCACGCGCCGCCAGTTGGACCTGTTCGAGACCTTGCTCAATGTGACGGGCGTCGGCCCCAAGGTGGCCCTGGCGATCATCGGCAGCATGCCCGCCGATGCCCTGGAGCAGGCCATCGCCCAGGGCGACCTGGTGCTGCTCACGCGCGTGCCCGGTGTGGGCAAGAAGCTGGCCCAGCGCCTGGTGCTCGAACTCAAAGGCAAGCTCGACCTGGCCGCGCTCGGCCTGGGCACGCCCGGCGCCGTGCGCCCCACCGGCCCCCTGGCCGAGGTGGCCGAGGCCCTCGGCGCGCTCGGCTACAACGCGAGCGAGGTCCAGCAGGTGCTGCCCAAGCTGCCGCAGGACGGGTCGGTGCCCGTCGAAGACCTCGTCATGCAGGCGTTGCAGCAGATCGGCCGCTAGCAGGCTCCCCCCGTGACTTTGCGGTGTAGGGGCCGGTTTCAAACCGGCCTGCCGCCCAGCAGAATCAGTAGGGAGACGGCTAGCGGCAAAAGATGGGATTGTTCACCATGGAAGACCTGGAACTGAGTGCAGTCGAGGCTGCATATGCGCGCCTGCGCGATGTCGTGCGGCGCACGCCGGTGCTCGATTGGGGCGTGACCGGGGGCACCGGCTGGCAGCCCCCCGCCGGGCAGCGGCTGACGCTAAAGCTGGAGCACCTGCAACTGACCGGCTCGTTCAAAGTGCGCGGCGCCTGGAACCTCATTGCCGACCTCCCGGCGGAGCAGCGGGCGCGCGGGCTGGTCACGGCATCGGGCGGCAACCACGGGCTGGCGGTGGCCTGGGCCGCCGCGCGGGCGGGCGTGGCCGCCACGGTCTTCCTGCCGCAGATGACCCCCGCCGCCCAGGAGTCCAAGATCCGCAGCTTCGGCGCCACCGTCTTCCGTCATGGCCTGGCCTGGGACGACGCCTGGGAGGGCGCCGTGGCCTACGCCGCCGAGCGCGACCTGCCGCTGGTGCATCCCTTCGACGACCCGCGGATTGCCGCCGGGCAGGGCACCGTCGGACTGGAACTGCTGGAGCAGGCGCCCGATCTCGATCTGCTGGTCGTCGCCGTGGGCGGGGGCGGGCTGCTGGGCGGCATCGCCGCTTATGCCAAGCAGCGCCGGCCCGGTTTGCGCATCGTCGGCGTCGAGCCGGTGGGTGCGGCCAGCATGAGCGCCGCGTTGCGAGCCGGGGAGCCGCTGGCCCTGGCCGGGGTGCAGACCATCGCCCACACCCTGGCCCCGCGCCGCGTGAGCCGGCTGACCCTGGATCTCTGCCGCCGCTACGTCGAATCCGTGGTGCTGGTCGAGGACGCCGACCTGGTGGCGGCCA
>DASSGZ010000309.1:0-3683 GCA_035693165.1 Chloroflexia bacterium | reverse complement strand
CAAGAAAACCCCAAACCCCTCGGCGGCCTCTGCGTCTCTGCGGTGCATTCGTCTGCGCGGCGGCGCCCAAAGTGAGCAGGTTTTGGGCTGGGCAATGGCGGGGGGGCGTGCTACAGTAGGAGCAACAGGGCCGCCGGGCTGGCCGGGGGCCGGCTAGATGCGTGGGGGAGCCGCCGTATGATCACCACTCGTGTCACCGTCGAGATTGCCCGCCCGGTCGATGAGGTCTTCACCTTCGTGACCACCCCGGCCAACTTTCCGCGCTGGGCCGGCGCCGTGGTCGCGGCCTCGCGCCAGACCTCGCCCGGCCCGGTGGGCGTGGGCACCACCTTCACCCAGCAGAACCGCCTGCTGGGCCGCCGCTTCACCACCGCCCTGCGCGTCGTGGCCTACGAGCCGGGCCGCCGCTTCGAGTACGCCAGCACGGCGGGGCCCATCGGCTTCGCCGGGCACTACACCTTCGCCCCGACGGCGGGCGGCACGCGCTTTACCTCGGTGGACGAGACGACGCCGCCGGGCCTGCTGCGCCGGCTGGCCCCGCTGCTGCGCCCCCTGGCCCAGCGCCAGATCGCGCGCAACCTGGCCCGGCTGAAAGCCGTCCTCGAAGCCGGCGCGGCATAGGCCCCTGGCGCCCTGCCCGCGGGGTTGGTCAGGCGCTCGACCGCGCCGCCTTACTCCGCGCCCGGTTGGGGCCAGGCGCAGGCGTTGTCTTTCACGTCCGTGTGGTTCGCGTTGAGCTCCGGCGTCAGCAGCAGGATGGCGGCGATCCGGCGCGCCATGTGCGTCACCTCGCGCGCTTCCTCTTTGCTCAGCGGGCGGCTCCCCTCCGAAGCCGGGTGGGGGCGCACCCCGCTTATACGCAGGCCGGACCTTTTCTGCGCCCTGCACCCGGCCACGCTACCCCTGGCGGCGTGGTTGCGCCGTTGCGTGCTATGGGGTATACTCGCTACGTCGGGCCGCCCTGATCGCTGTCCACCCGCTGGAGGGATTCATGTCCGAGCTTATCCACACTGCGGATCGCTTATTTACCGGCAAAGACCCCACCGTGCGCCAGACCTACGAGTGCTTACTCCAGGTGTTGGCTTCCTGCGGTCCCTTCACGGCGGAAGCCAAAAAAACCTCGATCCATCTGATTCGGACGAGTGGGTTTGCCGGGGTGCATCCCCGCAAAAGCTATCTCTATCTCAATTTGCGCCTGGCGCGCGCCCTGGCCGGCCCCCGGATTGCCAAAACCGAACAGGTGTCGAAAAACCGCTGGCACAATGAAATTCGCCTGGATACGCCGGAGCAGATCGACGCCGAACTGCGCGGCTGGTTGCAGGAAGCCTACACCCTCGAATAACCCCTCCCCGCCGCGGCGAGGGGAGATTCCGGCGCGCCCCTTCCCGCCGCGGGAAGGCGGTTGGGGGGTCCTTTGGCCCAGCGCCAGATCGCGCGCAACCTGGCCCGGCTGAAAGCCGTCCTCGAAGCCGGCGCGGCGTAGGCCCCCGGCGCCCGGCCCCCCGCGTAGGGGCGGACCCACGTGTCCGCCCTGCCGCCCTACCCCCCCGCCGCCCCCGGCGTAGGGGCGGACCCACGTGTCCGCCCTGCCGCCCTACCCCCTGCTGCCCCCGGCGTAGGGGCGGCGCCGGGGGCGGGGTTAGGTCTATCACACTCCCGTGTGGTATAATACTACCAGCAGGCGGGTTCAGCCTTCCGCCCGATCCACCCCCGACGTGCCTGACCACGCAGAGAAAGGGAACCCATGCCGCTGAGTTGGAACGAGATCCGCGGGCGCGCGCTCCAGTTCGCCCAGGACTATCGCGGCGTCACCCGCGAAAACGCCGAAACCCAGTCCTTCTATAACGACTTCTTCAATGTCTTCGGTATCTCGCGCCGCCGCGTCGCCTCGTTCGAGGAGCCGGTCAAGAAGCTGGGCGCCAAGCGCGGGCGCATCGACCTGTTCTGGAAGGGCACCCTGCTGGTCGAGCACAAATCCGCCGGGCGCGACCTCGACGCCGCCCATGCTCAGGCCCTGGACTATTTCCCCCATCTCAAAGAGGAAGAGCTCCCGCGCTATATCCTCGTGTCCGACTTCCAGCGGTTTGACCTTTATGACCTCGAAGCCGGCACCGCGCACCATTTCCGCCTGGCCGACCTGCACGAGCATGTGGAGTTGTTCGGCTTTATCGCCGGCTATCAGAAGCGCGAGTTCCAGGACCAGGACCCGGTCAATATCGCGGCGTCCGAGCGCATGGGCCGGCTGCATGATATGCTGCGCGACACCGGCTACAGCGGCCCGGCTCTCGAAGTGTTGCTGGTGCGCCTGCTGTTCTGCCTCTTTGCCGACGATACCGGCATCTTCGACAAGGACAGCCTGCGCTACTACCTGGCAGAACGCACCCGCGAGGACGGCAGCGACCTGGGCCTGCACCTGGCCTTCCTGTTCCAGACCCTGAACACGCCCCTGGACCGCCGCCAGAAGAACCTGGACGAGGCCCTGGCCGCCTTCCCCTACGTCAACGGCAGCCTGTTTGCCGCGATGTTGCCCATCCCCGCCTTCGACAGCGCCATGCGCCGCTCGCTGATCAGCGCCTGCGATTTCGACTGGGGCCGCATTTCGCCCGCCGTGTTCGGCTCGTTGTTCCAATCGGTGATGGATAAGGACAAGCGGCGCGGCATCGGCGCCCACTACACCACCGAACAGAACATCATGAAGATCATCAAGCCGCTGTTCCTCGATGCCCTGACCGCCGAGTTCGCCGCCGTGCGCCACGACCGCCGCCGCTTGCTGGCGTTCCACGACAAGCTGGCCGGCCTCACCTTCCTCGACCCGGCCTGCGGCTGCGGCAACTTCCTGATCCTGGCCTACCGCGAACTGCGCCTGCTCGAAATCGAGGTGCTCAAGGCGCTCTACCCCGGCGGCCAGCAGGCCCTCGACGCGGGCGACCTCTCGCGCATCGACGTGACCGCCTTCTACGGCATCGAGATCGAGGAGTTCCCCGCGCGCATCGCCGAGGTCGCCCTCTGGCTGATGGACCACCAGATGAACCTGCGGCTGTCGGAGACGTTCGGGCGCTACTTCGCCCGCATCCCCCTGCGCGCCGCCGCCCACATCCACCACGCCAACGCCCTGCGCCTCGATTGGGCCACGGTGGTGCCCCCGGACCGGCTGTCGTACATCCTGGGCAACCCGCCGTTTGTCGCCAAGCACCTGATGACGGGGGAGCAAGGGCAGGAAATAGACGCGGTCTTTGAGGGCGTGCAGGGCGCCGGGGTGCTGGATTATGTCGCGGCCTGGTATCTGAAAGCCGCGCAATATATCCAGGGCACGCGCATTGCCTGCGCCTTCGTCTCGACCAACTCCATTAGCATGGGTGAACAGGTCAGCATCCTCTGGGGGGAGCTATTCAACCGCTACCACATCAAAATCCACTTCGCGCACCGCACCTTTGCCTGGACCAGCGAAGCGCGCGGCGCGGCAGCGGTGCATTGTGTCATTATCGGCTTCGCGGCGTTCGACACAAAGCCCAAGCTGCTCTACGAGTATCGCACGGCCAAGTCCGAGCCGCATGAGATCACGGTAAGCAACATCTCGCCGTATCTGGTCGAAGCGGGAGACTTCGTGATTGGGAAACGCAGCGCGCCCCTCGTGGATGCGCCCGGTATGATCTTTGGCAGCAAACCTGTAGATGACGGCAACT
>DASSGZ010000308.1:0-4060 GCA_035693165.1 Chloroflexia bacterium | reverse complement strand
GCGGTGAGTGCGGGCGCGTGCCCTATCGGCGAGGAGCCGGGCTTGCCCGAGCGCGTGGCCGCCGCCGTGGCCGCCGGGCGCCTGCGCGCGACTACGCACACCGCCGAAGCCGTGGCCGGGAGCAACGTCGTAGTCGTTATCGTGCCGTTGCTGGTCGACGACAACGGCGCCGTGGATTATCGGATGGTCGACTCGGCTACGCGCGACGTAGCCCGCGGCCTGCAACCCGGCACGCTGGTGATCTACGAGACCACGCTGCCGGTGGGCACCACGCGCACGCGCCTGGGGCCGCTGCTCGAAGCCGGGTCGGGGCTGCGTATGGGCCGCGATTTCCTGCTGGCCTTCAGCCCGGAGCGCGTCTACAGCGGGCGCATCTTCCAGGACCTGGCGACCTATCCGAAGATCGTCGGCGGCATCGACGCGCCCAGCACCGCCGCCGCGGTGGCCTTCTACCGGCGAGTGCTGAACCACGCCGCGATCCGCGCCGTGCAGGACGCCGAAACCGCCGAACTGGTCAAGCTGCTGGAAACCACCTACCGCGACGTGAACATCGCCCTGGCCGGCGAGTTCGCGCGCTACGCGGCGGACCGCGGCCTACCTATCGACGAGGCGATTGCCGCCGCCAACACCCAGCCCTATTCGCATATCCACCGGCCCGGCATCGGCGTCGGCGGGCACTGCATCCCGGTCTACCCCTACTTCCTGATCAACGACGACCCGGCGGGCCATTTGACCCTGCCGCGCGCCGCGCGCCGCGCCAACGACAACATGGTGGCCTGGGCGCTGGCCCAACTGAGCGCCGTGCTGGGCGGCCTGGCCGGGCGGCAGATCCTCATCCTGGGCTACAGCTACCGCGAGAACGTGAGGGAAACCGCCTTCACCACCGCCAAGCCGCTCATCCGCGATCTCCAGGCAGCGGACGCCCAACCCCTGATCATGGACCCGCTCTACAGCGCAGAGGAACTGGCCGCCTCGGGCGCGCCCCCTGTCGCGCCCGGCGCAACGCCGCCGGTGGCCGCCGTGATCGTGCAGGCCTACCACGCGGCTTTCAGCGCCCTCGATTGGGCCGCCTTCGCCGTGCAGGGCTGCCGGGTGGTGCTCGACGGGCGCAACATCCTCGACTCGGAGACGCAAGCGGCGATCCGCGCGGCGGGCATGATCTACCTGGGCATCGGGCGCGGCGGCACGGGCGCAGGGCCCGCCCGGCAATAAGCGAGGCGGGATCGCGGGCGCCTGGATGCCAGGATACTATAGCAACCCAGCAGAAAAGCTGTTATAATAGCCCCGTTCGTCGACAGCCCGGCCCTACTCCCCTGCGCAGGTGGGACCACAATGGTCCCGCCGTGCCCTGTCCATGCACTTATCAAGGAGATATCGATGCGCCGTCTGCCCCTTGTCCTGCTCTGCGCACTTGCACTGCTCATCGCCTTACCGGTCGCGCTGGCCCCAAGCGGGCCACACCCCAACCCCCCACCTTCGCCGGTCCCGCCCCACGCTTTCGACCTGAGCAAACTCCCGCTCGTCTTTGAGCCCAACGTCGGGCAGACGGATCCGGCGGTGCAATTCCTGGCCCACAGTGCGCGGGGCCGCTTCTTTTTCACCGCCGAGGGCGTGGTCATCGCCGTCGACACGCCGGTGACCGCCCCGCCTGCGCCCGTGGCGGGCCCGCATACCGCAGCGCCCGCGCCCGCGACCCGTGCCACCCGGCTGCAATTCCTGGGCGCCAACCGCCAGGCCGCGCTGCACGCCGACGCTGTCGCCCAGGGGCGAGTCAACTATCTGCTGGGCGACGATCCGGCGCAGTGGCATACCGGTCTGCCGACCTACGGGGCGCTCAGCTACCAGAGCCTCTATCCCGGCATCGATCTGCGCTACACGGGGACGGCCGGCCAACTGAAAGGCACCTACACCGTCGCGCCGGGCCACGATCCCGCGGCGATCCGCTGGCGCTACCAAGGCGCCCGCAGCGTTACCGTGGATGGCGCGGGCAATCTCCAGGTCACGCTCGACCCCGCGCCGGCCGGCCAATTGATCGAGCAGGCGCCGGTTGCCTGGCAAATGATCAGCGACCAGCGCGTGGATGTCGCGGTGCGTTACGCGCTCGCCCCGGACGGGAGCGTCGGCTTTGCCTTCGGCGCGTATGACCCTGGTACGGCGCTCATTATCGATCCTGTCCTCACCTACTCCTCGTACCTCGGCGGCAACGGACTGGACACGAGTGACGGCATCACCGTGGACGCACAAGGCAATATCTATCTCACGGGCTGGACAGGATCCAGCAATTTCTCGCTGGTCAATCCCTATCAATCCACCTACGGTGGCGGCACGACTGATGCCTTCGTGGTGAAGCTGGATCCAACCGGATCGAACCGCCTCTACGCTACGTATCTCGGCGGTAGCGGGGCCGACTCCGGTGTGCGCGTGCGCCTGGATAGCCAGGCCAACATCTCTGTCGTAGGCTTCACGAACTCCACCGACTTTCCCCGAATGGCGCCGATCCAGGCGAGTTATGGCGGCGGCACCAACGATGGATTCATCACGAAACTCAACCCAACGGGTTCCGCCCTCTTGTATTCCACCTATCTGGGCGGCAATGACAGCGATAAGATCTTTAATATCGCCTTCGATGCACAAGATAATGTCTATGTGGTTGGAGAGACCAATTCGACCAACTTTCCCCGTGTTAACGCCTACCAGCCGGTACTTCACGGCTGGGCAGATGCGTTTGTCGCCAGGTTGAACGCCGGCGGTTCCACCCTGATCTATTCCACCTACTATGGCGGCAACGACGGCGACGGCGGCTACGGGCTCACGGTTGATGCCAGCGGCAACGCGTACATCGCCGGTATCGCCCGCTCGGCTAATCTATCGCTGGTTAATCCCTATCAGCCTGCCTTTGGCGGCGGCAGTTACGATGCCTACGTGGCACGCTTCAGTCCGGACGGATCGAGTCTAACCTACGCCACCTATCTCGGAGGCAGCGGCAATGACGTTGCGGAAGGGATCGCGCTGGATACCGCGGGGAATATCTATCTCACCGGCTGGACAAGCTCCACGAACTTCCCGCGCGCCAATGCGCTACAGGTTCAGTATGGAGGCGGCACCTACGATGCCTTCCTGACCAACCTCACGGCCAACGGGGCGAGCCTGGTATATTCGACGTACCTGGGCGGCAGCGGGGAAGACGCCGCGTATGCCCTGGCTGTGGATGGCGCCGGCAAGGCCTACATAGCGGGGTATACTACCTCCGATAACTTCCCCGTAACTGACCCTGTACAGCCCACCTACGGTGGGGGAACCACATTAGGGGATGCCTTCCTCGCAATGGTTCATGCAAGTGGCACTGCGGTGGGCTACGCCACCTACCTGGGCGGAGCGGACGACGACGCCAGTTGGGACGTGGCGATTGACAGTGGAGGTGGCGCCTACATTACCGGCGTCACCAATTCGACCAATTTTCCGCTAGCCGGCACACCCGTGCAGGGAATCTATGGCGGTAGCAGCGACGGTTACGTCGCGAGAATCAGCAATCCATCGGCCACGCCCACGGCAACCCAGACTGCTACAGCAACGAGCACAGCTATCGCCACAGATACACCCGCGCCCACCGGCACGGCTACCGATACACCCGCGCCCACCAGCACCGCGACTACCATCACGACCCCAACCGCAACGAGTACACCAACGCAGACCAGTACGCCCACCACCACACCCGTACCGACCGTCTGCACAACCCAGTTCAATGACGTAGGAGTCGAACACCCATTTTACCCCTATATTCGCTGTCTGGCGTGCCAGGGCATCATCAGTGGGTACACCTGTGGCGCCGTCGGCGAGCCATGTCCGGGCAACTGCTTCCGGCCCTATGCCTTCATTACACGCGGCCAGGCGGCCAAGATTATCGCCATAAGCGCCGGCATTACCGAGACCATCCCGAGCACACAACAGACCTTCGAGGATGTGCCGCCGGGTCATCCTTTCTGGCTGCCTATCGAACAACTAGCGGAGCAGGGGATGATCAACGGCTACGATTGCGGCGGGCCGGGCGAGCCGTGCGACA
>DASSGZ010000307.1:0-8866 GCA_035693165.1 Chloroflexia bacterium | reverse complement strand
CTGCTAAGTTCCGGCCACGGGATGATCGATACGGTTGTGGTCGCTTACGACCTGTAATCATTGTACACCGGAATCCGGATCGCGGGTGTCACAAAAAGGTCACGCAAATCTTACAGTTTACCGGGCTGCCGGGGGCGGGCCAATTGTGGTATAATAAGCCTGGACCCGTTTTAGAACATAAGTACGGAAATGCGAGGATCGCCGTGGCCGAAACCCCCATGGACCGCCAGTACAAGCGGTTGCGAGACCAACTGAAAAAAGACCACCCGGACTCCATTCTTTTCTTCCGCCTGGGTGACTTTTACGAGACGTTTGACGAAGATGCGGCCACCGTGGCCCGCGTCTGCGACGTGGTGCTGACCAAGCGCAACTTCTCCAAGGGCGGGCAGCGCCCCATGGCCGGGGTGCCCTACCACAGCGCCGAGAGCTACATCGCCAAGCTGACCGCCGCCGGCTACAAGGTGGCCGTGGCCGAGCAGTTGGAGCAGCCGCGCGCCGACGAAGAGACCGAGCGCCGCCGCATCCGCCTGGGCAAGCGCGAGTCCACCGTGACCGCTAACTGGGGCCAGAACGGGCCGACCGAAGCCGCCCGCGGCGACCTGGTGGACCGCCAGATCGTGCGCGTGGTCACGCCCGGCACGCTGACCGAGCCGGGGCTGCTCGACTCGCGGCGCAACAATTACCTCGCCGCCACCATCCTCGAAGGCGACCGCGCGGGCATCGCCTACGTGGACATCACCACGGGCGAGTTCCAGGGCACCGAAGTCCGTAGCGCCGCCGAATTGACCACGCTGGTGCAGCAGGAACTGGACCGCCTGCAACCCGCCGAGTTGCTCGTCCCCGATGCCACGTCGGGCGACGCCAGCCGGTCGGATATGAGAGCCTGGGCTGCCGAGGTGCGCGGCGACGAAACGGACGATGCCGAGACACCGGATGCCGCCCGCCCGCGCCGCGCGCATCATACCGAGCGGGCGGCGCAAAACTGGCGCGTGGCGGGCCATATTACGCCCACCAGCCCGCGCGAATGGGGCCTCGACAAAGCCCGCGCCACACTGATGAGCCAGTTCCACGTCGCCTCGCTCGATGGCTTCGGCGTCGCCAAATGGCCGCTCGCTGTGCGCGCCGCCGGGGCCATCCTGGCCTATCTCCAGGCCACGCACAGCACGGCGCTGCAGCAATTGACCCACCTGAGCAGCTACAGCACCGAAGCATATATGGCCCTCGACCCGCAGACCCGGCGCAACCTTGAACTGGTGGCCGGGCCCAGCGGCGGCCTGCAATTCTCGCTGCTCTCGGTCATCGACCAGACGCTGACGCCGATGGGCGGCCGCTTGCTGTCGCGCTGGCTCAACCAGCCGCTCGTCGATCTGCAACGGCTCCACGCCCGCCAGGACGCCGTCCAGTTGCTCTACGGCGACGAGCCGTTGCGCGCGGCCCTCCGGACCCAGCTTAAGGGCATGCCCGACCTGGAGCGCCTGACCAATCGCGTGCTGCAAGGCATCGCCGGGCCGCGTGACCTTAACGCCATCCGCAACGCGCTGACCGCGCTGCCGGGCGTGCGCGACGCCTTCGAGTCGAGCGGCGAGTGGCGCCCAGCGCCCGCACCGGACCGCGGGCCGATGATCATGGAGAGCAACGGGCGCGGTCCCGCCGTGGCCGCCCCGCCCGCCGCGAAAGAGGCACCCGCCGCCGGGCCGAGCACCTTCCACTCGCTGCTCACCCGCTTGCAGCCCTGCCAGGACGTGGTCGACGTGATCACCCAGGCCATCGCCGAAGACCCGCCCGCCGTGCTGGGCACCGGCGATGCCATCCGGCCCGGCTTCCGGCCCGAACTCGACCAGTTGCGCGAGGCCAGCCGCAACGCTCAGGGCTGGGTGGCCAACCTGGAGGAAGAGGAGCGCAACCGCACCGGCATCCCCTCGCTCAAGGTCGGCTACAACAAGATCTTCGGCTATTACCTGGAGGTCAGCAACGCGCACAAGGACCGCGTCCCGGCCAACTATATCCGCCGCCAGACGCTGGTCGGCGCCGAGCGCTACATCACGCCCGAACTGAAAGAGGCCGAGTCGCTCATCCTCAACGCCAAGGAGCGGCTGGTCGAATTAGAGCGGTCGCTGTTCCAGGAGGTGCTGGCGACGGTCGCCGCCTGCGCCGAGCGGCTGCTGGGCGCGGCCCAGGCGCTGGCCCATATCGACGTGTTCGCCGGGCTGGCCGAAGTGGCGCGCACGCGCAACTATGTGCGCCCCGAACTGCTGACGGAGGGGCCGATCACCATCACGCAGGGCCGCCACCCGGTGGTCGAGCGCAGCCTGCGCGATGAGATCTTTGTGCCCAACGACGTGCATCTCGACAACGGCGCCAGCCAGATCATCATCCTGACCGGCCCGAACATGGCCGGCAAGAGCGTCTACCTCAAGAGCATCGCCCAGATCATCTTGCTGGCGCAGATCGGGGCCTTCGTGCCCGCCGACAGCGCCCGCCTGGGCCTGGTGGACCGCATCTTCACCCGCGTCGGCGCGCAGGACGACATCGCCACCGGCCAATCCACCTTCATGGTCGAGATGGTCGAGACGGCCAATATCCTGAACCATGCCACGCCGCGCTCGCTGGTCATCCTGGACGAGATCGGGCGGGGCACCTCGACCTATGACGGCCTGGCGATTGCCCGCGCCGTGGTCGAGTACATCCACAACCACCCGCGCCTGGCGTCCAAAACGCTGTTCGCCACGCACTACCACGAACTGACCGACCTGGAGCGGGTGCTGCCGCGGGTGCGCAACTACAACGTGGCCGTGGCCGAGGAAGGCGAGGAACTGGTGTTCCTGCGCAAGATCGTGCCCGGCGGCGCCGACCGCTCCTACGGCATCCACGTGGCCCGGCTGGCCGGGGTGCCTAAGAGCATCCTCAAGCGCGCCGAGGACATCTTGCGCGAGTTGGAGCAGGGCGGGTCGAAGGAGCGCCGCCGCGCAGTGATGGCCGACAGCATGGGCCTGCCCACCGTGCCCGCGAACGGCCAGCTATCGTTCCTGGCCGGGAACGCCCCGGCCCCCGGCGCCGCCCCCGAGCCGGTGCCCGCGCCGCCCGATCCGCTGGTCGAGGAGTTGCGCGAACTGAAGGTGGACGACATGACGCCGCTGGAGGCCATGGGCAAGCTCTACGAACTGGTGCGCCAAGCGCGCGACAGCGCCGAATAGCGCCGCCCGGCGCGCGGAGGTGCCCTACCGGGAACGGCGGAACGGGCGCTGGTACCAGGGCTGCTTGCGCGGGCGCCGGGGTGGCGATGTACCTGTAGTGCGGGCTGCGGGGCTGCGACCTGGCGCGGTTCGTTGCTCGGCAGCCGGCGAGCGGGTCGGCGCTGCCCGGCGGGTTGCCGTCTCCCCCAGGGCGACGGCGGCGGGGTGTTCGTTGATCGCCAGTTCCAGCCCGATCTTGTCGATCAGCCGGAAGAGACTCAACGTCTCATCCTTAAACTCGATGCCCTGCAACACCGCGCGGTATTGCTGCAAGCGTTCCTGCACAAAGAGCGCCACGTGGCGCAGCGGGATCTCGGTCAGGCCCTCGTCGTGCAGGTCGCCGCGCCCGCCGAACACCACCAGGCGCACGCGGGTCGGGCTGCCGCCGCGCACCTGGAGATGGGCCTGGCCCTTGCGCGCCACTTCGGCGGCGAGCTTCATCACGTCGCCCTCGGGGCAGCAGCCGATGCGGTGCAGGGCAAAGTGGAGCGTGGCCTGGCGGCGCAGCGCGGGGTTGGTGTGGCTGCGGCCCTCCTTCACCTCGCCCACGATAAAGTCGATGCTGTTCGTGTCCAGGTCGAGCGCGGGGTCGGCGCCCCGGTAAAACTCCTCCCAGGTGCTGGACCGGCTGGGGTGCGTCTCCGGCTCATGCGGGAAGCGCACCGCCAGGATGTCCAGGTCCGTTTCCGTGTAGTAGGCGCCGTTCGCTTCCAACTGGACCGGCACCTCGGTGAGCACCAGGTAGCCGTTGAGGTGGAGATAGGCTTGCACCAGGCCGACCGCGGTATCCATGACTGTTCTCCCTTCGTCGCTGCGTATATCTATCTAACGGACGGGCACGTCCGCTGTGCCGGAGGTTTGCCGTATGACCCGCATCCTGACCCGCGCCGACCTGGAATCGCTGCTCGATCCGCCCGCTGTGATCGCCGCGCTGCGCGCCGCCTTTGCCGCGCTGGGGGCCGGGCGCGCGCAGGTGCCGCAGCGCATGGGCCTGGAACTGCCCACCGGCAGCACGTTCTTCTATATGCCGGGCTTCCTCGACGCTGCCCCGGCGCCGGTGCTCGGCACCAAGGTGGTCGCCATCCAGCCCGACAACCCGGCGCGCGGATTGCCGCGCATCCAGGCCGTTTGCCTGCTGCATGACCCTGTGACCGGCGACCTGCGCGCCGTGCTCGACGCGACCTTCTTGACCGAGATCCGCACAGCCTGTACCTCGGCCCTGGTCACCGATTACCTGGCGCTGCCCGGCGCCGACACGCTGCTGGTCTTCGGCACCGGCCCGCAGGCCCGCGCCCACCTCGCAGCCATCGCGGCAGTGCGCCCGCTGCGCGCCGCCTGGGTAGCGGGTCGCACGCCAGAACAAGCCGCCGCGTTTGTCGCTGCGCACGCCGCCCGCTTCCCCTTCCCGCTGACCCCTATCGCCGGGCCGGACGCGATCCGCGCTGCCCTGGCCGGGGCTGCCATCGTCGCCACCTGCACCAACGGGGCGGCGCCGCTATTCGAGGGCGCCTGGCTGCAACCGGGCACACACGTCAACGCCGTGGGCAGCTACCGGCCCGCAACCCGTGAGGTGGACACGGCCACCATCGTCCGTGCCCGCGTGCTGGTGGACACACGCCAGGGCGCGCTGGCCGAGGCGGGCGACCTGCTCATCCCGCTGGCCGAGGGCGCGATCATACCTGATCACATTCGCGGCGAACTGGCCGATCTGGTGGGGGATCGCGTCGCCCTGCGCGAGTCGCCCGCGGATATCACCCTGTTCAAGTCGGTGGGCTTCGCCCTGGAAGACGCGGCGACGGCGGCCCTGGCCTGCGCCCGCGCCGAGGCGCGCGGGGTGGGCGTGGAGGTGGCGTTTTAGCCGGCCGCACTGAGGCGCTACGCCGCTAGCGCGGCAATTGTACCGGCCCTGATTCGGTGCTATACTGGAAGTGCAAGCCACGAATCCCGGTTGTTGTATGGGGAGAACATCGATGGCCGAGCGCGTCGCCGTTGTTATCGGCATTAACTACACGCACTTTCCGGCGGGCGTACCGGGCGAGGCGGCTACCCGCGCCGGGCTGAACGCGTTGCGCTTCGCGGAAGCCGATGCGCGCGACATGGCCGCCACGCTCCAGGCTTCGGGCTACGACGTGGCGCCGCTCCTGGGCATCGATGCCACCCGCGTGGCGATCATCGACGCGCTGCGCCGCCAGGGTCGCGCCGCCGGGGATAGCGGCCTACTGCTCGTCTACTTCGCCGGCCACGGCCAGATCGACCCCGACGACCCCGATACCGCCTATCTGCTGCCGGTAGACGCCGATCCCCAGAACCCCGCCGACCGGGCGATCCCGCTGGATGAGCTGGCTCAGCGCCTGCTGGGGCGCGTCCGCACGGCGCTGACGCTGATCGACTGCTGCCATAGCGGCTATGCCGTCGGCGTGCGCGGCAGCGCCGCGCCGGCCACCTCGGGGCGCGAGTTCAACCGGCTGGCGCAGAACACATTCCGCAACGTGCGCGGGCGCATCGCCCTCACCGCGTGCGCCGGCAACCAACTGGCGCGCGAGATCCCGCGCTTGCAACATGGCGCCTTCACCTACTACGCGCTTGACTGGTGGCAGCGCAGCCGCGAGACCGACGACCTCAGCCTGACCAGCTACGTGGCGGCGGGGTTGGAGAAAGAAGGCTTACCCGCTCCGGTGCGCGGCGGCGTGCAGGAAGGCCGGATTGTGCTGCGCCCACCGCTGCCGAAAGAACCGGCCCGGCCCGCCGTGGATCTGGCCTGGCGGCAGGAGATCTACCAACTGCTGCGCCCGCTGGACGACCGGCAACTGCGCCATCTGAGTTACTTGCTGGGTTTCGACTACGACGCCTTATCCGGCGAAGATCGCCAGGCCCGCACGCTACGCCTGATCCTGGAGATCGAAGCCGCCGGGCGCACCGCCGACCTCACCGCCGCCGCCAGGGAGGCTGCCGCCCGGCAGACCCGCGATGCAACGCTCTACCGGCGGTTGCTGGGCGACCTGGATCCCGCCCGCCTGCCTGCCCTGGCTGCTGCAGTTGGGATCAACTACAACACCTTGCCCGGCCCCGGCCCCGAAGAGAAACTGCGGCGCTTGATCGATGAGGTCGAGTGGACCGGGCGCTTCGCCGATCTGGAAACGGCGGCGCAAACCGCGTTCGCCCAGCAGACCCGCGACCGGGCGGCGCAAGCCGAAGCCGCGCGCCAGGCTCAGGCCGCCGCCCGCCAGACGGTCGAACTGGTTGCCAGGGAAGCCACTCCTACAGCGCCTCCCGTCGTGGCCGAGCAGCCCACCCGCGACAAAGCCGAACCCGCGCCCGCTCCGCCGGTCGTCAAGCCCGCGGCGTCCGGAATGAGCGTGTGGAACCCGCAACCCCGCGCGGATGTTATGACCCGCGCGGCGCCGCTGGTCGCCCCGGCGCCCGTTGCCCAGCCTGGCCTTGCCTTCATGATCCGGCGGGCGCTTGGCATGAATCTGCTGGTTGCGGGATCGTATACGCTCGTATACATCGGAGTCGCTCTCCAGTGGCAAGTCGCCGCGTATAGCAGCCTTCTCCAGCAAGTCGCGCAATCGCTATTAGATCCTGTCTCGTTTCCCGGAGAGTCCGCCATCGTGGCCGCGCGTGCGGTGTCCTTCGCCGGTGACTTTGCTTACTGGCTCAATAGTTCGCAAGTTTATTTCTGGCAGGCTGTCTACCAGTCGTTTCCCTCGGTACAAGGTGCGCTCGTGGTTCTCGGCGCGATTTTGCTTTTTGTGGGCCGGCAGCGGCGAAATAGCGGGATGCGGGCTTACGGAGCGGGTCTGGTCATTCCATCGCCTGTTCTTCTGCTGGGGTTCGTCGCAGGATTGGGCTCCCAGCCTGTGCACTCTTCACAGAGCGATCCGGGGTTGTTGCTGAGCGTGATTGCCCTGATCATAGGAGTAATCCTGATTATCAGGTCGCGGGCTTCTAAGAGGATGGTTTAGCCATCCTCGAATTGAGGCTTGCTGAAAGAGGACACGCGGCGAAGCTCGCTCCTGGAGCTTCGCCGCGCGTGTGATTGGCAAATTGCAGCTACGCCGCGCGGTGGTCGGGGCGGGAGATGCGGCTGCTGCACAGCACCAGGTTGGGCATGTGCAGGCCGGTGGAGATGGCGAGCGGGTTGCCCGCGCCGCGCTGACTGGCGCTGAAGACCATGGCGATGATCATTTGCATCTCGGCAAAAGTCGGGAAGCGGTCGGCGCGGCTGACGCCCAGCCAGAGGCGCGTCTCGCCCGCGTCGCCTTCGCCCGCGTGCTGGCCCTGCTCCAGCGCAATCGTCACCTGCAAGCCGTTGCTGAGGACGACCATCTGGCCGCTAGGCACCCCGCGCCCCGGCTGCCGGCTCTGCACATGGCTGAGCAGTTGCTCGATCTGGCAGCGGTCGTGGGGTTCTATGGTCATATGGCGGCTCCTCCAGGTAGCACAGGCGGCCAGCAAGTAATTAGAACAAGTGTACTACTACTACCTGGATTTGTCAAGATATATGGGCGCGTCCGGCGCCTCAAACCGCTTCGGGGTCGTGTTTCTAGCCCAGGCCGAGTTGCCCGGCCTCCCATTGCCGGAACTGCTGGACGGTGTAGCCGATTAAGGCCACCGTGTCCGTCAGGTCGCGATCGGGGATCGGCGCGCTGTCGTGCTGCCCGGCCAGGGACCGCGCCAGGAGGCCGGCCCAAGGCCCGCCCAGCATCTGCTGCACCCAGCGCGCCGCCTCCGGCTTGGAGGCCACGCCGCCTGTGTCGAGCGTGTAGAGCAACCGGCAGAGCGTCAGCGCGACGAACGCCTGGTTCGCGCGCTCGCGCAGCCAGGCCAGCCAGGCGGGATCATGGTAGGCCAGCCCCAGCCAGATCACCGGGATGGGCAGCACCGCGCGGCGCATAGCAGCGGGATCCAGGGGGTCGATGAGCGTGCGCGGATCGGGACCGGCCAGGGTCACGCCGTGTTCACGCAGGATGTAACACTGGACGATCCACCCGCTTTCAAGCTGGTCCACGAAGAGGCCGCGGCCCTGCTCGACCTGTGGATACCCCTCCCCGGTCGGGGTGGCGCGGCGCAGGACATCCCGCGGGATATAGACGGCTTCCACCTTGCCGGCCCAGGCAGAGTCGCCCACGGCAAAGCGCTCATGCATCTCCCGCAGCGCCTCGATAAGATTCGCCGGAAGCGCGCCGTCCGTCACGACGACCAGATCGATATCGCTGGTGGCGAGATCGAAGTCGCCGAGGGCCAGCGACCCGGTGAGATACAGCCCGACGAACTGGGCGCCCAGAGCGGCCCGCACCCCCGCCAGCAGATCCCGCAACGCCGCGTTCACGTCCGTATACGGCGTCGGCTGTGGGCGTTCACGCATGAGCCACCTCGCGGCTACTCATGGGGTATCCAGCAAGCCGTCTCCCCTTCCCGCACCGGGAAGGGGCAGGGGGTTAGGCCCGTCTAGTCGCCGTCGCCGGCCAGCATCCACCAGCCGCCCACCGTGGGCCAGGGGCTGTCCAACGCCAGGTCGTCGATGCCGGATCCATCCGGTTGGGGCGGGACGATGGGCAGCCGCCCGGCCTCGCCGTAGCCGGCGGAAGTGTCGGTGGGGGGCGCTTCGAGAGCCGGCCCGCCCGGTTGCG
>DASSGZ010000306.1:0-3370 GCA_035693165.1 Chloroflexia bacterium | reverse complement strand
GTGTTCGTCGCCGTGGGGCCGGGCGTCGGCGTCTTGGTCGGCGTGGGCGGGACCCCGCCGCAGCCGGGGAACTTGAACGACCCGATGCGTGTCCGCCACGGCGCGCCGCCGGTGGTCGGGATATATTCGGTTGTGAACCAGAAGGTGCAGTCATCCGTGGGATCTACGGCCATCATGGCGTAGTCGCCCCAGCGACTGGCGGTGCCCGTCTGGGATCCGTGGCCGTCGATCAGCGTCGTCTCGCCCTGGGGTAGTGTATTGAGCGGGTCGCTAACCAACCGGCCCGTATAGCGGATACCGGGGAAGACGCTGCTGCTAGAGACACTGTAGCCCAGGGCGATGTTGCCGCTCTGATCCATGGCGATGCTGCCCAGCCAGCGGTTGGTCGCGTCGGGGGCATACGTTCCCTGCTGGTAGATCACCGGCGTGCCGTTGGGGTTGCGTATCTCGTACCAGCGCACGCCGGCCTGCCCACTGCCGACATTCGCGCTGTGCGTCGCGACCAGCGCTTCGTGGTCCCCCAAGTTGCGGTAGGCCAGCCGGTGCATCAGCCGGTCACCCAGGCCGTCCAGGCCAACCGAGGTGCCGGGCTGCGGCACACAACTGCGCGTGCCGGAGCAAAGCTGGTTGTAGGCGGCCACGCCCAGGCGGGTGGGGCCGGTCAGGCTCGAATTGCCGGGCGTGCCCCAATCTACGTGGAACTTCCACAGATCCAGGGTGGTGCTGCCCTTGGCGGCGAAGAAGTCGGGTTCGCCGGCGGGCGGCGGCGTGGCCCCGTCGAGATCCGACGGCAAGAGCGTGCCGTAGGTGTTGCTAATCTGCTTCTCCTGGTAGGTAGCCGATAAGCCCTGGAGCATCCGCGCGCGGTCGAAGACGATGGCGCTGGCGCCCTGGTAGCTCTGGAAGACGCCGCCGAAGCGGTTGGCGCTCATGTAATAGCCGTCGGGCCAGACTCCCATGTGCGGGTAGTCATAGAACACGCTGGTGCTGAACTGGAAGAAGTAGCGGTAGTAGGACCCGGTGGGGTCGCCGCTGGTCGAGACGGCGATACACTCGCCGTACGGGCTGGACGATGTGAACTGGCTCAGCACCCAGCGGTCGGCGAGTGGGTCGTAGAGCACGACCGGGTCGCCCGCGTTCTGCGACTGGCAGGCGCCGCCAAAGCCGCTCCACAGGGTGTTGCCGGCGGCAGGGCCGTATTTCGAGACGCCGTTCTTATCCCAGATCTGGAAGTGCAGGTTCACCCACTGCACGTAGTGGTTGGGGCCGACATCGCCGTTGGTGTCCGGCGGGTAGACGCCGTCGATGTTATTGACGCCGTCGAAGGTCTGGATCGGCGCGGGCATCGCCAGTGGCGCGAGCACATCCGACCCGAAGGCGCGCTGCACCACGGGGTCGGTCACGAACGGGCGCTGGGCGGCTTCGCTCAAATCCTCGCCCGCAGGTTCGGGCATCTCGCGGATCGTGGTGGCGGGTTGCACGGGGGCCGGCTTGATCGAGCGCAACGGCGGCGACACGTCGTTCTGGACCGAGCGCCCAAACACGAAGCCGTTGTCGCCGAAAGTCACCGGCGCCTCGGCCACATCCCCGGCGGCACCGGGTGCCGCCGGGCCACCGGCCAGGCCGGCCGGCCGTGCGCTGCCCCACGCTGGCGCGGCGGGCGCGTGGCTAAGCTGCGCACCCACCAGGGCCACCAGCAGTAACAAGGCCAGGGCCACCCCGGCCCGGACGATACGCGATCCGCCTACTCGTTTCAACATTACTCCTCCTCCTTGGCTGAAACCGGAACCGCGATTTGCCGCGCCACGCCCGGCGAGCAAATCCGCTGCTGGTTCCATATTACAGGAAGAGTACTGACAAAAGTACTGACAAATCGGCCCCGGCGAGGATCAATTTCGTACAATTCGGGTGCCCGATTTTGGAATCGGCGGGTGCGCGTGCCGCGTCACACGCCCTCCCGTGCCCGGTACTGCAACGCCTCGGCCAGGTGGACCGCGCCGATGCCCTGGGCGCCCGCCAGGTCGGCGATGGTGCGGGCCAGCTTCAGCACCCGGTGGTAGCCGCGAGCGCTCAGGTTGAGCTGGCGCATAGCCGCCTTGATCAGCGCCTGGCCCGCGCTGTCGAGCACGCAGAACTGGCGGATCTCCGCCGGGCGCATCTCGCTGTTGGTCAGGATGGGCAGGCCCGCGAAGCGCGCGCGCTGGATGACCCGCGCCGCCTCGACCCGCTGGCGCACCGCCGTCGACGATTCGCCGAGCGTGGTGCCCGCCAGCTTTTCGTAGGCCACGCGCGGCACCTCGACGTGGATGTCGATGCGATCGAGCAGCGGGCCGGAGAGCCGTTTCTTGTAGCGGGTGACGGTACTGGGCGAGCAGACGCACGCCTTCTGGCTGTCGCCGAAATAGCCGCAGGGACACGGGTTGCAGGCGGCGATGAGGATCAGGCTGGCCGGGAAGGTCAGCGTGCCCGAGACACGGGTGATGGTGATGACGCGGTCTTCGAGCGGCTGGCGCAGGTTCTCCAGCGTCGGCTGGTCGAACTCCAGCAGCTCGTCCAGGAACAGCACGCCGCGGTGCGACAGGCTGATCTCACCGGGGCGCGGCTGCCGCCCGCCGCCGACCAGCGCCGCGTGCGACGCGGTGTGGTGCGGGGCGCGGAAGGGCCGCGTGCGGATCAGCGGTTGCCCGGCGGGCAGCATCCCGGCCACGCTGTAGATCTTGGTGACCTCCAGCGCCTCGTCGCGCGTCATGGCGGGCAGGATGGAGGGCAGGCAACGCGCCAGCAGAGTCTTGCCCGAGCCGGGCGGCCCCTGCATCAGCAGGTTATGTGACCCGGCGGCGGCCACTTCTAGGGCGCGTTTCACATGTTCCTGGCCCTTCACTTCCTGCAGGTCCACGTGCCCGGCGCCCGCATCCTCGACGGTGAACAGGTGCTCACGATAGGACATCGGGGCGATACCGTTGCTGCCGTGCGCGCCCACGCTGTTCAGGTGGTCCACCAACTGGGCCAGGGTGCGCACCGGGTAAACGGTGATGCCCGCGACCAGCGCGGCTTCGTTGGCGTCGTCCTCGGGCACGTAGACCCGGCGGATCTCGCGTTCGCGGGCCAAGGCCACCATGGGCAGGATGCCCGTCGTGTGGTGCAGCACGCCGTCCAGGCCCAACTCGCCCAGCAACACCGTGTCGTCCAGGTCTGCCGTCACCTGCCCGGTCGCCGCCAGCACGCCCACGGCGATGGGCAGATCATAGGCGCTGCTTTCCTTCTTGACATCCGCCGGGGCCAGGCTGACCACCACGCGCTTGGCCGGGAACACGCCGCCGCTGTTGCGCACGGCCGAGCGCACCCGCTCTTTCGACTCCTGCACCGTGGT
>DASSGZ010000305.1:0-15253 GCA_035693165.1 Chloroflexia bacterium | reverse complement strand
CGCTGAACACGATCCCGGCCACATGCGCGTCGGGCGCGCCCATGTACTCGGACACCAGCGCGGTCGGGAAAGGCACGAGCGTGACGCCCATCAGCAGCAGGCCGTTGAGCATCAGGAAGGGCTGATTCACCCGCGCGATGTGCCGGAAGAGCGCGTGGTGGTTGGTCCACATGATCAGCACGGTCAAGAAGCTGGTCACGTAGGCGAAGTAGACGGGCCACTGGTGCAGCAGGGCCGGGGCGAGTTGCCCCGCCTGCCCGTTTTCGTCCACGGGCGGGACGTGCATGTCGAGCACCAGCAAGGTGATGGCGATGGCGAACACCCCGTCGCTGAAGGCTTCGAGCCGTCCGGTTTCCTTGCTCTCGGCGGCATCGATGTCGTTCGTGCCTGTTGCCAATGGGTTGCCTCCCTGGTAATGCTGAGGGCGACAGGCCGGTTGCAAACCGGCCCCTGCACCGCGATCCGGGCCGACGGGCCGGTTTGAAACCGGCCCCTACATCGCGATTCGAGCGCCGGGCTGGTTTGAAACCGGCCCCTACAGCGCGATGGGGCCGCGGGCCGGTTTGCAACCGGCCCCTACATCGCAATCCGGGCCGCCCGATCAAGAGATGGGGCGACGGGCCGGTTTGCAACCGGCCCCTACAATCGAGACAGGCCGCGCAGGCGGCCTTTGCACCGGGAGCCGGAGGCTTGAGCCTCCGGGCGGCCTACCGATAGGCGGCGGCTTGCAGGTTGAAGAGGTCGGCGTAGGTGCGGCCCTCGGCCAGCAGTTCCTCGTGCGTGCCCGCTTCGCTGATCACGCCGTTCTCCAGCACCAGGATGCGGTCGGCCAGGCGCACCGTGCTGAAGCGGTGGCTGATGAACACGGCCATCTTGCCCTCGGTCAGCGCCTTCATGCGCGTGAAGATCTCGTATTCGGCGCGGGCGTCGAGGCTGGCCGTCGGCTCGTCGAGGATCAGGATCTCGGCGTCACGCATGAAGGCGCGGGCCAGGGCCACCTTCTGCCACTCGCCGCCCGATAGCTGGTAGCCCTCGTCAAACCAGCGGCCCAGGGTGGTGTCGTAGCCCTGCGGCAGCCGCGTAATCACGGTGTCGGCGCCGCTCTTGGCCGCCGACTCGGCCACGCGGTCCTGGTTCTCCAGTTCGGCCAGGCGGCCCACGCCGATGTTCTCGCGGGCGGTGAAGAAGTAGGTCACGTAGTCCTGGAAGATGACGCCGATGGCGGCGTGCAGGCTCGCCAGGTCGTACTCCCGCAGGTCGTGGCCGTCGAGCAAAATCTGGCCCTCGTCGGGGTCGTAGAGCC
Organism: Chloroflexia bacterium; assembly: GCA_035693165.1. Lineage (GTDB taxonomy): Bacteria > Chloroflexota > Chloroflexia > QHBQ01 > JAICKM01 > JAICKM01. Next base: position 13,950 of record DASSGZ010000305.1, on the reverse strand, counting down.
GGGTGAGCAGCTTGACGATGGTCGTCTTGCCCGCGCCGTTCTGGCCCACCAGGGCCACCGTCTCGTCGGGGTGGATGGTGAAGCTCACGTCGCGCAGGGCGGGCTGGCTCTTGCCCGGATAGGTGAAGGTGACGTGGCGGAACTCGATGCCGCCGCGCAGAGGCACGGCCACCTGGCGCGCGTTCGGCGGACTCTGGATGGCCGGTTCGTAGTCCAGGAAGTCGAACAGGTTGTTCAGGTAGAGGCTGTTCTCGTACATATCCGACAGCCCACCCAGGATGCTCTGGAAGCTCGATTGCACGCTGCTGATGGCCTGCGAGTAGAAGGTCAGGTCGCCCAGGGTGAAGCGTCCGGCGATGGTTTGCAGCGCCACGTAGAGATAGGTGCCGCTGGTCACGATGGTGGTCAGGCTGCCCCAGATGAAACCCATCGCGTAGCGGCGCGTGACCAGGCTGCGGTTCTCGCGGTAGAAGCGGTCGGCGATGGCCTTCCAGCGGGCGATGAAGAAGTCGCCCAGGCCGAACAGCTTGATCTCCTTGTTATAGGTGTCCTTGGTCAGCAGGTCCAGGAAGTAGACCATGCGGCGGCGATCGGGCGCCTGCCAGCGCGACATGCGGTAGCCCTGCCAGCCGTAGCGCGAACTGGCGATGAAGCTGGGGATGGGCGCCAAGAGCGCCACGACGGCCACCAGCGGTCCGAGCCGGGCGATCAGCGCAATCATGCTCAGGAAGGTGATCAGGGCACGGATGAGCGAGAAGAGTTGCTCGACCATGGTCACGGGGCGGAAGTTGGCTTCACGCTGGGCCTGTTGCAGCGCGTCATAGAACTCCGGGTTCTCGAAGAAGCGCAGGTCGAGCCGGTTGGACTGCTTCATCACCATCAACTGCACGCGGTTGGCGGTCAGCTCCTGCAGCGCCTGCTGGTTGATGTTGCGGATCGTCTGCAACAGGGCGCTGCCGACAAACAGGCCGAACTGGGCCAGCACCAGGGTAACGACGGCGTTGGTGCGCGCCGGGTTGCCGCCGGAGTTGGCTGCGGCCACGACCGCGTCGATGAGCAGCTTGCTGATCCAGGCGGTCGCCGTGGGCACCACGCCGGATAGGATCGACAGCAGGCCCATGGTGAGGGTATAGCCGCGGTGCGCGTTCCAGACGATGCCGAAGGCGCGCGGCACGCCGGCCAGCGTGGAGCGGGTGTTTTTGCGTAAGGTATCGAGCCGCTCGCGGACGGTCTGCGGCTCGGGGTCCGCGGCGGGCGCGGGCGGGGGACCGGGGCGGTTGTTTGTGCCGAAACTGGATCGGCCTATAGGGGGTCGTCTACTCATATGGGGGGATATCCTCTCTGCCAACCGTTCCGAAAATATAGGGCGTGGAACGGCCACCATAAACTATACCCGGTTTCCCCCCGGTTCGCCCCCCCCGTTTGACCAGGAGCGATCCCGGATAAACAGGCGGTTCCGCGCGCTGCGCCCTTATGCGCGGTGCATAAGGGGCCTTCCACCGAGCACCACCCCCACGTCCGGCTAAGTGTAGATCGCCAGCACGTGCGCCGCCAGGTCGCAGAGCGCGGCGCGCAGGGCGGGCGGGTCCACCACCTCGACCTCGGCGCCGAGGGCCAGGATCTGCCCGCAGGCCACCTCGAAGGAGGGGAAGGTGAGGGCCAGCGTAATCCGGCCCGCGGCGTCGGGCGGCCCGGCGGCCTCGATTTGCCGGCGCGCGCCTTCGCCCACGACGCGCGGTAGCAGCGGGATGGCGCCCGGCGCGCAGCGCAGCGTCACGGGATAGTGCGGCAGTTGGGCGGCGAAGTCCGCGCACCACGCGGTCCAGTAGGCGGGCAGGTCGAAGGACTCGGGGCGGGTAAAGGTCTCGTCTGTCACCCGCGCCCCGGCCATGCGCGACACGCGGTAGACGTGGATGGCTTTGCGCGCCGCCTGCACGCGGGCCACGCCGTAGGCGGGCGCCTGCTGTACCAGCCCCGCCACGAGATACCAGACGGTGCCCTTGGCGACCAGGCCATACGGTTCGACGTGGCGCTTGACGGCGCGCCCGTCGCTGCGGCGGTAGGCGAAGCGCAGGCGGCGGTCGTGCAGCAGCGCCTCCTGGATGGCGGGCAGGCAGGGCACCGGTTCGTCGGGCTCGGCCCAGCCGGTGGCGTCCAGGTGCAGACGCAGGCGCATCTGCTCCAGGCCGGCGCGGCGGGCAGCGGGCAGCGCGGCGGCCAGCTTGAGGCGCGCGGCCTTGCCCGCGTCCTGCCAGCCCAGGTCGGCCAGCGGTCCCGCGCCTCCGGCCAGGAACAGCGCCTGGATCTCGCCCTCGGTCATGCCGGTCAGGTCGGTGCGGTAGCCGTCGAGCAGGGCACAGCCGCCCTGCGGCCCGCGCTCGGCCACCACCGGTACCCCGGCGGCGCTCAGCGCATCCATGTCCCGGTAAATGGTCCGCTCGGACACCTCCAGTTCTGCGGCCAGGGCGCGCGCCGTCATGCGCCGCCGCGCCTGCAGCAGCATCAGCAAGGCGACCAGCCGATCCCCGCGCATCGCAATCCCTCCCTTCCCCTCGCCCCAGTATAGCACGATTCCCGACAAAAGATGTCCAGAATTATCTGCTATGATAGGAGGGTGGCGGCAGAAAGGCCGAGGCCACGTGTTTGCCGGGATATTGAGGAGGAGGACCGCATGCACTTTGGGATCTACGCGCCCAACTTCGGCGAATTTGCCGACCCGCGTGTGCTGGCCGACCTGGCCCGCGCCGCCGACGCCGCCGGGTGGGAGGGGTTTTTCATCTGGGACCACATGCTGTGGCACTGGCCCGACCACCAACCCATGGCCGACCCGGCGGTGGCGCTGGCGGCCATGGCGGCGGCGACCGAGCGCATCCGCCTGGGCGCGCTGGTGACGCCGATCGCGCGCCGCCGCCCGTGGAAGCTGGCCCGCGAGGCGGTCACGCTCGACCACCTCTCCGGCGGGCGGCTGGTGCAGGGCGTGGGCATCGGCGGCGACTGGTTCGGCGACTACAGCGGCTTCGGCGAGCCGCCGGACGACCGCACGCACGCCGAGATGCTGGACGAGGGACTGACGATTCTGGACGGTCTCTGGCGCGGTGCGCCGTTCAGCTACGCGGGGCGGCATTACCAGATCAAGGACGTGACGTTCCTGCCCCCGCCGGTCCAGCAGCCGCGCATCCCGATCTGGGTGGCCGGCAACTGGCCGAACAAGGCGCCCTTCCGCCGCGCGGCGCGCTGGGACGGCGTGTTCCCGCTGGCCCGCGACGGCGAACTCACGCCCGCCGATTTCCGCGACCTGCTGGCCTATATGGCCCCCTACCGCACCAGCGGGGCGCCCTTCGACGTGGTGTATCGCGGCAACACGGTGGGCGTAAGCGCGGCGGCAGACCGGGCGATCATCGCGCCCTATGCCGAGGCGGGCGTGACCTGGTGGCTCGAAAGCTGCCCGCCCGAAGCGGGGGCGCTGGCCGCGGCGCGCACGCGCATCGCCCACGGGCCGCCGCACCTGTAGGCGCACGGCGCTTTGCCTCTCCGTGGCGAGGGTCGCGGCTCACGATTGCTCAGGTGGCGGTTCCGGCCCGCCGCTTGTCTGCTGGGCTGGACCTGTCTGGTGCCAGCTAAAGTGCGTCTGGCGCTGATGAGTCCGGGTAAATGACCAGTCACCGCTCCCCGCCGCCGGATCGGTGGAAGCGGTAAGCTCGACGTACAGATCCCGGCGCGGCGTGCCCGGTTTTTCGAGGACGTAAAGAAAGCCGTGCCCTTCGGGCGGCCCCGGTATGGTCCAGGTGCTCCAGGCCACCGGGTCCGCGGCGCCCGCCGCCTGGCGGACCCACCCCGCCGCCTCCAACTGTGCGGCAAAATGGGCCGCCAGATCGGCGGCGCGTTGGTCCGTCATGGCCCGCGCCTGGGATGTCCACTCATCGGCACTCCCACCGCCTCCGCGCGGCATGAGCGCCACCCCCGGCGGGACAGTCAGCGCGGGCATCCGGCCGGCGATTCCTTGATCCGTCTGCTCCTCCATCGCGCATGGCCCCCACTGCCCGGTGTCGATGCGAATCTGCACATCGGCCGGTGTCGTGGGGCGGGACGTGATCGTGAGGGCCAACGAACCCGCGCCGCCCGGCGCACAGTACGTTCGGTGCTCCGGTCGGAAGGCCCAGTGCCGGGCGATTTCTTCGCGCATGGGCGCGGGGACCGCCGATAGATCGAGGATCTCGCCCGGATGGGCCGGCGTTGGCATCCGGCCGCCGGCGGGAGGCGGCGCTGGGGTAAACCCACGACTCACCATGAACATCGGGGGGTGCGCCAACACCTGCCATCCTTGCTCGGTGAGCGCGCGCTCATAGGCGGCGACGACTTCGGCCACCGGCCGGTTCGCATCAAGCACAATATCCCACCCGGCTGCCAGTCCCTCTACCTGGTAGACCACGCTGCCGACCAGGTGATCCTGCCCCTCAATCGGTAAGCGCACGGGCAGATTATCGGGCAGGGCGCCCGGCAGCAGGGCGACGTGTTGCGCCTCGCCCGGCATGGCGGGCCGCTGGGTCCCCAGGCGCCGCGTCACCAGTTCCCGCAGGAGATCGCCGTCCGCATGTGTGGTCATCTCGCCCCTCCTTATAGGTGCCTAACACGATTTCAACGGAAGTATAGCACAACCGATCAGTGGCTACGGAAGAGATCGCTTGCGTCGGGTTGGTCTATATAAAACAACAGGCCCGGCGCAAAGCCGGACCTGTCGTTGCTTGTACCGCGCCTCACGGGCATACTGGCGCGAGGCGCCCTAGGCGCCGGCGCGGGCATCCCCCTGAACGGCGAGGTTGTCTGCCGCGTAGATCATCAGACATCCCTCCTCGTCCTTACGGTTGACTCGGGACCACGACTCTCTTGCCGCAGTCTACCTCTATCTACAGCATATGCCGTGCCACGCCCGTGCAAATCAGGCTCATCTGTGCCGCAATTGGTTCCGGCGCCCGCGCCTAGCGCAACCCTGCGAACAGGTCGGTTTCGATGGCCCGACCCCCGTTGACGGCGCTGTAGGCGCGATAATAGAGTGCCTGGTCCCATAAGATGTGCTGCTGGTCGGGCGCGAGGCGGTCGAGTTCGCGGTAGACCACCATCTGGCTGCGGTGGCAATTGATGGCTCGCCAGACCGTCTCGCGGTAAGCGGCGGTGTCCAGGCGCGTGGTGGCGTTCCAGTCTTCGCCCCAGGTGCCGCGCCGCTCCACACCGTCCACGTGCATGACCAGGTCGCCGAACACCGACTGGTAGGCGGCGCCTTGCGCTCTGGTGTAGGCCATGAAGTAGAATTTGGCCGTCGCGTGCGGCGGCAGATCCTCGGTGGGGGCGTAGTTGGCGTCGGCGGCGCAGACGGCGGCGGTGAGCGCGAACTGCGAGATGGCGATATGGTCGGGGTGGCCGTAGGCGCCGTCGGGCGGGAAGGTGAGAATCACCTGCGGGCGCAGGCGCCGGATGTGCCGCACGATCTTGGCGACGGCCTCACGGGCATCGGCCTGGTCCAGGTCGCCGTCGATATAGTCGAGGAAGGCGACCTCGCGGATGCCCAGGACCGCAGCGGCAGCCTCCAACTCGGCGGTGCGGATGCGGCCCAGAGCTTCCAGACCGGGGTCCTGCGCCGGGTCGCCGGGCCAGCCGCGCTCGCCCCGCGTGGCCGTGACGAGGTAGGTCTCGACTCCCTCGGCGGCATAGCGCGCCATCGTCCCGCCGTTGCCCAGCGACTCGTCGTCGGGATGGGCCAGGATCGCCAGCAAGCGTAGGGGTTCCTCCATTGTGCGTACCCTCCTGTTATCGTGTGCTTTCCCTAATCATACGCCCGGCGTCAATAGGCCCGCCTGTTAGCCCATTATATTCACCGCGGAGACGCAGAGGACGCAGAGGTTTTCAAGCGGGCGCCCTTCGGTGGCACTGTGAGCGTAGTGAAGAGTCTCGCCTGGAACCGGCAGGAGACGAGATTCTTCGCTGTGCTCAGAATGACAAGGGACAGTGGACGCACTATCAGGAAGACCGACCTTAAAACCCTCTGCGTTCTCCGCGTCTTCGCGGTGCACATAAACGGCTGACAGGCGGGCCTATTGCAATTGCTGAGGCTGCATAGTAGAATAGCGCGCAAGGGCGCGCGGTAGCGGATCACGAGCAAGCGGCACAAGGGGGTCCACCATGGCAGGGAAGACACGGGGGCTGGTGCGCTGGGTCGCGGGGGGCATCGTGGGGATGGCGCTGGTGGCGGGCGCGGGGGCCCATCCGGCGGCCAGTCTGGCCGGGCCGCCGCCCCCGCAGGCGGCGCAGACCGGGCAGGCCGCGACCGGGGTGGCGGGCACGATTTACTACGGCGCCATCCCGCCGGGCGGGGGCGCGAACAAGCCGGTGTTGGTCTTCGTCCAGGGGCTGCACGGCCAGGCCAGTGGCTGGTGGACGAACGGCAACGACATGTATGCTGACGCCTACGGCGCGGGCTTCCGCACCGCCTTCGTCGACCTGACCGATGCGAGCGGCACCGGCGGCAGCGTCTGGACCAATGGGCGGATGCTGGCCGGGCAGTTGAGCACCATCACCGCGCACTATGGCGTCGCCAGCGTCAACGTCGTGGCGCACAGCAAGGGCGGCCTCGACACCAACGCGGCCATCGTGCACTACGGCGCGGGACCGCGCGTGCAGACGCTGTTCCAACTGGCCTCGCCCAACTGGGGGTCGCAACTGGCCGACCTGTCCTATAGCTGGTGGGGCGGGTGGCTGGCGGCCATCCTGGGCCAGCGCGACGACGCGGTTTACTCGCTGCAAACCGGCCAGATGAGCTACTTCCGCAGCGTCACCGACAGCCGCGCCGAGAACGGCTATGTGCACTACGCCACCAGCGCGGGCACCAGCCACGGCTCGCTGTTCGGCAAGCTCTGGTGGGGCGGGGCCTATTTGAACGCCTACGGGTCCAACGACGGCGCCGTGACTCTGACCAGCGCCCATCTCCCGCTCGGCAGCCACGTCTTCACCGACAGCCGGCTGGACCATGACGGCATGGCCGTGGGCCACAACACCTGGAGCCGGGTGCTGCCCTATGCCGCCAGCCTCTGGCGCGGGGCGGCCCCGGCGCAACAGCCGCCCGCGGCGCGCGTGCCGGTCGCGGCGCCCGATCCCTACGCCGCGCTCAACGCCGCCGACATCATCCGCGGCGGGCCGCTGGCGGGCCGGGCCGTGGAACGCTTCCCGGTCGAGAGTGGCGCGCAGGCGCTGAACGTGGCCGTGCTGGCGCCGGGGCCGCTGACGATCAGCCTGCGCGCGCCCGACGGGCGCCGCTATCGCCCCAGCGCGGTGAGCGGCGGCGACGCAAATGTGCCGCTGGGCAACGCCACGCAGCATATCTTCCAGATCGCGGCGCCCCTGGCCGGCGAGTGGCAGGCCGAGATCGGCGCGGCGGCGCCCGTGGCCCTGGCCCGCCCCACGCCGCCCAGCGCCTACCTGCTCGTGGCCGAGATCCAGAGCGACCTGCGTGTGGACTTGAGCCGCCCCGCCGGCGCGCCCACCTTCGCGCCCGGCGCCGCGCCGCAGTTCCAGGTGGCGGCCCGTGACCGCGTGGGGAGCCTGGCCGGTGTGCAGACCGAAGTCCACCTGAGCGGCGACAAAGGAGCGCCCGGTTCCACCACGCGCCAGGGCGCCACCCCGCGCGTGGCGCTGCCCACCGCGCCCGGCGTCTACAATCTCAGCCTGACAGTGCGCGGCCTGGACCGGCGCGGCCTGCCGTTCGAGCGCAGCCTGACCACCAGCTTCGGCGTGGGCGCCCTGCCCGCGCAACCCTGAGCCGCCCGGCGCAGGCGTATTGTCATATTGTCATTCTGAGCGCAGCGAAGAATCTCGTCTCGTGAGGGGCGCAACGACGAGACTCTTCGCTGCGCTCAGAGTGACAAACCCAGGCATCCATCGTCATTCTGAGCAGGGCGAAGAATCTCGTCTGGTGGACCAATGACGAGACTCTTCGCTGCGCTCAGAGTGACAAGGTGGCGTTGGCGCTCTGCCGCAGCTAGCGGGAGCATGGTCGCCGGGGACCGGTGCGGGCCAGTGTGCCCGATGGTCCCCGCCGGGGCGGGCCAGGAGACCATTGCGCCGGGTTGCGCGATTCCGTATCCTGGATTTGGTGTCCGTATCCGGGCCCCGCGCCGGGGGCCTGGCGCGCCGATGCGGCCCAGCCGGTCTTGCCCGCAAGACCCCACCTCGTCATACATCGCCGCTCAGGACGGCGCGGTCGCCGTCGGAAACATAGTGGAGCGAACATGCCGGAGTCCATCCAGCGTCCCGCGCGGCTGCTGATCGTCGACGATCAGGCGGCCAATATTCGCCTGTTGGAATGCACATTGCAGGAGATCGCGGGCCTGACGCTGGTCACGACCACCGATTCGACGCAGGCACTGCCGCTCTATCTGGCCGTGCGCCCGGACGCCATCTTGCTCGACCTGCGCATGCCCGGCCTCGACGGGTTCGCCATCCTGGAGCAACTGCGCCCGCTGGTCCCGGCCAACGAGTATCTGCCGATCCTGGTGATCAGCGCCGACATCACTCCCGACGCCAAGCTGCGCGCGCTGGCGCTGGGCGCCACCGAGTTCCTGTCGAAACCCTACAACCCGCGCGAAGTCGAGTTGCGCGTGCGCAAGATGCTGGAAGCGCGTTTTCTCCATCAGCAGTTGGAGATCCAGAACCAGGTGCTGGAGCAACTGGTCTCCGAGCGCACGCGGGCGCTGGAAGAGGCACAGGTGGAGATCCTGGAACGGCTGGCGCTGGCCGCCGAGTATCGCGACGACGACACCGGCCAGCACACGCAGCGCGTGGGGCACCTGGCGGCCCTGCTGGCGCAGGAGTTGGGCCTGGGCCGCGGCCAGGTCGAACTGATCCGCCGGGCCGCGCCCCTGCACGACGTGGGCAAGATCGGCGTGCCCGATCATATTTTGCTCAAGCCGGGCAAACTGACCCCGGCGGAATATGCCCAGATCAAGCTGCATACGACCATCGGCGCCGAGATCCTGTCGGGCGGGCGCTCGGAATTGATCCGCACGGCGCAGCAGATCGCGTTGACGCACCACGAGCGCTGGGACGGCGGCGGCTACCCGGCGCATCTGGCGGGCGAGGCCATTCCCGCGGCGGGACGCATCGTCAGCGTGGCCGATGTGTTCGATGCGCTGATCCACGCCCGGCCCTACAAGCCCGCCTGGCCGGTGGAGCAGGCGGTGGCCGAGATTCGCCGGCAGAGCGGGACGCAGTTTGACCCGGCCATCGTCGCGGCCTTCTTGCGCGTGCAGGACACGCTGGGCGGCCCGGAGGCCCTGCTGGAGGCACCGCCCGCGTTTGGCCGCCCGCACGCCGTCCCGGCCTACCGGGCGGGCATTTCTGCCTGAGCCGCCCGGCCCCCCGCCCATTGTCATTCTGAGCGGAGCGAAGAACCTCCGTCTTGTTCGGGGTAGCGCCGAGATTCTTCGCTGCGCTCAGAGTGACACGGCCCACGCGGTGAGCGATGTGGAGAGGGGTCCGTTATGCCGGTACTGAAGCACAAAGTGTTTGCCTACATCACCCATGGGCGGCGCCTGCTCGTGTTTCGCCACCCCGAATCGCCGGAGGCCGGCATCCAGGTGCCCGCGGGCACCGTCCAGCCCGGCGAGGACCTGGCGGCGGCGGTGCTGCGCGAGGCCGCCGAAGAGACGGGGCGCACCGACCTGGTGCTGGTGCGCTTCCTCGGCGAGCAGGTGCGCGACCGGCGCGACGTGGGCCGCGACGTGGGCCGCGACGAAATCCACCACCGCCACTTTTATCACCTGCGCTGCACCGGCGACCCGCCTGCCACCTGGCGGCACTGGGAAACCGACCCCTCCGACGGCAGCCCCGGCCCCATCCCTTTCGACTTCTTCTGGGCGCCCCTGCCCGACGGCGTACCCGAACTGATCGCCGGCCACGGCAATCTGCTGCCGCAACTACTCGCCGCGCTGGAGCCGGACACCTGAGCCGGGGCGTGCATTTGCTCAGGAAATCAGGGACCCCTGGCCGTTGCGCGGCGCCCCGGATTGTGCTAGAGTGAAAGGGTAATCCTCAATGCCGAGGACCCGACCCGGCGCGCCACGCGCCGGATGCGGTGATGCCCTGGATACGATCGACTCAGCAGCCGCGGCTGAGTGCCGGCGCCGCCAACCCTTTGCCTGGCCGCCGGCATGCCCGGCTCGTCGGACCCAACCTGGTTCTACCCGCTCCGTCGCATGGGCGGAGCGCGATGATGGTGCCGTTGATATCGGGGCGGCTAGTGTTTGAGACCACGCGATTCCTATCCCAATCGCTTTATCCGAAGCTTTGAACCTGCTTGAATCGAATAATCCCGGTGCGGGGGGGCGCGACACACCGCGACGACCGCTGTTGGTGCGGAGGTTAGGCAATGTGGTTTGCGTTGAATCTGCGACAAGAAGTCGCATATGTGCTCGTGGCCGCCTTCCAGCAGGGCCGCCCGGCCCTTTCGGAGATGGACCTGGCCGAGGCGCTGGAGCAGCGCGGGCTGGTCGTCGAGTATCGCACGGTGACGGCGATCCTGGAAGGGCTGGAAACGCGCGGCTGTGTGCGCCTCAGCCGCGCGGGGGACGACGTGGTGGTGGCGGAAATCTATCCGGCGATTGCCCACTTTCTCAGTGGCGCGCCCGATAGCCTGCCCGTGGAAGCCGCGCCCCGGCCTGCCGGCCCCGCCGGCGGGTTCACCGCCCCGCCCACGCCCGGCGGCCCCTGGACCTGGCGCTGATCGCGACCCGGCGCCGCGCCCGTAACTGGGGCGGCGCCGGGAAATGTTCGTGTGGCCTGTCTCTTACAACGTTGCAAGGTCTCGCGCCCCGTTACCGGATATGCGTATGGATCGCCCGGCTGCGCGGCGCAGTGGCGGCCACGGCGATCTGCCGGCGCCGCAGCGGGCGGCGCAGCAGGCCCAGCAGCCCGTCGCGGCGGAACCCCGCGACCCAGCCATACACGGTGCGCGGGTCGCGCGGGTGGGACAGCCTCTGCCGGGCCACCACCGTGGCCGGGGCGCCGTCGGCGATCTGCAGCAGCGCGCTGGCGCGCTCGCGCACCTCGGGTGACGGGTGCGTGTCGCGCCAGACGTTCAGCACGAAGCGTTGGTCCGAGGTCAGGGTCAGACTGTAGCGCGCCATGGTACCCTCCTCATTGCGGCGCCGCCCCTACCGGGCGGTGCGGCCTCCAATGAATGATGAAGACGATCACCGGTGATAATTGACCGGTACAAGGCCTATTCTAGCGTCTGTCGATTAAGGATTCCTGTACAATGCGCGCAGGCGAATTACAAGGCCGTAAGGATCGCGCAGGCGGACGAACAGCAGAAGGCGGATGCGCGAATCACCCGCACAAACCCCTGCGGAGGAGCCACCCCAGATGGACAAATCGGCCGGTTCGGCGCATAGCATTCTAAGCCGCGGCAGCTACCTCAGTATTTTGAGCCTGTTCAGTTTCGCCAGCATCCTGAGCGTCGGCAGCGCGGGCAGTATCCTGAGCATCGGCAGCGCCGGGAGCATCCTGAGCATCGGCAGCGCGGGCAGCATCCTCAGTGTCGGCAGCGCCGGGAGTATCCTCAGTATCGGCGGCGCGGGCGGCATGCTGCGCGTTGGGCGCCGGGCGGCCCGCTAACCGGCCGGCGCCCGGTACGGCGGCCCCCCACTTGCTGAAGGAGCTACGCAGAGTTATCGCGCGGGCCGGGGCGGGCCGGCCCGGCGGCCCGGCGCTACCCGCGCCGGAACCTGCGTGGCATGCCGAGTGAAGGGGGGTAACAATGGCACAGGACGGCAAACTGCCGAATCCCGTGATCCGGCGGGCGGCGCGGGCGGGCTCCGTGGCTCTGGGGGTGTTTCTGGGGTTTGTGTTGCTGGATGCGAATCCGCTCGGCGCGATCTGGCAGTCACTTGTGATCGCGGTGATCGCCTTCCTCGCCCTGTTTCTGCTGGAAACGTATTTTGAGAACCGGCGCGACTCGGTCTGAGCGCCTAGCCGGCCCGCCCACGGATCCTGCTGGGCAGCGGGCCGGTTTCAAACCGGCCCGCTGCCCACGCCTCTGTAGCGGCCGGTTTCAACCCGGCCCCTACACCGCACCAGCACCGTGGCCGGCTAGTCAGGCGGCCGGCGCCGGCGAGGTTGCCGCCGCGCTCAGCAGGGTCGCCGCCTGCAGCATCTCGCCGACGGCGCGGTCGAGGGCGCGGGTATCCTCGCTGGTGGCCCGCGCAATGGCGGCGATCCCCTCCATCGTGTAGGTCATTTCCTGGGTGGCCGAGGTTTGCTGGGTGCTGGCCGCCGAAATCAGGTGGACCAGGGCGTTGGTCTGTTGCACGGCGGTCACGATCTGGTCCTGGGTGATGCGCACGTCGTCGGCCAGTTGCGCCGCCGCCTCCGCGACCTCGGCGCTGGTCTGCGTGGCGCTCAGCGCCACCTGCCCGGCCTGCTGCAACTGGCTCACCACCTGCTGGATCTGATTCACGATCGCGCTGGACTGGTTGGACAGGGCGCGCACCTCGTCGGCCACGACCTGGAAGCGCCGCCCCACGCCGCCTGCCCCGGCGGCCTCAATCGTCGCGTTGAGCGCCAGCAGGTGCGTGTCCTCGGCCAGGTGGCGGATCTGATCGACAAAGCGGGTCACCTGCCGGGTCAGTTGATCCAGGTCGCGCATGCGCTGGATCACCAGTTGGACCTCGGCGCGGTTGCGCTCCACCGCCTCGCGGCTGCGCAGCAGCAGGCTCTGGCCTTGCTGGACGCTGGTGAGCGCCTGGTCGGCGGCCTGGCGCACCTCCTGGGCGCGGTCGGCGATCTGGCCCGCCGTGCTGTCCAGTTCGGCCACCGCGCTGACCACCTGGCTGATCGAGCTGGCCTGCGTGGTGACGGCCACGCCCTGGCGGCTGCTAACGGCGGAGAGTTCGGTCGCCAGGTTGCCCAGGTTGGCCTGCAGGCGCAGATCGCGTTCGCGCTGGGCGGCCAGGTCGCGGTTGGCCTGCTCCAGGTCCCCGTTGCGCTGCTGTAGCCGGGCCAGCGCCTGCTCCACCTGGTGGTTGGGCAGAGCGGCGAGCGCCCCGATGGCGATAAACAGGATCACAACCGTGATGAGGAACCGCGGCCCCATATTGCTGGCCTCCTGGTAGGCGACCAGCGGGGTCATCCCCTGGGTGTACAGCCAGACCGTCGCGGCGCTCACACCCAGCACGGTGATCGGCACGGCCCGCCACGACAGCACGGTCGCGCTGAGGGCGATCGGCAACGCGCCGATGGTCGGGGTGAGGGCATTCGCCAGCGGGTCGCCCTGGCCGGAGATGCTGTACAGCACGACGATGACTTCCAACCCGAAGATCAGCCCGATGGCCGCCGGCATAATCAGGCCCCGGCGGTTGGCGGCATAGAGGGCGGACAGGATCGCCAGGGTCACAAGGGTCATGGGATTGCTGGTGCTGGTCTGGAACGCCAGGCTGGCGCCGGTTCCCAGGATGACCAGGGCCAGGAAGATCAACAGCAGGGCATTTAAGATCCGCCATTTGCGCGCCGCTTCGCTGTCGGGCAGGGGGCAGCGGAACAACCAGGAAAGCATACAGGAGTTTCCTTCGGCAGGGGGCCGTTTTTGACGAAAGCCAACAGGCTTGATTATAACAGTACGACCAGTGGTCGTAAAGGCCGGTCGGTAAGCCTGCAGTAGGGACTTTCGTCCTTCATTCGGCCCGTGCCGCGTCCGCGCGGCGTCCCGCGATGTACGCTGCCTCCATCGTGCGGCCGGGCACCGATCCGCCGAGCAGCGCAACGCGCGATCGGTCTCGCGCCCGTTCTGATCGCCGCCGGATCCGGCGATAATAGAGCTAACACGAGCGCAGATGCCGGAGCGGCCAATCGGGCCTGACTGTAAATCAGGTGGCATAGCCTTCGGGGGTTCAAATCCTCCTCTGCGCA
>DASSGZ010000304.1:0-10838 GCA_035693165.1 Chloroflexia bacterium | reverse complement strand
GGGCGCCTGCCCGCACCAATGCGGGCAGGGCTTTGTGGGGTACACCCGGGCGGGCGCGCAATAGCGGATAAGAAGCGAGTATAGCAGCGTATGCGGCCTTAGACTGGTTTACAGTACATGCCGCCGCTGGGACTGTCGGGTCCGCGGAACTGGGCGCGCATCGCCTGGGCATCAATCAAGAACTCGTCGGGGGGGAACCGCGCACAGAACGCCGGGATCAACCCCAACGGCAGATCGACGACAATATCGATGTCGTGGGTGAAGCGCGGGCCGGCCCATACGATGAGCGCCCAACTGCCGCCGATCAGATACGGAATCGCCAGGTCCTCGAACGTGTGGATCACGTAGGCGACGACCTCACTCTCCTGCTCCATCCCCATCGGGATCTCCTGCAACGTTGGAAGCCGGAAGCCGGAACGCGGAAGCCCTGCCTGATCTACTTCCGCTTTCCGGCTTCGGTTCGGGTTTAGTAGTCGCAGACCGCCGCGATCTGCTGCTGGACGAGGTAGGCGAGGTCAGCGGGGGCGAGGTCGGGGTGCTCGCGGGCGACCCGATCCCGGACGACGTGCCACGCCTGGTGGCGCAGCGCCAGCATCGCCGCGATCTTGCGCGCCGGTGGGATGCGGGCATACAGGGCCAGTTGCGCCAGTTGTGCCGGCTCCCAGCCGATTTTTTGGAGCATCTGGGCCCCCTGGCGCGCCGTGTCGCCGGGCGGGCCAAAATCGGCAGGAAGGATCGGGCCGTCCGCGGACGGCAGAATAGCTGGGTTGTCCATAGGTTTATTGTAACCCTTTCGCCGGGCCGGCACAAGAGCGGCAGCCGCCGAACCTGTGGCGTACGAGCGCGCCGTGCGCATAGAGCGGATGATGATTGCCAGGATCTGGTTGCCTTCGGCCTAGCGGGCCTGGACCCGGGCGTCGGGCACCAACCCACGCGCGATCAGCAACGCCATCCAGGCGCGGCACTCATCGGCTTCTTCTGCGACGATGCCCCGCGAGACGATGAAATCGGCGGGCGCCCGGGCGCGCCACCCGGTCATGCCCGCCGACGGCGGTTCCTGCCCGTCCGAGGTGCTTGTCGATCATGTCCGCCGTGCGGATCGTCGGCAAGGACTCGACCCGCCGGATGATCCGCACGGCATACCGCTTGGTGCGTTGTTTCCGACCCTCCTCGGTCAGAGGATTACCTCCTCACCAAGTCCTGTGGGGTCCCCGTGGGATCAGCCGTGTGCTCCGGGTCGGCGAGAAACGCTGCGATTCGTGCGGCGGCATACTCGGGGGTGTGTTCGATCTCCGCATCGGTCAGGGTCAGAATATAGCGGTAGCCGAGCGCGGCCAGCATGCGATAGCGCACCGCATCGCGTTCCGGGTCATGCCAGTAGATCGCCCCTGGCTCGATGATGAGGTCCGCCCCTCCCGGGCCCTGGCCGGGCAGCACGAAATCCAGGCGCCAATAGACAGTGGCCGGGATGATCTCGACCACCCTCTCCCGCTCGAAGGCGATCTCCAGGGTCTGGAGTTGGCGGGCCACGAATAGTTCCAGACTGGATGGATGGTCACGGTAGTATTGCGCCAGGATCTCCGCAAGCGCCTTTGGGCCATAGCGGGCCAGGACCACCTGGGCCCCTTTGCGCCCGCGCCGGCGCTGCAAGTCAATGAAGCTCGGCTGCCGGCTGCGCTGGACGCCCCCGGCTTGTCGCTGCGCGCGGGTCAACTTGGCGGCGGCCGCCCGGCCGCCCCGCCGGCACTCATCGGGAGTCGGCTGATAGCGGCGCGGTACGGAATTAAGAGCGGTCGTCATAGTACACCTCCTCACCAGGCGTCCCCTCCCCTACTGGCCGCGTGGCGGCGGGCGGCGGGATCGCTGAGGAAAGCCTCGGAAATCGTGTGAGATCAGGAAGCGGAAGCGATGGTGGTGGAGTAATGGTCAATCTGCCCCGACAGACAGGTTGAGAGGTAGCCACTCAATCTGTCTTTTTGGGTCGTCTGCCTGCTGCTGAATTAAGCCTGGGTAGATCGCAGAGGAGTAGCCGTCGTACTGGGTCGTCGATAGGGACGGGGCCGTGGGCGCGGCCCCGTTTTGCCGAGAAGGTAGAAAGGATCCTTGCAGGCTGTGCCCCTAAGCCGATTGGTCGGGGCCGCGCCCAGCCGGCGTCTGCTAATCTCGGCGCACCGGCTATCGAGTTGGAGGCTGTCGGCCGCGGACGGCTTGCCGTGCGCGGCCCGGCCCGAAGGATCACACCTCCTCAGTAGGCGCCGCAGGATCGGGCAGGGCATCGACCAGGCGTGCGAGGACTTGGCCGTGGCAAATCAGTTTGTCGTGTGCCGTCAGGCCGCGTGGGGGCGCACAGAAGCATCCCAGTCGTTTGCCTTTCAGTTCCGGTAGCCGGTCTAGGAGTTGCGGTTGCTGGGCGATCCACCGGGCGTACTTTGCGATCACCTCAGCGCGGGTGCCGTCCTTACCGATGATGAACGGGTTGCCCCACGGGCCACTGCGCCCCTTGCCGGGCCGCCCGATGTAGATGTCAAAGGCTTCGCCGCGGGTGGTATTGACGACCATGGTCGGTTGCGTGGGCATGGCAGCGCCTCCTGTGCTGGGGGACATCGTTTCAACCGCTTGCCCCCACCCCCGCCGGGCCAAAGGAGGCAAGGGGCCGCAGACCCTTGCGTCCGACGCCCGGCTGGGGGTATTGTCACAGAAGCCGGCAACGTACCTGCGGAGGATCCGCGTCCCATTAGCCGGCGGAGGGCAGAGCACTGACAGAAAGGCGTGTGATCCGTAACGCGAGCCCAAGCAGCAACCTCTGGCGTAGCACTTACGTAGATCTGATCACAGAGGTGGGCGCAACCGCAGGAGTTCCAGGGCCATAGCCGCATAGCCGGGTTGGCAGTGTAGGAGTGGCTTGGAGACTCAGCCTTTGCCGGCATCTCGCCAGGATCATCCCGTGAACGCACCAAGACAGCGCGTGGCAATCTGCCCCCAACCCGTCCCCCGCCGTGCGATCCGGATCGGCATCGCCCTACTCGGGGGCGTCTTTCTCGCCCTGAGCCTGGGCACCGCGTGGCTGCTGGGCACGGCCCAGCAGCTAAGCCAAAGTGCCGCGCGCCATGCCGCCGCCCCCTGGTGTGGGCCGGAGGTCGTGAACAACTGCCGGGCCACCCAGGCCGCCACCGTGGTCGAGCGGCGCGTCGTGAGCAACCGTTATGACTCCTATCGCCAGGTGACGGTGCGCTTCGCCGCCGGCCCGCCCATCGACCTACGGCAGACGAGCGGGAATCTCTACGCTGTCGCCGGGCCGGGCCGCGCCGTGACGGCGGAGTTCTGGGAAGGTGCCCCGGTGGCCCTGGAGGACGCGGCGGGCCACCGCATGACCACCGATCACGACCCGGAATGGGCAAGCGCGAACAACGTACACTACGCGCTCTTTGTCGCCTTCTTCACCGCCCTCGCCCTGGCAGCCCTGGTCACAGCCATTCAGGGACCCCGGCATCCCAGCCCGGTCTGGGACTCACCGCGCGCGCGGGCTTATGTCCACGATCGGCAGAACGACGTGTCCCCCACCCGGTTTGCCTTGCTGGGGTTGTTTGGTCTCGACCTCCTCCTCGTCTTCCTGGCCCCGGCGGAGAGTTATTGGGCCCCCGGCCGGCATTTCCCCGATCCCATTGGCTTGCCCCAGGGACTCGTCGTCTTCGTCGTGCTTGCCGGTCTGGTCATCTGGGACGTGGTCCGCGTTGTCCGCCACCGGGGCACGGTGCCCCGCACGGCCGCCGCCTATTATGCGCGTGCCAAGTCGCGCATCGCAGCGGCCGACTATGCCGGGGCGGTGGCCGATCTGACGGCGGTGCTGCGGCGCGATCCGCGCCATGCCGGCGCCTATCGGTTGCGGGGCGACCTGTACCGGCGGGCCGGGGATTGCGACCGGGCACTCCAGGACTACAACCAGGCCGTGGCGCTGGGCGACCATGCGGCGACCGTCTATCACGCCCGCGCCGAGGTCCAGTTGCGGTGCGGCGCGGCCGCGGCGGCGGTCGCGGATTATACGCAGGCGCTACGCGGCGCGGATGACACCGCCACCACGGCGACCCTGTACCTGGGGCGCAGCGCGGCCCAGACCGCCACCGGGGCGCGCGCCGCCGCAGAGCGCGATTACGCCGCCGCGTATGCCCTGGACCCGCAGGGCACGGGCAGTTACGAGATGCGCGCACAACTCTACGCCGATGGGCGGCAACCCGCCCCCCTGCCCCCGGCCGTGCGCGCCGCCATCACAGATGCGCCGGGGCGCGCGCTCACCTACTACACGGCGGCCCTGCGGGTGAACCCGGCAGCCACGGGAGCCTACGTGGAAAGGGCGATTGCCCACGCCGCCCGCGGGGCCCGCCGCGCCGCGCAGCGGGATCTGCGCGCGGCCTTGCGCGGGGATCCCGCGGGCCACACCGCCTATCTCGAACGGGCCCGGCTGGTGCTCGACGCCGGCACCACGCCCCGGCCGGCGTGGCAGGATCTCAACCAGGCCCTCGCGCTCGTGCCGCAGGATAGCGAGGCGTATCGGTTGCGCGCGGCCTACTGGGTGCAAGAGGCGCTGCGCGCGGAACGGAAGAAAGGTGGCGCCACCCGCCGCGCCGCCCAGGATCACGCCCTCAGCGACTTGAACACGGCGATCCGCGCTGACCCGCGGGAGGTCGGGTTGTACCAGGACCGGGCCGCCGTCCACCTCTTGCGGGAGGAACCGGACCCGGCCCGCGCCGATCTCGACACCGCCGTTGAGCTAGCACCCGCCGAGGCGGAAGGTTACTGGCTGCGCGCCCGATTCTATGCCGGCCAGGGCGACAGGCGCCACGCGCGTGCGGAGTATACCCAGGCGCTGGCATTGATTACCGACTCCGCCTGGCGAACCCAGGTGCAGGCAGAGCGGGAGGCGCTCGGCGAATACTAGAACACCGGGAGCAGGGGCAGAACCAGGGCGTCCGCGCAGGGGTGGGATCCGGGAAGCCGCAGGCCGGGGAAATCCGCGCCGTAGCGCTGGTGGATCGCAAGCCCCCTACCCGGCCATGGCCTAGGGCAGGGTGATCGTCTCCCAATGCTCACCGCCATCCGTCGTGCGGAAGAGACCGGACCGCCCGGCCACCCAGCCATGGGCGGCGTCCAGGAACACGAGCGGCCCTAATCCGTAGTCGCTGATCTGCCCGTAGGGCAGGTCTACCTGGTGCCAAGATCGTCCCCCGTCGGCACTCCGGCTGAGCCAGCCGCCGGCCAGAATCATCCAGAGGCGGTCGGGCGCGGCGGCGGTCAGTCCC
The DNA here is from genome assembly GCA_035693165.1 of Chloroflexia bacterium. Classification (GTDB taxonomy): domain Bacteria; phylum Chloroflexota; class Chloroflexia; order QHBQ01; family JAICKM01; genus JAICKM01. The sequence continues at coordinate 5,544 of DASSGZ010000304.1, read as the reverse complement.
CAGGTCGCCATGAGCGGCAGATCGCCGGCCGCCGGCGCGCGCTCATCGGGCTGCGCCGCCCCGAAGTCGTGGTGCGCCACGCGTACCCAGTGTTGCCCGTCGTCGGTCGAGCGATACAGGCTCTTATCCTGATCGACCTGGCCCGCGCCGGGATAGCCCGCGCAGACCATCCAGAGCCGGCCGGGCGCCGTGGCGAGGTCGTGACGCAGGCTGAGCGCCGGCGGGCAGGGACAGGCGCGCGGCTGCCAGATCTGGCCGCCATCGTGGCTCGCCAGTAATAGCCCGGTATCGGTGCCGCCCGGATCCTGATCTACCACCAGCCAGGCATCGTCCCCCGGCCCGGCGACGAGGGCCGCCAACCCACGCAACCCGGCAGGGGCGGGCGGGGAGTCCCAAGTGCGCCCGCCATCCAGCGAGCGGAGCAAGCGCAGCGCGCAATTCAGGTTGTTGGGCGCGGGACACACTTGCTGGATTGCCCAGAGCGCCTGCCCCACGGGCTGCACCCGCAATATCTGCCCGCCCGCCGGTCCGGCCTGCCAGGTCACACCCCCGTCGTGGGTGCCGAACCAGCCACCCGGCCCATAGATCCACCCATCCTGCGCGGACACCAGGCGGATCGCGCGGAGATCGCCGGCGGGCGCCGGGCGGCGGGTGGGCCAGGTCTGCCCGCCGTCGGTTGTCACCAGGATGAACGCGTCGCACGGTCGGGCGTCCCCGCGGCAGTGCGTTTGGAGCACCCAGCCGTGCCGGGTATCGGCGAACGACAGATCCCGGATCTGCGAGACAGCGGCAGACGGAGTGGCGGCGGGGGCGGGTACTCGTTGCATGCCGGCCGCCAGGGCGAAGAGGGAGTCCCGGCCAATCGCAACTGGCACGCGCAGCATGATGTCGGTGGCATGGTCGGGGCTATTCGGCTGGAAGATGAGCCGGCGCTGAATCGCGTCCTCGTAATAGAATCCCACAATGTCGCCAGCGCCGATCAGGACGCCGAAGCGCTCTTTATCCCCCGGCCAGCCCGCCATCTGCACTACGGTCACAGGCTCGCCCGTGGTCGCGGCGCGATAGGTGGCCGCGACGCCAGAGTAGGTGCCGGGGCCGCCGGCCTCGAGCGGAAACTGGCCCGGCCAGGGGCCGTGGTCAATGACGAGGCCGGAATCGGGGCCAGGCACATACAGCGGAAAGGCGACCTGCGCGGCGACGTGCGCCCAGACATCCGGCCCGTCCGCGGCGGAGGGAGAGGGCGGGGTGGGCAGCGGTGGCAGGGTGGGCAGATCGGCGGTGGGGGGTTGGGCCGGTCCGTCCCCGGTGGCCGGCCCAGCCGCCGGCGACCCACCCGACGGGGTAATGAGGCCCGGCGTGCGGGGGGCAGGCACTACGGTCGGCGCGGGAGATGGGGCGGCGGCGGGCGAAATACCGGGCACCGCTGCGCCGGCAGCCGGCGGGATGGGCGTTGCCGCGCCCAGTTGCGCGGGGCGATCAGGGGTGTCACAGGCCGCGAGAGCCGCCAGCAGCAGCAGCTGGCTCGCGAGGCGGCACATACACGTTATCCGGGTCATCAGTAATAGCCAAAACCAGGCGGGAGCGGAGTCGGCGTGACCACGGCGGGCGCCTGGAACGTGCCGAACGTCGGGGGCGGGCCGGGCCACACGGCGATCGTTCGCTCCTGCCCGTTCCGCCGCAACCGCACCTGCACGGCGTGGGCGCCGGACAGTATCGCGGCCTGGGCCACCTGCTGCCCCTGCGCCGTGCCGGTCAGCGCTGTGCGGTCCAGAGCCAGCAGCCGGTCGCCGGGCTGGATCCCGGCCTCGGCGGCCCCGCTGCCCGGCGCGACCGCGGCCACCGTCAGATCGGGCGCGACGACCAGCCCCAGCACCGGGGCGGGATGCAGCCCGATTACGGTGTTCGTCGGGACCACCCCGGTACCGGCTTCGCGCTGGATCGTCGTTGCGGCCGCGGTGGGCGTCCCCGGCGGTGCGGGCGCCGGCCCGGCACACCCGGCCGGCAGCCCGGCCCCCGCCAGGGCCACCAGGCAAAGGGTCAGCTTCGTCCGCATGTTCGTTGCCTCTCTCGACCGCTTATCACGGCCGGATCGTCCAGCGCAGCAAGCGCCCGTCTCCCTGCGCGCTGAGCAGCCACTGACCGTCGGGCGCAAGGGCGATGCCCTGCACGCCGGCGCTCTCGGCAGGGTCCGTGCGGAAGAGTTCCGCGCCGGTCGCGAGCTCCCAGAGCCGGATCACCCCATCCTCGTCCGCCGTCACCAGCTCCTGGCCGTCGGGCCGCACCGCCAGGCCGGCCAGACGCCCGTCCGTGCCGGGGAAGCTGTCGCGTAGTTTCCCGGAGTCGACGTCCCAAACGCGCAGTGGGTTCCCGCCGATCAGGCTCCGGCCGTCGGGGCTGAAGGCCAGGGCCTGCACCGGCGGCCCGCCCGTTTGCACCTCGCGCAGTGCGCGGCCCGTGGTCGCGTCCCACAGCGTCACCCCGCCGGGGCTGGCCGTCGGGCTATACCAGCCCGCGGTGGCAAGCACCCGGCCGTCCGGACTGAGGGCCAACGCATCGAGCACGGCGCTGTACTCCGGGTGCGCATGGGCCTGGATGTGCCGCCGCTCCCGGCCGGTTGGCACGTCCCACAGCCGCACGAGCCCATCGGCGCTGCCCGCCACCAGGGTGCCGCCATCCGGGCTGAAGGCCACGGCGACGAGGGATGGGGTCGGCGTGAACAGGCTGCCCTTGCCCAGGAAGCGGCGGCCCGGCCGGCCGGTGGCGGTATCGTAGAGGCGCACGGTGCCGTCGGGATCGCCACTGGCGAGCAGCCGGCTATCGGGGCTAAAGGCCAGCCGGGGGAATGCGTAGCTGGAGTCGTCCGCTTTGTGGGCGGGCAGGGTGAAGCGCACCCGGTCATCGGCGTCGCGCAACGTGATCGTGCCGTCGCGGGCGCCCGCCGCGATGACCTGCCCGTCCGGGCTGATCGCCACCGTGTCCAGCCCGCCGGGGCGCCCCGGAAAGGCCGCCAGGGCCTGCCCGGTGGTCGCATCCCAGATCCCCGGACGATTACCGTCCGCTGCGGCGGCCAGCGTGCGGCCGTCGGGGCTGAACGCGATCTGCGACAGCACGATGCGCGGGTCGCGGATCGGCGGGCGCCAGGTGCCGGCAGCCAGATCGCGCAACCGGATCGTGTCGTCGTTGGTGCCCACGGCCAGGGTGCGGCCGTCGGGGCTGAAGGCCAGGCTCCGCGCGCCGTGTGCCCCCAGCATGAGCAGGCCGGTCTGCCGGCCCGTCGCCGGGTCCCAGGTGCGCAGCGTGTCGTCCACGCCGGTGCTGACCAGTGTCGTGCCGTCGGGGCTGAAGGCGACGGCGGTGACGAAATCGGTATGGCCGGCCAGCGTGAACAGCGCCTGGCCCGTGGCGACGCGCCAGAGCTTGATCACCTTCTCGCCGGTGCTGGCGACGATTTGCCCGTCGGGGCTGAAGACGGCGCTGAAGGGCGTGTTGCTGTAGCCGTCGAAGGTGTGCTTGAGCGCGCCGGTCGCCGCATCCCACAGGCACAAGGTGCCATCGCTGCTGGTGCCGGCGAGCAGTGTGCCGTCGGGGCTGAAGGCCACCGAGGTGACGGCCCCGCCGTGGCCGGTGAGCGTGCGGATCGGTCGCCCATCCGGGAGAGCCCAGAGCCGGATCGTACCGTCTTCGCCGGCACTCGCCAGGGTGTGCCCGGCGGGCGCAAACGCCAGCCAGATGGGCGGTTTCGTGTGGCCGCGCAGGGTGGCCCGCTCGGTGCGCCCGGCCACATCCCAGAGCTTGACTGTCAGGTCGCCGCTGGCGGTGGCGAGGGTCTGGCCGTCGGGACTGAAGGCTACGGCGAAGACGTAGGAGGTGTGGCCGGGCGGGACAGCGCCGGCCCCGGTTAGCTCCAGGCGCAGGTGGGGCGCGGCGGGACCGGGGAGGCGCGGCGCGCCCGTGGGGACAGGGCGGGGCGGCGGCGGCATGGGGGCCGTGGTCGCCGTCGGCGGGGACGCGGCCGCTACAGGCGTGGCGGTGGCGAGGGCCACCCAGCCGGGCGCTTCCGGCGCCCCAACCGGAGTAACCGTCGGCACCCCGGTGCCGCAGCCGGCCAGCAGGACGGTCAGCCCAAGCAGCGTAAAGAGGCCGGCGCGATGCCGCCCGCGCCCCCGGCGCCGGGTCCACACCGCATCCCCGGCAATCCCGGCGCTCCAGAGGAGCACCCAGGCCGCGACCCCGCCGAGTTCGGCCAGGCGGTGTTGCCCCAGCAGCCGCTCGTAAGTGGCGGCGTCGATCTGCCCAATCGCCCGCTGGGCGGCCAGATGGACCGGCACCTCTTCCAGCCACTCGTTCTGCCCGGCCCAGAAGCTGGCGCCGATCAGCAGGGCCACGCTCCACAGGAGCAATTTGCCGCAGCCTGTCCCTGTCTCGTTCGAGGGGACCCATGTTCCGGGGTCACGCATCGTCTGCTCCTCCTAATCGCTCCGTCGCCATCAGGGAACCATGAAATGAAACGTCCAGCGGCCCGCCAGTGTGAAGGTCCAGTTGTTCCCTGTCTCCAGTAACCCGGCGCCAAAGCCGCAGACCGTCTGCCCATCCGGCAGCATCCGGCAGTTACACTCCCCGCTGTTGTGCGCCGAGTCCCAGGCGCCGGCCTGTAACTCGGCCTGGCAGCCATCCCCGACGAGCGGGGCGCTGTCCAGATAGAGGCGGGTTTCGGACGCCGTGACCACCACCCGGCGCAGCCGGGCCGGCCCGGTGAACTGCTCGGGCGCCGGGCCGGCGGGGGTGTTGGTCGGAACGGGCGGGGCCGTCGGGAAGGCGGCCGCTTGGTCCGCCACGGGCGGGGCCGTGGCAGTCGGCAGCGGCGTGACCGTCATCGCGGGAGCGGCGAGATCGAGCGCGGCCACGCGGCTCCGGGCATCGAACGGGATGCCCAGGTCGAACCGGAACGGCCCCGGCCCCGCAGGCGCGGTCGGCCAGGGGCGCGGATCGGCATCATCGGGCACGATCGTCGCGGTCGGCCAGGGCGCCCCCGCCAGCGCGGTGGGCGGCGATTCGGGCGGCAGCGCAGGGGCGGCGACCTGGAGCGCCGGGACGGTGAAGCGCACGACCAGGCTGGGCGGGGCATCGCCGAGCGCGGTCGCGTCGAACCAGACCACTGCGGCCAGCGCCCCGGCTTTTCGTCCGCCCCACCGGCCCTGCGCCACCAGCGCCTGGTCCGCCACCTCCGCCTGGGGCGGGTCGCTATTCAGGATCAGACGGGACGCATCCAGGCCATCCACGGTGTAGGCGACCACCAGGCGGTTCCTGTCGGCGTAGACCCGGCGCACCGTAACGGTCCAGCCGGCGATCGTCTGCGCCTGATCCAGGGGTTGGCCGAGATCGGCCGTCAGGATTTGCTGGATCCCGGCATCGCCCTGGAAAGCACAGTCGAGCGCGGTGGGGGCGGTACAGGCGACGACGGCAGCGGGACCGGTGCGGGCCGGGGCAAGCCGGCGGCCGACCAGGGCGGCGCCCAGGACCAGGACCAGAATCGCGAGAACGACA
>DASSGZ010000303.1:0-5901 GCA_035693165.1 Chloroflexia bacterium | reverse complement strand
GCGGCGACGCCGCCCCCGGCGCGCGCCTGGTCGAATACCTGGCGGACAAGCAGATCCTGCTGGTGCTGGATAACTTCGAGCAGGTTGTGAGCGCCGGGGCGGCACTGGCCGGGTGGCTGGCGGCCTGTCCGGGGCTGAAGGTGCTGGTGACCAGCCGCGAGGCACTGAGCGTGCGCGGCGAGCAGCAGTGGGCCGTGCCGCCGCTGGCCCTGCCTGCTGCTCAAGAGGCACCGGCCCGCCTAGCCGCCCCGGCGGAGTTGGCGCAGGTGGCCGCCGTGGCCCTGTTCGTGGAGCGCGCCCAGGCGGTGCAGCCCGCCTTCGCGCTGACGGAGGAGAACGCGCCCACGGTGGCCGCGCTCTGCGTCCGCCTCGACGGGCTGCCGCTCGCCATTGAGCTGGCGGCGGCGCGCAGCAAACTGCTGCCCCCGGCGGCCATCCTGGCCCGCCTGGAGTCCCGCCTGGGGCTGCTCACCGGCGGGCCGCGCGACCTGCCCGCCCGCCAGCAAACCCTGCGCGCCGCCATCGCCTGGAGCTACGACCTGCTCGACCCGGCGGAACGGGCCTTCTTCGCCCGGCTGGGCATTTTTGTGGGCGGCTGTACCTTCCAGGCAATCGAAAGCGTGTGCGACGGTGCCTCTTTAGGTGCCCCTTTGGGGGCAGGCGGGGCGCTGGACGGCGTGGCCTCGCTGCTGGACAAAAGCCTGCTGCGCCAGGCCACGGCGGGCGCCGCCGAGCCGCGCTACCTGATGCTCGAAACCATCCGCGAGTACGCTATGGAGCAACTGCGTGCCGGGGACGAGGCCGCGGAGATCGGGCGGCGCCACGCGGCGTACTTCGTGGCGCTGGCCGAGGCCGCCGAGCCGGAACTGACCGGAGCCGAGCAGAGCGCCTGGGTGGCGCGGCTGGAAACGGAGCACGCCAACCTGCGCGCCGCGCTGGCCTGGGCGCTGGACCACGACCCGTCGCTAGCCTTGCGCCTGGGCGGCGCGCTCTGGCGCTTCTGGTGGATGCGCGGCTACCTGGCCGAGGGGCGGCGGGCCATCGAAGCTGCGCTGGCGCGGGGTAGCGGCGAGTCGCCCGGCCTGCGGGCCAAAGCGGAGAACGCCGCCGGGGGGTTGGCCTGGTTCCAGAGCGACGTACCCGCAGCCATCGCGCACTACGAAGCCAGTCTGGTCCTGGCCCGCGTGGCGGGCGACGCTCTAGCCCTCTCGCGGGCGCTCGGCAACCTCGCCAGCGCCCTGAGCACCGAGGGCGGCGACTACGCCCGTGCCCAGGCGCTGCTCGAAGAAGGGCTGGCCCTCGACCGCGCCCTGGGCGACGACAGCCTGATCGCCTTCTCGCTCGGCAAGCTGGCCGACCTGGCCTACTTCCAGGGTAACATCCCGCGCGCCGCCGCGCTCTACGAGGAGAGCCTGGCGCTGCAGCGCGCCGGCAACGACGTGCACAGCATGGCGATCACACTCAACAGCCTGGGCACCATGAGCACGTTACTGGACGACACGCCGCGCGCCACGGCGCAATTCGAGGAAAGCCTGGCCCTGTTCCGCACGCTGGAGAGCAAACACGGCATCGCCTACAACCTGCACAGCCTCGGCGACCTGGCGCGCCGGCAGGGCGACCTCCTTCGCGCCCGCGAACTCTACGCCGAGGCCGTAACGCTGTTCCGCGAGGTGGACTACCGCCGCCCGCTGGCGACCAGCCTGGCGGCGCTCGGCGGCGTCCTGCTGGCGCAGGATCAGCCCGAACCGGCGGCGCGTGTGCTCGGCGCGGTGGACGCGCTGCTCACGACCCTGGACACCCGGCTCGACACCACCGAGCAGGCCGACTACGACCGCCACGTCGCCGCCGTGCAGGCCCGCCTCGCCCCGGCCACCTGGACGGCCGCCTGGGCCGCAGGCAGCACCCTGCCCCTCGACCAGGTGCTCGCCGGCATCCTGCGCGGGCCGGCCTGACCCGGTGCCCGGCGCCTATATATCGATCCTGCGTGCTTTGCGCCTGCTCTAAGAGCGCGGAGAGGGGCGATGCCGCCAGGCTTGCCGGTAGTACGTTCCGGCCTGTTCGTGGGCGCCGCGGGCCGTCAGGAGCTCGGCATAAGCATAGGCGAGGTCGGCGGCGGCCTCCCAGAGCTCGGCGTCGCGGGCCAGGTCGAGCGCCGTGGTAAAGCGGGCGTCGGCAGTGGCGGGGTCGCCCTGGGCTTCGGCCACGCGCCCGGCCATGCGCAGCGCCCGGATATAGGTGCGCAGCATATGGGACCGGGCCGCCGGGTCGCCCTGGCCGGCCTGCGCCTGGTAAACCGCTTCGCTCAATTGCACGCCGCGGGCGCTGTAGCCGGCGGCCTCTGCCTGCCGCCCGCGCGCTAGTTCCAGGGCGGCATAGCGCTGGTAGAGGGCGCTCAAATAGAGGGCGTTGCCGCCGGCTTCCAGCAGCGGGCGGGCGCGGGCCAGCGCCGCGTCCGCCGCCGGGTAGTCGCCGCGGTCGATCAACAACTCGGCCAGGTTGACGCTCATCTGCGCCGCCGCCGTCTGGTTCGCCATCGCCTCGTAGATGCCGATGGCCCGCTGGGCATAGAGCGCCGCCCGCGCCACGTCGCCCAGCGCTTTATAGGCCACGCTCAGCCCCCAGTAGATGCCCGACTGCCGTTCCATGTTGCCCACCCGGTCGAGCAGCTTTAAGGCTTCCTGGTAAAAGGCCACGGCGCGCTGCGCATCGCCCAACGCCCAGTAGTCGTTCGCCAGGTTGCTGTAGATCAGCAACTGGAGATTGGGGTCTTTGACCACGCCGGCCTGGATGGCCTGCACGCCGCGGGTGTGGTACTCCAGGGCCAGTTGCGGCAGATTCTGCTCGCAATAGGCCCCGCCGATGAGGTTGCGCACGCGCTCGGCGGCCTCGCCGCCATCCTCTAGCTCACCGGCCAGGTCCAGCGTGTGCTCCAGTTCGCGCTGCGCCGCGCCGGCCTCGCCCGCCCGCAGATAGGCCAGCGCTTTGAGATAGGACAGGCGGTAGCGGGTTGCCACGCCCAAGTCGTCCAGGGCATCCCCCGCGGTCTCCTCCGCAACGGCGATCAGGCGCAACGCTTCGCTGCCCTGCCCCGTGTCGATGGCCCGGCGCGCCCCGTCCAACTGGTATTCCACATCCTCGGCGAGGGCGGTGAGGTCGATGGTCTCCACGGCCTCCGGGACCACGGCCAGCAGATCCGGCATGGGGATGCCGAGCCGCCTGGACATCAGTTCCAGCGCCTTGAGCGAAGGGCGGGCCTTGCCGCGCTCCACGGCGCTCACATAGCTCTTGGTGAATTCGGGCTGGGCCACGTCGTCCTGGGTCAGGCCCAGCCGGTGCCGGGCCTCGCGCAGCCGCTGGCCCAGGCCGGTCAGCGGATTCTCGCCGGATGGCATAGTCATGTCAGGGTCCTATACGTGACATACGTGAACAATAAATCGTGGGCTGAATTTCCACCTGTCATTATAACCGATGCCGCGTCTAATTTCACTTAGAATAGCATACCGTAAACGCTTACGCAAGCAAAGGGCGGCGCCTTATGCAAAGCCCGCGGACAGACAGGTCACACCCCACCACCCGCCCGGCGCGCGCCGGCTTGCGGTCCCATGCTGGCTCCGTCGCGGGGCGTAGACCGCAGGCTGCAATCGTCGCGCTGGGGTTCCGGTCCAGCGCGCGAGGGCAGATACACCGGGGTCCCGATGCGCGGATCGCGGGCCGCTGCTAAGATAGCATCATCAACGACAGCAACCACCGCCTGGACGCGGTACCAGCGGCCACCGAGCCGAGAGAAAGGAACCCACGATGTATACCAATGAATACGGGTTGCAGCGCCTGGCCCTGGAGACTCCGCAGGCTCGCGTCCGCGCCGCCCGCCGCGCCGAACGCGCGCAGATAGCCCTTCATGCCCATCAGGCGCCCGCGAACACTGCGCCCCAGCCGCGCCTGGCCCGGCTCCTGGCCGGGTTGCACCTGACCACTCGCTAACCAACAGCGCGCTTCGCTCCCAGAATGATGGTAGGCCGGGTGATACACCCGGCCTGCTGCACTTTCCCCGCTGCGGCGCGCCCCCCGACCGGGACAAAGGCCCGCGCCCGGCTCCGTCCCCCGATGGGGAAATACAGTTCGCAAGTTCCGCGTCGGGACCGACCTCCATTTGCCCATCGCGACCGATGTGCTCCGGCGCATTGTCGGCTATAGTAGCTATGACGACGAGCACACACGAATGGACCGGAAAGGGAGCAACACACTGTGTCGGTTCAGAATATAGACCCGGAATTCAAGGTCTACAGCCCGGTGGATGAGGCGATCCTCACCGCGCAGGCCGTGGCCGGCCTGTACGGGCGAGCACAATGGCGCGGGAAACTGTACCGGCTCTTCGCGCGCCTGACGCGCCAACGCTACCGGCTGCGCGACCTGGCGGCCGCCGAAGCCGATGCCACCATCACCCGCCGCTACTACGCCGGAACGCAGACGGTGCCGCTGGCGGCCATTCGCGGCAGCGAGAGCCGCGGCGCCGACTTCGACGCGCGGTTCCACCCGCTTCGCCCGCACGACCGCAACCGCTGGTTAAGCGTCGCCACCGCCTGGCACCAGGGCCTGGATCTGTCGCCCGTCGAACTGATCCAAATGGGCGCGCAATACTTCGTCCGCGACGGCCACCACCGCATCTCCATTGCCGCCGCGCTGGGCGTCCGCGAGATCGAGGCCAACGTAACCGTCTGGCAGATCGCCGCGCCGGCGCCGCAGCCGGTTTGCAGCCCGGTAGCGTGCGCGGAGCCGTCCGCCGCCTGATCGGCTCCCGCCCGGCGTGCCCCGGTTTTTCGGCGCACCGGCCCGGTTAATCCAACCGGCGCTCTACCGGTTTCCACCCCCAGACGGATAGACCACACCCCATTCTCCCGCTATAATCAAGGTAGCCCGTTCAGCGACCATCCCACCGCGGCCAGGTGCAACGCCCGCTGGGCGAAGGACATCCCACTGTGAGCAACGTCACTCTCGACGAGGTTCCCGACCGTCCCGCGCTCGAAGCCGCGGACGCCGGTCCGCCACCCGCGCCTGGCCCTTTAGGGGCATCGAAAGAGGCACCGCCCGGCCCCCCGGAAGCCGGCCCCGCCCCCTCGCTGCGTGGTGCGCGCGATTTCTGGCTGGTCTGGAGCGGGCAGAGCGTCTCGCTGCTGGGCGACGGACTTTATGGCATCGCCATGGCCTGGTGGATCACCCAGACCCTGGGATCGGCGACCGCCCTGGCCGGATACGCGCTCTGCTGGTTCATTCCCACGGTGACGCTGCCCTTCGTCGCCGGGTCGCTGATCGACCGCGCCAACCGCAAGGCGTTGATCGCGCTCATGGACGGTCTGCAAGGGATCGCCGTCACCGTGCTGGCGCTCTTGCTGGCGACAGGGCGGCTGGAGTTGTGGCACGTCTATGTGGGCGCGGTGGTGCTGGCATCCTGCGGTGCCATCCACGGTCCGGCGCTCGACTCCTCGATCCCCAACCTGGTACCCGCCGCCGCGCTGTCGCGGGCCAACGGCCTCTACGCCACGTCGGGCAGCGTCGCCAACATCGCCGGACCGCTGCTGGGCGGCACCCTGGTCGGCTTCGCCGGGCTGCCCGTGGCCATGGTGCTCAACGCGCTCAGTTTCTGGTTCGCCACCGGGGCCACCCTGCTGGCGCGCATCCCCTCGCCGCGCGTGCGCGAGGGCGACGAGAAAAACGCCTTTGCCCGGCTGCTGGACGACGCCACCTACGGCTACAAGTGGATCTGGCGGCACCGGGCCATCCTCTACCTGCTGCTGATCTTCACCGCCGGGAACTTCCTGATCGCGCCGACCTACCCCCTGGAAACCCTGATCGTGAAGAACCAGCTTGCTGCCGGCGGGGCGGCGCTGGGCTGGGACGGCGCGT
>DASSGZ010000302.1:0-6724 GCA_035693165.1 Chloroflexia bacterium | reverse complement strand
GCCGGCCCGGTTTGCGCATCGTCGGCGTCGAGCCGGTGGGTGCGGCCAGCATGAGCGCCGCGTTGCGGGCCGGGGAGCCGCTGGCCCTGGCGGGGGTGCAGACCATCGCCCACACCCTGGCCCCGCGCCGCGTGAGCCGGCTGACCCAGGATCTCTGCCGCCGCTACGTCGAATCCGTGGTGCTGGTCGAGGATGCCGACCTGGTGGCGGCCATGGAACGGCTCTGGGCCGATGCGAACCTGCTGGTGGAGCCGAGCGGCGCCGCCACGCTCGCCGCGCTGATGGCCGGGCGCATTCCCGGCGCGGAGGCCGCCCGCCACGCCGGCATCGTCGTCTGCGGCGCCAACGTGGATGCCGTCCCGGCCATTGCCCTGGCGACCGGCCGTCACGCCTGAGCCGGTATATCGCTATAGGATTTAATCTAAAATTAATCTGCGCGTCCTTGCCGCCCTGGGATCAACGTGGTACACTGAACACCATACCGGAGCCTGACGAGGCGCTTTGCAGAACTTATTTCTCCCCTTACTGCGGCCTGGTTCTGAAAGGATTGTGCTATGGTGCTGATGCCGTTATTCGCCATGATCGTGGGTTTTGCCCTGGCGATCGTCATCCTGAACCACTATGCCGCCAACCCGGCCCGCCGCACGCATGAGTTCATCTGGGGCATCTCCTTTTTCCTGTTCGGACTCGGCGCGCTGGCCGAAGTGGCGGCGGATTTCCTGGGCTGGACCGACACGATGGCCCGCGTCTACTACATCAGCGGCGCTATCCTGGCCGTGACCTACCTGGGGCTGGGCGAAGCGGTGCTGCTCTGGCCGGGCCGAGTCGCCCGCATCGCCATCGGCATCGGCGTGCTGTTTACCGCCGTGACGCTCGTGACGCTCTATTTTGCCCCGCTGGACACCCAGGCGTTGCACGGTGATGCCCCGTGGCGCGCGGTGGCGCCTCCAGGATCGCTGCCCGCGATCCTGGCCGGCCTCAGCAACAGCATCGGCACACTGCTCATCGTCGGCGGCGCGCTCTATTCGGCCTGGGTCTTCTGGCGCAAGGGCATCATGCGCAACCGCATGATCGGTTGCATTTTGCTAGCCGTGGGCACAATCGTGGTGGCTAGCGGAGGGATCCTCGCCGGGCCCCTCGGCCAGCATGCCTGGCTCTATCCGCCGATGGCCGTGGGCGTGGCGATCATGTTCGTGGGCTATCTGCAAACCACGCGGGCGCCCGCACCCAAGCCTGCCGCCCAACCTTCGTAGGTTCCCCGCTGCCATGGATTAGCCCCGCCGGGCCGCATCACCCGGCGGGGCCGTTTTGTGCCCCAGGTAGGAGCACCTTATGACCGGACCCTCGCACGCCCCGGCCCCCGCGCGGCGCACCCTGCGCCGGATCGGCCTGTTCAGCCTGACCCTGCTCGTCGTCGAGTTCCTGGACGAGTTCGTGTTCGGCGCGCGCGAAGCTGCCTGGCCGCTGATCCGCGACGACCTGGGCCTCAGCTATGTCCAGGTGGGCGTGCTGCTGGGCCTGCCCAATATCGTCGGCAACCTGGTCGAACCGGTGCTCGGTATCCTGGGCGATGTCTGGAAGCGCCGGGTGCTGATTCTCGGCGGGGGCGTCTTCTTCGCCTTGGCCCTGGCGCTGACGGCGGGGAGCAACTCTTTCCTCCTGCTGCTGGCCGCGTTTATCCTGTTGTCTCCGGCGTCGGGTGCCCTCGTCGGCCTGTCGCAGGCCACGCTGATGGACCTCGACCCGGCCCGGCACGAGCAGAGCATGGCCCGCTGGACGTTCGCCGGGTCGGTGGGCGTGGTGGCCGGGCCGCTGGCGCTGGGCGGGGCCGCCGCACTCGGCCTGGGGTGGCGCGGCCTGTTCGCGGCCTTCGCCGTGCTCACCGTCGTGGTGCTGCTGATCGTCTGGCGGCAGCGCTTTCCCCCCGCCCACCCGGAGGCCACCGCGACGACCTTCCGCGCGGGCCTCGCCAACGCCGTGGCCGCCTTGCGCCGCCGCGAGGTGTTGCGCTGGCTGACCCTGCTGGAGTTCTCCGACCTCATGCTCGACGTGCTGTTGGGCTACCTTGCGCTCTATATGGTCGATGTGGTCCACGTGAGCGAGGCCGAGGCGGGGTTTGCCGTGGCCGTCTGGACAGGAGTCGGCCTCGCGGGCGATCTGTTGCTCATCCCGCTGCTGGAGCGCGTCGCCGGGCTGCGCTACCTGCGCGTCAGCGCCCTCATCGAGTTGCTGATCTTCCCCGCCTTCTTGCTGGTGCCCGGTTACCTGCCCAAGCTGCTGCTGCTCGGCTTGCTCGGCTTCTTCAACGCCGGGTGGTACGCCATTCTGAAAGGGCAACTGTACTCGACCATGCCGGGGCAGAGCGGCACCGTTATGACTGTGGGCAACGTGTTCGGCTTCGTTGGGGGCCTGATCCCGCTGGTGCTGGGCCTCGTCGCCGAGCAAGCGGGCCTGAGCGTGACCATGTGGCTGCTGCTGCTCGGCCCGGTCGCGCTCCTGGTGGGGCTGCCCCGCGGTGCCCGCGCGCCGGGACCGTCACTCTCGTAGCCGCCACAGCCCGCGCCCCTCCACGACCGCGAACTCCACCTCGCCTTGCCCGGCCAGGCAGCTCAAGTGAGCATAGATGGTGGGCTGTAACAAAAAGAATCCTTCTGTAGTCGTAATATTTATGTTATAATGCCCGCATAGCTCCGCCTGGATGGCGCCGGCTTCCATTGGTCCTTGCGCCAGCAGGCGCCGGATCTGGGCCAGGGTATCTCGGAAGCGATCCCGGTTGGCCGCGACCAGGGGCGCCAGGTCGCGGGTGGGCGGATGGTGGGCGGGCAGGTGCCAGGTCGCCGCGACCGCCGGCATCCGCTCCAGCGACTCCAGGTGGGCGGCGACATCGTGGCAGTAAACGATGCCGTATTTGTCCAGCACCGTGGGCGGCATCACCAGGTCGCCGCTGAACAGCACATCGCGCACGAGGTAGCCGGTCTGCCCGGCGGAGTGCCCCGGCAGCGGAACCGCTTCCAGGGCCACGCCATCGATGCGCAGCGGCCCCGGCGTCACGATGTAGTCGACGGGCGAGGCGGGCGCCAGCAGGAAGCGGCCCTGTAGCGCGGCAATCGGTGCCGCCCCGGCGAAGAGGCCGACGGCTTCGAGCCGCGGGTAGCGGAGGAACGCCTCCTCGTAGGCCGGGGCATAGACCGGCACGCCGGTCTTTTCCACCAGGAAAGCGTTGCCGCCGAAGTGGTCGGCGTGGGCGTGGGTATTGAGGATGGCCGCCGGGCGCAACCCGGCGGCGTCCAACGCCTTCAGGATGGCCTTCCCGGTGTCGCGGGTCAGGCCCGTGTCGATCACGATGGCCCCACGGTCCTGCTCCGTGGGGATAATACCGATATTTTGCGCTCCCGGCAGGTACAAGACCCCCGGAGCTATCGCTTCAAGATGGACAGCCATGCATATTCCTTCCGGTTCAACGGCATCTGACCTGCGCCCCGGTGCCCGCCGGCAGCGCTTGCGCCGGGCAGTTCCCGGCCTGTTGCTGCTGCTTCTGGCGCTGCTGCTGGTGCCCGCGCCCGCCGGCGCCGCCTACCCCTCGCCCCGGCCCAGCAACGAACCCGCGCAGGCCCGCTACCAGGGCCAGGTCACGCGCATTGCGCCGGGCAAGAAGCGCATCGCGCTGACCTTCGACGGCGACGCCTTCGGCGGGCGCACCGGCGAAATTATCGACGACCTGTACCGCTACCACGCGAAGGCCACCTTCTTCCTCACCGGGCACTACATGGAAACCTATCCTACCAGATCGCGCGGGCTTGTCAACTCCGGGCAGGAGGTCGCCTCGCACGGCTACAAGCACCTCGACTACCGCGACCTGAGCGACGGCGGCATCGCCCGCCAACTGGCCGCCTGGGAGGCGACGTACTCCTGGTTGACCGGCGGCAAGCACGGCCCGCCCATCTGGCGCGCGCCCTACGGCTACAGCACCAACCGTGTGCGCGTCGTCGCCGCCGACTCCGGCTATCGGACCATTTACTGGACGCTGGACGCCCTCGACACGGTGGGTGCCCCCAAGAGTGCCGGCTTTATCTTCAACCGCCTGACTCGCCCGGCGATCAACCTCGACGGCGCGATCCTGCTGCTGCACGTTAACCCGCCCGGCACCATCGACGCGCTGCCCCGCGTGCTGGCGAACCTCCAGGCTCGCGGGCTGAAGATGGTCACGGTCTCGGAGTTGCTGGCCCCTTGACCGATTCGGCAGCGCCCCTGACCCGGCGCTTGCGCGAAACCGTTGCCATATTGGCGATCTACACCGGGTTAACCCTCGCGTTGACCTGGCCCATCGCCGCCCACCTCACCCGTACCTTGCCGGATGGCGGCGATGATTGGCGCTTCCTCTGGAACCTCTGGTGGATGAAAACGGCGCTGGTCGATCTGCATACCGATCCGTTTCATACCACTTACCTCTATTACCCACAGGGCGCCAATCTCTATATCGACACCTTCGCCCCCGCGCTCGGCGTGCTGAGCATTCCCCTCCAGTTGCTGGGCCTACCCCTGGTCGCCGTCTATAACCTGCTGGCCCTGAGTAGTTTTGTCGCCGCGGGCTACGGCACCTACCTGCTGGTGCGCTACTTAACCGGACGGCGGGTCCCGGCCTTTGTCGCCGGGCTGATCTTCGCTTTCTGCCCCTATCACTTCGCGCATTTGCTAGGCCACCTGAATCTCGTCTCCCTGCAATGGATGCCCTTCTATGTGCTGGCGTTGGTGCGAACCTGGGAATGGCCGCAGCCTGCGGGCAGCGAGGTGGGGGCTAGGCCGGCGCCACCCGCCGGCCGGGCGTCCGTGCGGTGGGCGGCCCTGGCCGGGGTGTGGCTGGCGATCACGGCGTACACCGAGTGGACGTATGCCCTGTTCCTCGGGCTGTTCACCTTCTGGTACCTGGCCTGGGTGCTGCTGGTGGTGCGCGGCGAACCAGGCCGGCGCGCGGCGGGCGTCCGGCTGGCGGTGCTGGCAGGGGTCTGGCTGGTGCTGGTCGCCCCCGTGCTGATTCCCATGCTGCTGGAAGCGCGCACAACCACCTTTGCTCAAACGTCGATCCAGGAGAGCAACTTTTTCTCGGCGGACCTGACCGATGTGTTGATACCCAGCCTGTTCCATCCCCTCTGGCGCGTCACCGGCCCGGTGCTGGAACCGCACTATGCCGGGCGGCCCCGCTCCGAGCGCGCGCTGTTCGCGGGCTATACGGTGCTGCTGCTGGCCGTGGGGACCGTCTGGGCGGGTCGGCGCCGGCGCGAGGTCCAGTTCTGGGGCGGGACGGCCCTCAGCGCCTGGGTGCTGAGCCTGGGACCGAGCCTCCATGTCTGGGGCCGGTTCGACTTCGGCGGGATCCGCATCCCGCTGCCCTATGCCGCGCTGTACTTTCTGCCGTTTTTCAACATCGTGCGGGTGCCGGGCCGGTTCATGGTCCTGACCATGCTCGCCCTCGCGGTCCTGGCCGGATACGGACTGGCGTCGGCAACGGCGCGGGGCGGGCGGCTGGCCTGGCGCGCGCAGCCGGTCAACGCCAACTTGCTCGCCCCGATCGTGGGCGCGCTGGTGCTGCTCGAATATCTGGCCGTGCCCTTCCCGCTGCAGGCCTGGGAATATGATCAGCCCTTCTATCACCAACTGGCGCAGGAGCCGGGCCAATTTGCAGTGCTGGAGCTGCCGCTGGCCCCGCTACCGATCTATGAGGGCTACCAGACGATCCATCACAAGCCCATGATCGGCGGCTACCTGGCCCGCCAGCCGCCCGATCCTTTCGTCGCGGACACACCGGTGTTGCGCTATCTGCTGCCCGCTACCGCCGTGGACGACCCGCTCGCTGCGGTGGCGGCCCGGACGGGGCTGGCCGACCTGCGCCGCGCCGGGGTGCGCTATGCACTGGCCCATTGGTCGGTCCTCTACGGCGGCGATCCCGCTGCCTTGCAGACCAAGTTGGCTCGCGTCTTCCCCGGCATCCCATCCTATACGCTGCCGGATCAGGAAATGACGGTGTTCCAGTTGCTACCGTAATAGGAAATGATTCATAGAAAGCCGAAATTCACATGAACCAGGACCCACCCACCGTCCACGGTACCGCTTGTCTGACGCTGTTTGTGTTCTCCAGCGCCTATGTCCTATGGCTAATGGTGCTTGGCACACCGGCTTTTGGCGGGGTGATCTCCCACGACGTTGGAGTAGCGTTAGCCTCGGGGCTGCCGCTCCTGGCCTGGGGTGGGCTGGCCGTCGTTGGCCTGGCCCGTGGCCGCCAGTCGACCCGTGCCGCGGGGATTGCCGCCGCCGCGTTGATTCTGCCGTTTTTCTGCGCGGCCTCCTGGTGGGTTGTATTGACATTTCTTGCCGGGGATTAACCGCGTAACGTAGCGCGGGCATCGCTTACGCGCGAATGCGTAGAAAGGGCGCGGTTATATGAACCAGAATCCGCAGGTCGTTCGCAACACCGCCATTCTGACGGTATTCTCGTTCGTTTGCGCGTCTTTCCTATGGTTCCTGATTAGTGCGGCCTCCGTAGGCTGGCTTGGCGATACTTGGCTATGGTTGCTCTGGGCGCTGCCGATCCTGGCCTGGGCGGGGCTGGCCGTCTTTGGGCTGACTCAGCGTCGCCGTTCCGCACAGGCAGCGGGCATCGCCGTCGCCGCTGTGATTCTCCCCTTTCTATGCGGAGGGTCATGGGGGCTGCTGCTAACACTGATTCTCA
>DASSGZ010000301.1:0-35556 GCA_035693165.1 Chloroflexia bacterium | reverse complement strand
ATTCCCCCTGCCCGCGCCGGGAAGGGGGGCAGGGGGTTAGGCCGGTGGGCCGGATGGGCCTACCCGCGCCCGGTCAACTGCTCGGCCAGAGCCGCGGGGTCGGTCACGGGCGACTGGCAGGCGTAGTTGACGCAGACATAGGCGGTGGCTTTGGCGTCGCGCTGCGGGCGGCCTTCGAGCAGCGGCACGGCGGCGATGGCCGCCGAATCGTCGGCGGCGCCCGCGGCCACCACCTGGTGCGGCCGGTAGCCCTGGAACACCACGGCGAGCAGCGCGGCGGTATCGGCGGCCTCCGGGCGCCCGATCAGCGCGATCTCCTTGACCTCGGCCAGGTAGAGGTCGAGCACGCAGAGCATCCGCCCCACCCCGCTGGGATACTGCGCCAGCAGCGCCCCCGCCGCCTCCAGCGCGCCGCGCGCCGCGTCGTAGTAGTCCTCTTCCATCGTATAGTAATGCAGGCGCAGCAGCACCTCCGCGGCCGCCGAATTGCCCGACGGGATGGCGCTCTCCAGCAGATCCTTGGGCCGGTTGATCAACTGCTCGCCGTCGGCGGGCGTGTCGAAGAACCCTCCGCGCTCCGTGTCGGCGAACTGCGCGATCATCGTAGCGGCGAGGCTGCGCGCCGCCAGGAACCAGCGCGGGTCGAAGTCGGCCTCGTAGAGCGCCAGCAGACCGGCGGCGTAGAAGGCGTAGTCTTCCAGGAACCCGGTCAGGTGCGCCCGCCCGTCCTTGTAGGTGCGCCACAGGCGGTCGCCGTCGAGCATGGTGCCGAGCACGAAGGCGGCGTTGTGCTGGGCCACCTGGCGGTAGTCCTCGCGGCCCAGCACCCGCGCCGCCTCGGCGAAGCTGCGCAGCATCAGGCCGTTCCACGACACGAGCACCTTGTCGTCGCGCCCCGGCCAGACGCGCCGCGCCCGCGCGGCATAGAGCTTGCCCCGCGCGGCGGCCAGCAAGCCTAGCACCGTATCGAGCGGCAGATTCAACTCCTGGGCCACGGCATCCGCCGGGCGCGGCACATTGAGGATGTTCTTGCCCTCGAAGTTGCCGCGCTCGGTCACGCCCCAGTACGCACGGGCCACGCGGGCTTCCTCCGGCGTGAGCGCGGCGTCGATCTCATCCGGGGTCCAGACATAGAACTTGCCTTCCTCGCCCTCGCTGTCGGCATCCTGCGTGGAGTAGAAGGCGCCTTCGGGGCTGGTCATCTCGCGCACCACGTAGTCCAGCACCTCTTCGACGATGCGCCGGTAGAACGGCTCGCCGGTGATCTGGTAGACGTGCAGGTAGAGCCGGCTGAGCAGGGCGTTATCGTACAGCATCTTCTCAAAATGGGGCACCAGCCAGTGGTTGTCCACCGAATAGCGGTGGAAGCCGCCGCCCACCTGGTCGTAGATGCCGCCGTTCGCCATGGCGCGCAACGTCTGCTCGATCATCGCCAGCAGGCGAGCATCGCGGGTGCGGTGGTACTGGCGGACCAGGAACTCCCAGGCCATCGGCTGGGGAAACTTGGGCGCGCCGCCCAGGCCGCCGTGGCGGCTGTCGAACTCCCCGGTCAGCGCCGCCGCCGCCCGGTCGAGGAACTCCGGGCGCAAGGCTTCGGGCGCGGCGGGGATGGCGCTCTGTTCGGCCAGGTGCGCGGCCAGGTCGTCCGCCGACTGGTCGATCTCGCCGCGCTGCTGCTCATAGGCGCGGGCCACCGATTGTAACACACGCTTGAAGCCGGGCAAGCCATGGCGGTCTTCGGGCGGAAAATAGGTGCCGGCGAAAAACGGCTTGCCCGCGGGCGTCAGGAACACCGTCATCGGCCAGCCGCCCTGCCCGGTCAGCGTTTGCACCGCCGCCATATAAATCGAGTCGAGGTCGGGCCGTTCCTCGCGGTCCACTTTGATGGACACAAAGTGCTGATTCATCAGGCTCGCCGTGGCCGGGTCCTCAAACGACTCGTGCTCCATCACATGGCACCAATGGCACGCGGAGTAGCCAATCGACAGGAGAATCGGCTTGTCCTCGGCGCGGGCGCGGGCCAGGGCCTCCGGCCCCCAGGGGTACCAATCCACCGGGTTGTTGGCATGTTGCAGCAGGTAGGGGCTGGTTTCTTGACTCAAGCGATTAGCCATGGATTGATCCTCTCTAATGCGCGACGGCCACTCGGCCGGGCGGGCCATTTGGGAGGATCCCCGCAAGGATTATGCCAACTTTCTTAACGTGTTGAAATCAAGAATTAACCAAAGGTACTATTGTGTTGGCTAAAAAGTCCGGATATGATAGTAGTAGGCGTGATCCCACGCCGCGTGAGTTGGCCCGCTGACAGCGCGTGAGTTGGCACACTGACAGCAGCATTTGACGTTCTGGGAGCCGGGGACATGAGAAAGGAAAGTCGCTTACGGGCGCATGCCGCGCGCGCGCAAGGGCTGGTGGAGTACGGGCTGATCCTGGTCTTAGTTATGGTCGTCGTGGTCGTGGTTGTCGCCATCGCCGGGGATGATCTGAACACGATGTTTTCCGTCGTCGCCAGCGAGGTGCTGGCAATTACCCCGTGAGCCACGCTGGAATCCGCGCCACGCTGGATGGGTCCCAAGTTTAATTGAATCGCCATCCATTTGCCATCCATACCTAATTTTTCCTTGCATAATTCGGGACCTTGTGGTATAATTTCCCCGTAAGCACGCGGCCGTAGCTCAGCGGATTAGAGCGTTGGGTTGCGGACCCAAAGGTCGTAGGTTCGAGTCCTATCGGCCGCGCCACAGCCGACCTATTAACTCGTTAATGGGTCGGCTTTTTTATGGAGAGGTGTCCGAGTGGTTGATGGAGCTCGTCTCGAAAACGAGTGAGGTGTGAAAGCCTTCGTGGGTTCGAATCCCACCCTCTCCGCCCTGGTGGGCGGTCACAAGTAAAGAGGTTAGTGTCTGGAGAGGTCGCCTAGTTGGCCTATGGCGCTCGCCTGGAAAGCGGGTACGGTGCAAGCCGTCGTGGGTTCGAATCCCACCCTCTCCGCCCTCGCCGGCTGTGGGTGAGCCCCTGGAGGGTTCGCCCACTTTTTATTGCCCGGTCTGGTCGCCGGCCGTTGCGCCGCGATCTTTATGCCGGCGACCAGCAGATAAAGGAGAAACTATGGATAACGAGAACACCGACATGGGTGCCGGGCAGGTGAGTCCGGAAGAGGCGCTGCGCCAACTGGTGCAATTGCGGGTGCAACTGGGGCCGGCGCGCTTCAACAGCGTGGCCCGGCAGATGGGCATGCCCGCCGAGTTGCTGGACCATATCGAGCAGACCGTGGCCCTGATGGGTGACACGGAGGGCGGGGCGAACGGCCCGGCCGCCAGCGGGCTGGTGGACGCCAGCGGCCGCCCGATCAGCAGCGGCAACGCCGGGGGCCTGGTGGATGCCACCGGCCGCCCGCTCACGCCCAGCGCGCCCAGCCTCGACGGCCTTAACGGCAGCGTCGCGGACGAGGACGCGGACGCAGACGAGGAGGGCCTGGAGGGGGTCGAGCTGGACGAGGAGTCGAGCCGCCAGCTCTTCCAGGAACTGGTCGGCGTGCGCATGATCATCGGCCCGGAGAACTTCACCAACCTGGCCCAGCAAATGGGCATGCCCACGGAGGCCAGCGAGATGGTCGAGGTCGCCGCCGGGCAGGTCGAAGACGAGATCGCCAGCCGTTACGAGAACCAGGAGGAGGCCATGACGGTCCGCCTGGTCAACGCGCGCATGATGATGGGCCAGGAGCGCTTCGCCGATTTCGCCGGCCAGGTGGGCATGCCCGCCGAGGTGATCGACGAAGTCGAGAGCATTGCCGGGCAGATCGAATCCGGCGCGGGCGCCGCGGACGACGACGCCGAGGACGACGAGGACGAGGGGCCGTCCCTGGCCTGATCCGCCGGCCCCACGTTAATCACGAAGCACGCGAAGACGATTGCTGTTAGCGTCATTCTTCGCGTGCTTCGCCGCTTTCCGGGGCGGGGGGATGGCGGCGTTCGCCTTGACATTTGGCGGCGGTTCGAGTATGATTATCTCAGTCGTGCTAAGCGGGGAGCTAGCGCTACCCTGTACCCGCAATGCGCTTTAGCGGGGCCGAATTCCCAATCGAGGTCCGGCTTTGTAGGACTGCTGGTACGAAGTGGTGTTGAAAGTCGGGTCCTACGCGGCAGAACACTATGAACCCTGTCAGGACCGGAAGGTAGCAGCAGTAAATAGACCGTTCTGGGTGCCGTAGGGGTGCCTGGCTGGAGCTAACTGGTATCAGTAAGCTGGAAGGCTGTATCGACAACGGGTGCACGATTTGCTATCATTGGAGGGTTGCCCAACCGGGCAGCCCTCTTTTGCTATCGCCGTAGGGGAGACCGCCCATGGACTCGCCCGCGCCTGAGACCCGCCCCGACCCGCGGAACCCGCGCGCCGTCGCCGCGCACCTGCGGGCTGCCGCCCTGGCCGCCGTCGACCCGGCCCGCGCCGTCGCCGCCGCCCTGGCCCGCGATACGCAGGCCGGCACGCTGACCGTGGCCGGGCACCCGCTCGCGCTGGATCAGTTCGACCGCATTTTCGCGCTGGGCGCGGGCAAAGCCGGCGCGGCGATGGCCCAGGCCGCCGAGGCCGCGCTGGGCGATCTGTCCACCTGGCAGGGCGGCCTGGTGATCGTCAAAGATCCGCCGCCCCGCCCCGGCCCGGCCACCATCGAACTGGTGCAGGCCGGGCATCCTCTGCCCGACGCTCGCGGGGTCGAGGCGGCGCAGCGCATCGGCGCGCTGGCTCGCGCCGCCGGCCCGCACGACCTGGTGCTGGTGCTCATCTCCGGCGGCGGCTCGGCGCTGCTGGCCGACCCCGCGCCCGGCCTCACCCTCGATGTGCTCGGCGACGTGACCAACCGCCTGCTGCGGGCGGGCGCAACCATCGGCGAACTCAACACCGTGCGCAAACACCTGTCGGCGCTCAAGGGCGGCCAACTGGCCGGGCGCGGGGCCCCAGCCACGGTCGTCGCCCTGATCCTCAGCGATGTCGTCGGCAGCCCGCTCGACGTGATCGCCTCCGGTCCCACCGTGCCCGACCCCAGCACCTACGCCGACGCCCTGGCCGTGCTCGACCGCTACGAGCTACGCGGCGACATCCCGGTGGCGGCGCGCGCCCACCTGGAAGCCGGCGCCGCAGGCACGATCCCCGAAACGCCGAAACCCGGCGACCCGCTGTTCGAGCGGGTGATCACCCATATTATCGGCGACAACCGCCGGGCGGCGCTGGCCGCCGTCGAGGCCGCGCGGGGCCTGGGGCTGCACGCCGCGCTGCTCTCCACCTATATCGAAGGCGAGGCGCGCGAGGTGGGCCGCGTGCTGGCCGGGATCGCCAAGGAACTCCACGCCGGCGATCAGCCCCTGTCGCGCCCGGCCTGCCTGGTGGCGGGCGGCGAGACCACCGTGACCGTGCGCGGCGACGGTCAGGGCGGGCGCAATCAGGAGCTGGCCCTGGGCGCCGCGCTGGCCCTCGACGGCTGGGGCGCCGGGGTCGCCGTCGCCACGCTGGCGACCGACGGCGGCGACGGCAGCGGCGATGCCGCGGGCGCCTTCGCCGACGGCACGACGGTGGCTCGCGCCCGCGCCGCCGGGCTCGACGCGCAGGCCGCCCTGGCCGCCAACGACAGCTTCCACTTCTGGCAGGCCCTCGGCGACGCCGTGGTGACGGGGCCCACGGGCACCAACGTCAACGATCTGGCCTTTATAATCGCCGTATGATGAGAATTGGGCAAGAGCAGGGTGATGCAATGGCTTGAGCGCTCGTTGGTCAGTCCCGTTCTGCAATTGGGAGCCGGGTACAGAACGAACAAGGCGTTTCGCCGCTTGCAAATGTGTTCCTCTTTCAAGAGGGAGCGCACCATGATGAACACCAAAAACACCACCATTCTCATTTCAGGAGCGAGTATTGCCGGGCCAACCCTGGCATACTGGCTCAAGCGCTATGGGTTTATCCCGACCGTGGTCGAGCGTGCGCCCCACCTGCGAGCAGGCGGGTACCCGGTTGACGTGCGCTTTGAGGCCGTGCAGGTAGCCAAGCTGATGGGGATCTGGCCGCGCCTGCAACAAGAGCAGACGACCTTGGGCGAGATCTCGTTTGTCAACGAACGCCATCAGCGCATCGGCAGAGTCAACCTGCAAGCCGGGCGCAAGGCCTTAGAGGCCTTCGACGTGGATGTGGTGGAGATCATGCGGGGCGATCTGGCCAAGATCCTCTACGAACTGACGAAGAACGAAGTGGAATACCGCTTCGGGGACACTATCCAGGAGCTTCGGCAGGACGAGGAAGGAGTCGAGGTGACGTTTGCACGGGGCGGCTCCCGCCGCTTCGACCTGGTGGTGGGGGCTGACGGGCTGCATTCGATCGTGCGCACGCTGGTGTTTGGCGACGCAGCGCACTTTGAGCGCTATTTAGGCTACCAGGTCGGGGTCTTCACTACCGATAACGATCTGGGACTGGGCGAGGCCTGCATGCAGATGTATGGTGTCCCCGGAAAGCAGGTCGCGGTACGCAGTACACGAGGCAACCAGACACTGGCCGCGTACTTCCTGTTCAAGCAACCCACGCAGTTACGCTACGATTACCATGATGTGGCGCAGCACAAGCAACTGCTGACTGCGGTGTTTGCCGGCGAAGGCTGGGAAGTCCCGCGACTCCTGGAAAAAATGCAAAGCGCCTCTGACTTGTACTTCGATGCGGTGAGCCAGATTCGCATGAAGAGATGGTCCCGCGGACGAGCGGTGCTGCTGGGCGACGCCGGCTATTGCCCGGCCCTGCTGACGGGGCAAGGATCGACCCTGGCCATGATGGGCGCTTATATCCTGGCGGGAGAACTGAAGGTGGCGCTGGGCGATCACAACCTCGCGTTTGCCCGGTACGAACAGGCCTTCAGACCCGTTGTCATACAGGAGCAGAAAAGGGCTGGAGCAAATGCCAGGGTCCTGGTGCCCGCAACGCCTGTGGGCCTGTGGGTGCAAACACACCTGGTCCCACTGCTGGTACCGCCTCTGCTGTGGGCAATGGAGCGCGGGAGGAGATTGCTCCCCAAGCGCTCCTCACGGCCCAGCAGGATAAAGGCCTATGGGAATGTGCTCCCGCCGTCTTAACAAGAGCCGCAGCGAAGAGTCTCGTCGTTTAGGCCGGCAGACCGAGACGCTGCGTTGCGCGCAGAATAACAGGGCGAATGGGAAGACAATCACACGGTCATTGTCACTCTGAGCGCAGCGCAGAGTCTCGTTGTTGCGACGGGCCGACGGAGATTCTTCACTGCGCTCAGAATGACAGGGCACGGGTGACAGCCTGATGAGGAGACACTGCTTTGAAACAAGGGGGTTTCACCTTTGTCCTGCATAGCCACCTGCCCTTCTACCGGCAGACGGGCCGCTGGCCGCACGGCGAGGAAGTGCTGCACGAGGCGATGGCCGAGACCTACATCCCGCTGCTCGATGCCCTGCTCGACCTGGCCGCCGAGGGTGTGCCCTACCGGCTGACGCTGGGCATCACGCCGGTGCTGGCCGAGCAACTGCGCGACCCGCTCATCGGCGAGCATTTCGACCGCTACATCGCCCACGAACTCTACCTGGCCGACAGCGACCGCGAACGGGCCGAGAACCGCGGCGACAGCGCGGGCGCCGCCCTGGCGCGCTATTACGAAGGATATTACACCCGCGCCGGGCGCGTGTTCAACGAGCGCCTGGGCCGGGATATTCTGGGCGCGGCCCGGCGCTTGCAAGACGCAGGCTATATCGAGATCCTCACCTCGGCGGCCACCCATGCCTATCTGCCGCTGCTGTCGCGCGATTCCAGCATCCACGCCCAGATCGCCGTGGGCAAGCAGACCTACGAACGGCTCTACGGGCGCGCGCCGCAGGCCATCTGGCTGCCCGAATGCGCTTACCGCCCGGCGTATGTCACCCACAGCGAGAGCCGCGGCGGTTATGTCAAGCCGGGCATCGAAAGCTTCCTGGCCGGCGCGGGGTTCGGCCTCTTTTTCTGCGAAACCCACGCCGTCACCGGGGGCGACCCGGCGGGCAAAGCCGGCGGCGGCGCCATCGGCTACGCGCCCATTCCCGAGCGCCTGCTGGTGCCTATCCCCAACTATATCCCGCCGACCAACCGCACCACCTACCTGCCCTACCTGGTGGGCCGCAGCGACGTGGCGGTAATGGCGCGCAACGAGCGCACGGGGCAGCAGGTCTGGGCCGCCCAGGTCGGCTATCCGGGCGACCCGTGGTACCGCGAGTTCCACCGCAAAGACCTGAACAGCGGTATGCAGTACTGGCGGATCACCGGCCACGAGGTGCCGCTAGGCATGAAGGCGCCCTACGACCCGGCGCACGCCCAGCAGCGCGTGCGCGAGCACGCCCACCACTTCACCGGCCTGGTCGAGGATCTGTTGCAGCAGTACCACGACGACAGCGGCGAGCCGGGCATCATCGTCTCGGCCTATGACACCGAGTTGTTCGGCCACTGGTGGCACGAGGGCGTGGACTGGCTCAAGGCCACCCTGCGCAACCTGGCGGCCAGCCCCGCCGTGGAACTGACGACGGCGAGCGGCTGGCTGGCGGCGCACCCGGCCGCCGAGCGCCTGGCCCTGCCGGAAAGCTCCTGGGGCGAGATGGGCACCCACAACACCTGGATGAACCCGGCCACCGAGAGCATGTGGCAGCAGATCCACCGGGCCGAAACGCGCATGGAGCGGCTTGTGGCCCAGCATCCGCAGGCCACGGGCGAACTGGCCGAGGTGTTGCAGCAGGCGGGGCGCGAACTCTTGCTGCTGCAGGGCAGCGACTGGGAGTTCCTGACCACGACCAGCCAGGCGCCGGAGTATTCCAACCAGCGCTTCATCGAGCACGTGGCCTGGTTCAACGACATGGCGATGACCGCCGAGATGGCCTCCGCCGAAGAGCCGGTCGATATGATGGGCCTGGCGCGCTGCCGGGCCTACGCCATGCGCGACAACCTGTTCCCGGATCTTGATTACCGTCTCTTCGCCGCCCGCGAATAGCCTCGCCGGACGGCGGGTGCAAATCATTGCGCCGCTACGCAGGTATATCCGTAGGGCGCAATGATTTGCGCCCGCGCCCTGTCCCTGCGCCCCGCTCAGGCGCCCACGGCGGCCACGGCGGGCGCTGCCGTATCGACTGTGACCTCGAAGAGGTGGAACGGCGGGCGGTCGGGGAAATGGCGGCGCAAGAGGGGCAGCGCCACATTGTAGACCGGGATTCCGTCGGCGGTTTGCCCGGCGGGGCTGCCGTTGTGGGCGTGGCCGTGGAAGACGGCGGCCACCGGGTAACGATGCAGCGGCTCTTCCAGCCGGCTCGACCCCAGGAAGGCGAAAATCTCCTCCGGCTCGCCCTCCACCGTCCCGCGCACCGGGGCATAGTGCAGCACGGCGATGCGCTGCAGGGTGCGCAGGCGGGCCAGCGCCGACTCCAGCTTGAGTGCTTCGTCCAGGGCCTCTTGCACGAAAGCCTTGATCGCCGGTTCGCCCCAGGAGCCGAGCGCGCCCCGGCCAAAGCCGCCGGCAAAGCCCTTGCAGCCGGCGAAGCCCACGCCCTGGATTTCGCACGCCTCGCCGTCGAGCATCACCACCCCGGCGTCGCAGAGGATCTGCACGATCTCTTGCTCCTGGCCCGACTCGAAGTCATGGTTGCCCAGCACCGCGATGATGGGCAGGTTATGGGCGGCGGTCAGTTCTTTGACCAGGATGTGCGCCTCCTCGGCCAGGCCGTAGTCGGTCAGGTCGCCGGGCAGCAGCAACACGTCGGCCTGCTCGGCCACCTGGGCGAACAGCGGTTGCAGCGCACCCTGCGAGCGCCGGTCACAGTGGATGTCGGATACCGCCGCGATGCGCACCGTCTTCTTCTTGGGTTCTGCCATCGTTCATGCCTCCCCGCTCGTCTTGCGCCGCAGCGCGACGCAGTTTGCCGCTCCCATCCGCAAGATGCATACCCGGCCCTGGCATAGCTTTTGCCCTACTGCCTCCCACACTGAGCGATGTGCCTGCCCAACGGCGGGCGGGCGCGGGAGGATGCCATGGAGCAATCAAGCTTAGAGCAAGATGTCATCGACGCCGAGTCGCGCGACTTTTACTGCGCCGCGCTCGACGTGCTGGTCGGGGCCAATGTGCCCTTCCTGGTCGGCGGGGCCTTCGCCTACGGCTACTATACGGGGATCCACCGGCACACCAAGGACTTCGATCTCTTTATCCGCGCCGCGGATATCGAGCCCGCCCTGGCCGCCTTGCGCGAGGCCGGCTACCAGACCGAACTGACCATGGAGACCTGGATCGGCAAAGCTTTCCAGGGCGAATCCTTTGTCGATCTGATCTTCAACGGCTCCAGCGGCATCGCCGTCGTCGACGACGAGTGGTTCACCCATGCCGCCCAGGGCACGATCCTGGACCGCCCGGTGCAGATCTGCCCGATAGAGGAGATGATCTGGTCGAAAGGCTTCGTGATCAATCGCGAACGGTACGACGGCGGCGACATTGTCCATCTGCTGCGCGCCCACGGCGACCGGCTCGACTGGGACCGGCTGCTGCGCCGCTTCGACGCCTACTGGGAAGTGCTGCTGAGCCACCTGATCCTCTTCCGCTTCATCTACCCCGGCGAGCGCGACAAGGTGCCGCGGGCGGTGATGGAAAGCCTGCTGGACCGGGCGCGCGAGCAGATGGACCAGCCGGCGGCCACGGCGCGCATCTGCCGGGGCACGTTGCTGTCGCGCACGCAATATCTGATCGACACCGAGCAATGGGGCTACCGCGACGGGCGCCTGCGCCCGCAGGGCGCGCTGAAGGCGACCGAGGTGGACGAATTGAACGCGACGACCAACAAATAGCGGCCCATGAGTGCGCTTCACGGGCCGCGTGGCTGCATATGATTGCGCTGTAGGGGCCGGTTTGAAACTGGTCCGCCCGCCCGTTCTGCGATGTAGGGGCCGGTTTCAAACCGGCCCGGCCATCCCGCCCGATGACTAGCGCCGCCGGGCCGGGCGGTCGCCGGGCTTGCGCGCGCTGAACAGGTAGCGCGGCCAGTAGCCATGCTCGGCCATATGCAGCGTCTGCACGATTTCGTCGCGCAGCTCCGTGGCGAGATCGTGCCCCACTTCGGACGCCAGCGCCTCGAAATGGGTCTCATACACCTCGGCCATGCGGGCCAGGATCTGCTGCTCGGCGAAGGTGCGTTCTTCGCGGCGGGCGTTGATAAAGCCGGCGGCGGCCAGTTCGGACAGGTGGTCGATGCGGTGGCTCTCGCGGTGCGCGCGCCGCTCCGGCGACGACGCATCCACCACTTCCTGGGTGGGGACGTTGAAGTAAAAGGCGAAGCGCCCGCCGGGGCGCAGAATGCGGAACACTTCGCGGTAGAGCCAGGGCAGGTCTACGCCGAAGTAGAAGCCGTCCACCGAAACCACGGCATGGAGCGAGTTGGCCGCGAACAGCGGGCGGCTGATGTCCCCCGCCACATAGCGTAGCCGGTGGCCGAGTTCGGTCGCCTGCGCGGTGCGCCGGCAAATCTCCAGCGCGTCCAGGGACCAGTCCACGGCCAGCATATTACAGCCGTATTCGGCGGCGATCAACAGAGTCGGCCCGCCCATGCCGCTGCAAAAATCGGCCACCCACTGACCGGGGGCCAGCGCGGCCCGCGTCGCCAGCAGGCGCACGTCTGCCGGCCCGGCAATCGAAAGCTGGCCGCCGTAGCCCTCGCCGAAGACCTCGGCGGTGATGCGCTGGTAGATCTTACTCTCGGCCAGCAGGTTGTAAAGCTCCCCGAAGCTCTCGGGGCTGGGCGGGGGTTCGGCGGGTAGTTGCTCGGTCATACGTTTCTCCCGGTCGGGGGCGGCCTGGCGCCGCCCCCGGATGGCGATCAGTGAGCGCCCGGCTTGCGCTGGAACTCGCGAGCCCGCAGCTCCACCCGGCGGATCTTCCCACTCACAGTTTTCGGTAGTTCCCGCACAAACTCGATCTCGCGCGGGTATTTGTAGGGCGCCGTCACCGTCCTGACGTGATTCTGTAACTCCTGGACGAGGGCATCGGACCCTTCGTAGCCGGGAGCCAGGATCACGAATGCTTTGACAATTTCGCCGCGGATCGGGTCGGGGCTGGCGACCACCGCCGCCTCGGCCACCGCGGGGTGCTCGACCAGCGCGCTCTCGACCTCGAACGGCCCGATGCGGTACCCGGCGCTGATGATCACGTCGTCGGCGCGGCCCACGAACCAGAAATAGCCGTCGGCGTCCATCACGGCGCGGTCGCCGGTCACGTACCAGTCGCCGCGCAGGGCGGCCGCCGTGGCGTCGGGGTTGCGCCAGTATTCCTGGAACAGCCCCACCGGGCGGTTGGGCCGCACGCGCACCGCGATGTCGCCTTCCTGGCCGGGCGGCACTTCCTGCCCTTCCTGGTCGATCACCGCCACCTCGAAGCCGGGCGACGGCTTACCCATCGAGCCGGGTTTGACGGCCAGCGGCGGGAAATTGCCGACCAGCAGCACGGTTTCGGTCTGGCCGTAGCCGTCGCGAATGGTCAGGCCGGTGGCCTCGCGCCAGACCTCGATGACTTCCGGGTTCAGCGGTTCGCCCGCGCCCACGCACCAGCGCAGGTGCGGGAAGCGATATTGCTTCAGATCCTCCAGCACCAGCGTGCGGTAGACGGTGGGCGGCCCGCAGAGCGTGGTGATCGGATAGCGGGCGAGCAGCTCCAGGGTCTCCGGCGCGCTGAACTTGCCGCGACTGTCCTGCACGAATAGTGCCGCGCCCATGTTCCAGGGGCCGAACAGGCTGCTCCAGGCGGCTTTGGCCCAGCCGTTGTCGGCCACGTTCCAGTGCAGGTCGGTCGGGCCGAGGTCGAGCCAGTATTTGCCGGTGATGATGTGGCCGATGGGGTACGAGGCGTGCGTGTGCAGCACCATCTTCGGGTAGCCGACCGTGCCGCTCGTGAAATAGACCATGGCCGGGTCGCCGGCGCGCGTCGGCTCGCCGGTGTAATCCGCGGGCGCCGCGCCCACAATCGTCTCATAGTCGAGCCAGCCGGCGGGTGGCGCGGTCTCGCCCTCCCCCACGACGATGCGCACGGCCAGGCCGGGCAAATTGCCGGCCACCTGGTCGACCTTCGGCACGCCGGAGGCATCGGTGATCACGGCGCGGGCATCGCTGGCTTGCAGGCGATATTCGATGTCTTTGGCCGTCAGCAAGACGGTGCCGGGCATACTGACCGCGCCCAGCTTCATGATGCCCAGCACCGCTTCCCACCAGGCGGGCACGCGCGGCAGCATCAGCGCCACCCGGTCGCCCTTGCGCACGCCGGCCTCGCGCAGCGCCGCCGCCACCTGGTTGGCCCGCCGGTCGAACTCGGCAAAGGTGATGCGCCGTTCGCCCGCCGGCCCCACCCAGAGCATCGCCAGGTGGTCCGGGCCGGCGGCCCATTTGCCGATCACATCGCGCGCCCAGTTGAACTCCTCCGGCACCTCCAGGTGAAAGTCGCGCCGCGCCTGCTCATAGTCGGTCATGTTGTGGCCGCTGGTCGTCTCCGCAATATCCGCCATGACACACCTCCACGCAAGTGCTGAGTGCTGAGTGCTGAGTGCTGAGTAGTGACGAGAGTAAGATGGTTATCTCATCTCGCTGATTACTGACCACCGACCACTGACTACTCGTACTCAGCCCTCGTCACCGGCGCCGCCAGCCGGTGAGATACGAGACCCGTTCGCGGGTTTCCGCGTCGAACCAGGGCGGGCTGCCGGCGGCCGCGTTCGCGGCGACCCGCTCCAGCCGCGAGGTGGCCGGGATCGCCACCGTGATGCGCGGGTCGCTGAGCACCCACTTGAGCAGCGCCTGGCCCCAGGTCTGCACGCCGAACGCCTCCAGGGGGGCCAGGTCCGCGGGCTTGGGGGGCCGGGCCACCAGGTCGCCGCCGCCCAGCGGGCGCATGACCACCACACCGAGGCCCAACTCCTGCGCCAGCGGGAGGATCTCGTCGGCGACGGCGCGATCCGCGGCGTTATAGGGCACCTGGATGGCGTCGATGCGCCCCGTCCGCATGACCGTGGCGAGTTCGGGGAAGGCGGCGTGGTCATAGTGGGTGGCGCCCAGCAGCCGGACCTGGCCCTGTTGCCGCAGGTCTTCGAGCAAGGGCAGTTGCTCGCGCCAGGCGACGAGGTTGTGGACCTGGTAGAGATCGACCCGGCCGCCGAAGAAGCCCAGCGCCGCCGCGATCTGCTCGCGGGCTTCGCGGGGCGAGCGCGTCCAGACCTTCGTCGCCACAAAGGCCTGATCGCGCCGGCCCTCCAGCGCCAGCCCCAGCACTCGCTCGGCTTCACCGTACATGGGCGAGGAGTCGAACACCGTCGTGCCGGCGAGGAGGGCCGCGGTCACGAGCTCGCGCCGGGCGGTTTCCGCCGCGGCCTGGCGTACGTCGAACGTGCGCCAGGTGCCCATGCCGATCACCGGCACGGCGATGCCGCTTTTGCCCAGTGGCCGTGTCTCCATCGCTCCGCCTCCTGTGCGCGCCTGGTGGTCCGCGCAGGCGCCACGCCGTCGCTTCATTATACACTATGCGGCGGCCCGTTGTGCCGAACCCGGCCCGCCCGATCTCGTAAAATGCCCGCCCCCGGCAGAGAGGGGCGGGCATAAACGGCAGATTACGTTGCCTGGAGGGAGTCAGGAACGCCGCAAAGCCGATCTAGCGGCCCAGGCGCGCGAAGGTCGCGGCTACTGCTTGCGGCAGCGCACCACCAGGTAGACGGGCACCGGCCCGCCATCGGGGGCGGCAGCCATCCACTCGGGGGGCGGTTCGGGTTCGGCCAGCTCCTCGACCACCAGGCCGTGGCGGGCGAGCGTGTTCAGGTAGGTCGACAGCGTGCGGTGGTTCGCGCCCACGCGGGGCCGTATCCCGCCCGGCGGGCCGGCGGCGACCCACCAGCCTTCGGCAAAATAGCCCGCGCCGGGGCGCCAGCTCGGGTTTGCGCCCCTGGCCGGCCAGCCGGGAAAGCACGGATGCAGAATGGAGAAGGCGAAGAAGCCGCCCGGCGCGACAACCCGCGCCACGGTCGCCACCGCCCCGGCCAGGTCGTCGATGTCCGACAGGCCGAAGTGGCACACGACTCCGTCGAAGACCTCCCCGGCCAGGGCCGCGGGCGCGGCCCCATCGGCATGGACATAGACGATGCCCAGCGGGGCCGCCTGTTCGCGGGCGCGCGCCTTGGCGAGCAGGGCGGCAGAGAGGTCGGCGCCAACCACCTGGGCGCCCCGGCGGGCCAGTTCCCGCGCCACGCGGCCATGGCCGCAGGCCAGGTCCAGCAGCCGCAGGCCGGCAACTGTGCCGGCAAGCGCCAGCAGGGCCACCGCGGGCGGGGCGTCATAGGCATCGGGCGCGAACGCCTCGTAGAAATCCGCGACCTCGTCGTAGCGCGCCGGGGTCTCGTTCGCGGCTGCGGTCATGGTTTCATCTCCCCGGCCAGGGGCCGGTGGGCCGCCCGTCGCAACGAGCGGCCCACGTGCAGGACTAGCGCGCGCCGGCCCGCTCGGCCAGGATCTCGCGTGCCCCGCTGATATACGTGCGGTAGACCGCGACGGCGCTGAGCAGCGGCAGGCCGATCCAGAGGATGGCGGTGATGGCGATGCCCACCGGGCCCACAGCCGTCACGGCCAGCAGAATGAACAGGGTGGACCAGTAGATCCCGGCCCAGACCGAGAGCACCATGACGCCGATGAAGCCGCGCCCGCTCAAGAGCCAGCCCATGCCCAGGAACCCGGCCCAGCCCGCGGCGACCTCATAGAAGGCCAGTTGCAGGCCACGGCGCCGCACCTGCCCCGCATCCTGCGGCACGGCGCTGGGGTGCGGCATCGAGTGCTGGTGCGCGGCGGCGGCGGTGCGCCCGCGGAAAGCATCCCAGTACGCCTGGATCGCTTCCCGCCCGATGGACCCGGCGATGTGGCGCATCAGCATGAAGTAGCCCAGGCCCACCCAGCAGGCCACCAGCAGCACCAGTGCCGTATGCACAAAGTCGCCGCCGACGGCAGAGCGCACGATGACCGCCGTGTTGGGCGGCAGGAAGTCGTCCATCGCGCCGGAGGCGCCGTGCTCGCCCTGCGGGAACATCTGGTAGAAAGCCCGCGTTTCCAGCAGGCCCAGCGTGATAAAGACCACGTAGGTAGCGAAGATACCGCTGGCGATCACCGCCAGCGTGCGCTTGGCGAACGGCACGCTGAACAGGGGCCGCCCGGTCACGCGGGGCAGGGCGAAGGTCGAGAGCGTCACCAGGCCGAGGATGGCGAAGGCCACCATGTTCAGTTGAGCGTGGGCGAACGGCATGACCATCCAGCCGGTGCCCTCGGCCTCTTCCAGCCAGTCGTGGATCACCGGGATCGTCTGGAGCACGCCCTGGATCGTGCCGAGCAGCAGGGCGAAGACGCTGAGGCCGACAAACCGGCTCAGCCAGCGGTCGCTGGGCGCGTCGGGGGCCGGCCCCTGGCGCAGCGTGAGGAAGATATTGGCGATGAAGGCCCAGAACCCGATGCCCATGATCGTCGCCACCGTCACCAGCGGGATAGTGTGCCACAGCCCCACCTGTGCGCGGATCTGGTCATAGGTCATGCGCCCCTCGACGATGGGCGTGCCCTCGACGAAGCCCAGGATGATCGCCACCAGCCAGAAGCCGAACACGCCGACGACGACGGTGTAGTAGCTGAAGCGGGCCAGGTTATAGCTGTAGATGGGCCGCCCGGTGATGCGCGGCAAGAAGAAGTAGAGCAGCGCCATCATGCCGATAGAGACCCCGCCCACCAGGTTCATGTGCGCGTGGGCCATCGGGTCGATCATCGCCCCGGCCTCTCCGGCGGCGCGCAGCCAGTCGAGCGACCAGGGCATCACCTGGTACACGCCCTGCACCGTGCCGATGAACAGCGCCGTGGCGCAGACCACGCAGAATTGCACCAGCAGCCACTCGATGGGCGTGGCGCCCTCCTTGGGATGCTCGCGGCGGAACTTGCCGATATTGCGGGCCGTGATCCAGACATTGGCCGTGAAGGTCCAGTAGCCAATGCCCATGATCGCCGCGGTGATGGCGATGGGTGCCTTGTGCCAGGCGCCGAGATAATCGCGCGCCGCTTCATACTGCCATCCGGCATGGACCATCATGCCCTCGTAGGCGCCGACGGCCAGCACCGAGAGATAGAAGCCGAACACGCCGAAGACGGTGAACCAGAACGAGACGCTGGTCAGCGTGCCGCTATAGAGGGGCCGCCGCCCCAGCCGGGG
The DNA here is from genome assembly GCA_035693165.1 of Chloroflexia bacterium. GTDB lineage: Bacteria > Chloroflexota > Chloroflexia > QHBQ01 > JAICKM01 > JAICKM01. The sequence goes on along the minus strand of DASSGZ010000301.1, from coordinate 18,305 downwards.
CATGATGTAATAGAGCAGCGCCGTCAGGCTGATCGTCCCGGCGCCCACGATGGTGATATGGGTGTGGGCCAGGTTGGTGATCATGTGGCCGCCGTAGTCGGCGGTGCGGATCCACTCGGCGAAAATCGGCAGGCGTTGCAAAATGCCGTGGATCGCGCTGATCACCAGGGCCACCCCCGCCGCAAAGAAAAAGCGCGGCAGGCCGTGATCGGCGTTGACGGTATCGACGGCGACCTCGGCGCGGTCGTCGGCGTAACCGGAGGGGGCAAAGCTGCCGTTTTTGGGCGTAGCAATAGCACTCACGATGCAGGCTCCTGTGATAAGGGGCGCGACTCTACCGCAGCGGCCCCTGGCGTCCCTATTTGATGGTGAAGGTGTAATATGTCCGGCTGGTGTCGAACATGCCGCCGGACGGCACATCGACGACATAGGATCCCGGTGCCCACAGGCCGGATTTCGGCTGAATACGGATCATGCGGCCGCTGTTGAGCCGCTGGGCCGTCGTCTCCTGGGTTTCCTGGCCCACGGCATACACACGGTACTGCGCGGCATCCTGGTCAATCGTCGACTGGCTGACGATCACCGCGTCAATGGCGTGGCCGTCGAGTTGCACCGCTTCGTCCGCGGTGAAGAGGCCGGGGGTATCGGAGTCGAACAACTGCACCAGGCTGGAGGGGAAGCGGGGATCGGCGCCGGGCTTCAACTGCACATAGGCGCCGCGCTGGTCGTCCCGCGGCAGTACCCCGCTCACGGCGGGCACGCCGATGGCGGAACTGGGATCGGGGCCGAAGTTGGTTACATAGGTCTCAACCAGCGAAAGCCCAAAGACGGCAAGGATCAGTATGGCGATCAGCGGGTACATGATCTTGCGCCAGGTGTGCAGCGAAGTCAGCAAGCGTGCGGCTCGTTTCTAGGTGGGCCCCCCTGGAAGCGGAGGCTCCGGGGGCAGGGGTTGGGGATGCGGCGGGCCGGGGACGGGCGAGGGCGGCTCGGGCTGGGGCACGGGCAGCGGCGGCAGCGGGCCCGGCTCGGGCTGCGGAATATCGCGCATCCGCTCCGCGCGCCGGTTGTTCGCCACGGCCCAGATGGTCACCAGGACGGTGACGACCAGGACGGCGCCCATATCCAGCAACAAGTCTTCCAGGTTTGTCCAGCTAATGAAGCTCCACATCCTTGGGCCTTAGCTCAGCGTTTCATACACTTCGATGACCGGCGTGCTGTGATAGCGCGCCACATCGGCCTCGAAATCGCGGATCATCGGTGTGCTGGCATAGCGGTCGATATCGGGCACGCCGTACCACTGCGTGTAGCACACCACTTTGATGCTGCCCTGGGGCAGATTTTGCATCCAGACGCCCCCGCGATGAAAGCCGGGGGTGTTCTGCGCCACAATCTGGGTCCCGTTCACGGCCGCCATGAACAGGTTATGCCCCGGCTGCAACTCGTGGGTCCGTTCGGGCGGCACGACAAAGGTCATCGTACGTACATATGCCATGCGGTCTCAACCTCTACTTAACCGGGTAATGGGTCACGATGTCGGCCTGGTAGGTCTGGCCGACGCCAATGAACAGCACGGCGGTTATGAGCACCAGCAGCAGCACTCCGCCCAGGATGATGCCCCAGGTCAGGTTCAGACCGGGCTGTTCGCCGGGGCGGCCGGCCTCGCTCTCCGCCTCTTCGGCCACGCTCTCCTCGATGGGAGCCTCGCCGTGTCCACCGGGCAGCGCTTCCAGGCCATACAACGGCTCCTCATCGGCGCCGTATTCGCCCCGCGCGCGATCGCGGTGGGCCGCCTGGATATCGGCCTCGGTAAAGCGCAGTTCTTCGTCCATGACAGGCTCCTAGTAAGTATAGCCGTTGACGATGGTGATAATGACGTAGCCCACCATGCCGCCCGCGACCAGCACGTAGAGCATCATCAAATAGATGGGCAGCGGGCCGTTCGACTCCTGCTGGACCCCGGCAAAGTCTTCGACATTGCGCCCCAGGTCATTCGGCAGGTGCTTGCGGTCGCGGCCCATCCAGGCCGCCAGGGCGATGGTCGCCACCATCATGGCGATCCAGGCCCACAGATACATCTCGTGCGGGAAGTTCCATTGCCAGGGCAAAACCAGGTCAGACTCATTTGGCGGCATGGGATTCTCCTTGCAGCCCCGCCGGCGGGTCAGCCGGGGTGAAGATCGGCAGATCGTCGAGATCCTCGGCGTTTTTCAGCATGTCATACTTGGCCTGTTCGACGTTGCTGAACTGGCCGCCGCGCCAGGCGAAGAGGACCGCCAGGCTGGCCCCGGCAATCAACACGCACCCGGTGATGAAAATCGTGATCGCCATCGACATTTCGTCGCCGCCCAGGTTGTCGTGCGCGGCGGCGGGCGTGGCCTGGCTGAGCAGGACCAGGAACGTGCCCGCCCCGGCGGCCCCCTGCGCCAGCCGGGCCGGAACCACGGCCCGGCGCGGCTGCGATCGGTTGTCGTTCATACACGCTCTCGCTTTCTAGGGGGCACTGGGCCGGCGCCCCCTGGCCGGACCGTTACGGCGTGGCCGTGGGCGCGGGCGGCGTGGGCTGCCCCGTCTGGCCGAGACCCGACTCCTGGGGCCGCGGCGTCAGCAGCGCCGGCACCGGCGTCAACTCGATGGGCTTGTAGTCGCCGGGGCTGACCATCATATCCGCGGTCGGATCCCGGTGCAGGCCGCCGTTGGGGATCGTCCGCAGGAAGTTGGTCACGTCCCAGATATCGTTGACGGTGAGCATATCGCCCCAGGCGGGCATGGCCGTGCCGTCGACGCCGAACAGGATGGCGTCATACATCTCGCCGTCGCTGAACAGATACTGCGCCGACACGTCGGTGAAGTTGCGCGGCGTGGGGTTGTTGATCCAGCTCGTGGCCGGCCCCTTGCCGTCGCCGTTCAGCCCGTGGCAGCCGATGCAGTTGGTCAGGAAGACCGTCTTGCCGTGTTCCAGCGAGCGCTGCGTCGGCTCCATCGGGTTGCGCACGTTGCGCCAGGTGGACGGGAACCACTCGTGGATGATCGCTTCGTTGCCCCGCCCGCGCTCGTCGAGCAGCTTTTGCTTCAGCGCGTTCTGGCGCGCCACCCGGTCGTCGGCGGCCCGGCCCCCCAGCGACTGGACATAGGCCACCAACTGGCCGATCTCGGCGTTGGGCAGGTCATTCGTGTAGTAGAAGCTGAACTCCGGCATGATCGATTTCGGGAACGTGTAGCGCGGGTTGCGGAAGTGGGCCAGGTGCCACTCGTCGGTATGCACGCCGCCTTCCTGCGACAGGTCGGGGCCGGTGCGCTCGCTGCCCAGCATGGGCGACTGTTGATAGTAGTAGTCGCCGGCCTGGGCCACGCGCCCGACGGTGCGGAACGACCCCACGCCGGTCCAGTCCTGCGCGCGCAGATACTGCGTGTGGCAGTAGTTGCAGCCGTTGGCGGCGTAGAGCCGGCGCCCGGCCTCTTCCTGCGCCGTCAGCGGCCGGGCATCCGCCGACTGCGGGGGGCGGAAGGTCAGGTAGGGCAGCGCCACCACGACGAAGACGACCGACCAGAAGACGATCATCGCGCCGAAGACCACGGTGGGCATATCCATGCGGAATACGGGTTTGCCAGTCATAAGATCTCCGCGTCCTCCTGGGGCTTACGCCGGGGCTTCGACGGCGCTCGGCGCAAGGCCGACCACCCGCTCGCCTTCGGTGATGGTCTTGTAGATATTCCAGGCTTGCACAATCCCGCTGATCACAATCAGGGCGCCGGAGAGGGCGCGCACCGCCATGTAGGGCCGGATCTCGGGCAGCGTCCATTGTACGCTCTGGCCGTTGAGCCAGGCCGCCCCCTGGATCAGGCCGGCCACCTGCAGGCTGATCATCATCAGCAGGAAGCCGATGGTGATGAGCCAGAACTGGATCTCGGCCAGGCCGGGGTTGTGGATCCGCCGCCGCATCACGACCGGGATAATGTAATAAATGGCGCCCATGGCCCAGAACGAGAACGTCCCCAGCAGGGCCAGGTGGGCGTGGCCGACGATCCAGTTGGTGAAGTGGATCAGCCGGTTAAAGCCCTGGATCGACTGGAACGGCCCCTGCACGCAGGTGATGAAGTAGAAAATGGTGCCGACGATCATGAACTTGAGCGGCACACTCTCATAGATCTTGCCCCATTTGCCGCGCATGGTCAGCCAGATATTCGCCAGGAAGGTAAAGACCGGGACGAACAGTCCCAGGCTGCCCAGCACGGCCAGGGTTTTCAACCAGCCGGGCGTCGGCGTGCTCAGGATGTGGTGCTGGCCGACCAGGCCGTAGAAGAAGGCGATGCTCCAGAAGCCGATCAGCGACAGCAGGTGGCTGTAGAGCGGCGACCGGATAATCACCGGCACGACATAATAGGTGATGGCGACGCCGCTGGTGGTGAACCAGTAACCGAGCACGTTGTGGCCGTAGAACCACTGCCAGATCACGTCGTCAATGCCTTGCAGGCTGCCCGAGGGGAACCCGGCCAGGTTGGTGGTGCCGAAGTTGAAGATGGGTTCCCACATCACGTTGCCGACGAAGTAGAGGGTCGGCATCCAGATCATGGTGCCCATGATATACCAGAGGCTGACGAAGAGCTTTTTTTCTTTGCGCGCCAGGATGGTGCGGAACAGGTTGTAGGCGGTGCCGAGCAGGCCGACCATGACCAGCACGTCGATGGGCCAGATCAGCTCGGCGTACTCGCGGCCCTGAGTCAGGCCGTTGGAGAGCGTGGCAATCGCCAGGATGCCGACGAAGTTCCACAGCACCATCATGATGTTGCCCAGCAACTCGCTGTGCAGCCGGGTGCCGCAGAGCTTGGGCACGATGTAGTGAAAGGCGCCGATCTGGGCCATGCTGAGCCAGAGGAAGAGCACGCCGTTGGTGTGCATCTGGCGGACGCGGCCAAACTCCAGCCAGGGGATCCCGGCGAAGGCGTCGGGGCTCATCATCTCGATGGCGCCGATCAGCCCGATGAAGTCGGCGATGGTCAGCCAGAAAATGGCCGACAACAGCCAGTTGCGGGTTGCGCTGTGTTCGGCGGTGAACACGCCCGATGTGACGGTATTGACATCGCGAAAGTCTCTGCTCATGCGCCAAGCTCCTCCTGAGGCCCTAGTGCGGGATGATGCGCCAGGCCAGAACGACGGCCCCCACGGCGACAAGTGCGAGAATCGCCAGCGAGACCAGGTTCATGGCCTCGTTGGTGGCGGCGCCGGGCAGTTCCACCGGGGTCCAGGTCGAGACGGCTTTCATACTGCGGGTCTCGCCTTTGGCGCCGTCCCAGATCGCGAAGGCGGCATTGGTGTTCTCGCCGACCATCAACGGGGCCGTGCCGGGGCCGGCGGGCGCCAGGTTGCGCGCGTAGATCACGTACCAGTGGCCGTCGCGCCAGGTGCTGGTGGCCGTCGGCGGCACGCCGCGCGTTTCCACGGCCTTGCCCATACCGTTGCTGGTCAGGTTACGGGTGCCGTTGTAGGGCTGCCCGCTGGCCTGCGCCGTCTTCTCGATGGCCGCCTTCCACTGCCAGATATTGACCAGGTTGGTGCTCTGGCCCATGCACTGATACGGCAGGCTCGCCGGATCGGTCGGCAACTGGATCGCGGCGGCGTCGCTGGGCATGTCCTTCACGTAGTCGTTGCGCGTGGCGTCGGCCCACGAAACCAGGAAGGCGATATTCTGCCCGTCTTCCAGGGCGCGCACCTGCACCGCCGCGACGCTGCCGCCGCCCGGCTGCCACATCTGCTGCGCGCTCAGCGGCACATCGGCGGGCGCCGACTGCTGCCACAGCGGCGAGAACGGGTCGCCGGCGGGCACGGGCGAGTTGATCGAGGCCACGGTGATCGAGGCGGTGGCCGCGCGCACGAAGCTGACGTTCGCCAGGCTGAATAGGACGCCGGCGGCCAGCAAGACCCCGAGCAGCGCGGCGGCCCGCAAGCGCGGATTCGTCTGCAACGGCTGCGTGAACCTGGTCCATTCCATACAGTCGTATCCTCTACGTGATTAGCGTTCGGTCACGTGCATGCGCTCGATGAGCGAATGCCCCTGCTCGACCCAGCGCTTCACGCGCTCCGGGCCTTGCGGATCTTGCTGGGCTTCCCAGTCCATCTGATGCGGCGCCCCATTGACGGTGGCAATGCGCGCCACATGGTAATGCAGGTATTGGAAAAACAGCGACGAAGTCCAGACCAGGGCTTCTTTGTCCTGTTTTGAGTTGACCGTGAACTGGGCCACCAGCCGGTCGGGCGTCGCGTCGTCGTAGAGCAATTCGATATTGCGGATATGATCGGCGGCCACGATATGGTGGATCGATTCGCCGCTGGGCTGGATGTTGTGCAACTCGAACCGATGCACCTGCATGAGCGTGCGCACCCGGTCGATCACTAGGCGTTGCGCCGGGTGCAGCGGGTGCTCAAACACCAGGGTGATCGGGGCGACGATGCCGGGGCCGGACGCCGGAGTACCGGCGCCCGGCGGCTGCGGCGCCGACGGCGGGCCAGGCTGCATCGGCACCTGCCCTATTGCCCCGTGCGCGCGTGCGACAGGTAGTCCACCAGCAAATCCAACTCCGCGTCGGTCATCTTGATGGTCGGCATAAAGGTCGCATTCATCGGGAAAGGCTGCGGCGTGGGCGCCACGGGGCCCCCGGCGCCCGGCGTCTCCAGGCTGGGCACGGGCACGTTGAGCCACAGGTTCGGCCCGCGTTCGAGCGGCGGCATGGTGCTCGGATTCGGGATCCAGCGGCGCAGCCAATCGGCGCTGCGGCGCGACCCCACGTCGGTCAGGTCGGCGCCGATCTTGCCGCCGACGGCGCCCACCTGGTGGCAGTTGAGGCAGCCCTTCGCCAGCATGGTCGACTTCACCTGGGCCAGCTTGGCCGGGTCGGCCTGGCCGCCGTTGAAGCCCTTGCTGCTGTAGTCGGGCAGATCCTTGTCCAGGCCGGTGGCCGACGCGGCGTGCTCCACCACCTGGTCCCAGTCGCCATACTGGATGAAGGCGATGACCTGGTTAATCTCCTGATCGTTGAGCGATCCGCCCTCGGCCACCGACCAGGCCGGCATCTGCTCGCCGGGCTGGTTCGACTTGCGCCCGCGCTCGATGGTCTTATAGACGAGCGTCGGGATGTCGTCCGCCTGGTAGTTGGGGTTGGCCGCCCCGTTGATCTCCGGGCGCCAGACGTTGCGGTTCAGCGCCGGGCCGATGCATCCCTCGCCTTTGGGGCCGTGGCACTGCACGCAATATTGGGCGTAGATGCGCGTGCCGGCCGCGATCGCTTGCTCGCGCGCGCTGGCCTGAGCCGCGGGGGTGCGCTGGAAGTCCACCGCTGCATACACCAGCAGGGTCAGCAGCAACACGACCGTCAGGGTAGCACCCAGGATCACTTTATCTCGCATAGCGGGGTCACACTCCTAAGAAACTGGTGTGGCTTGCTTCGGCTCGTACTGCACGCGGGTGGTGATCTTGCCGGTGTTCACGGTGATCTTCCGTCCGTCCAGGGTGATCTCCATGATGTCGAGCGGCGCCGGGGCCGGCCCGGCCACGTTCTGCCCGGTGCGCAGGTAGATCGAGCCATGGCACGGGCAATGGAAGATCCCCTGGTTGGCCCCGAACGACTCATCGGGCTTCCAGGGCACCGTGCAGCCCAGGTGCTTGCACTTCCAGTAGAGGGCGAGGATCACATCCTTGTTGCCCAGCGCCGGCTCCTGGTAGCGCGAGAGATAGAATTTGCCTTCGCGGAACATCAGCACATCGCCGTCCTTGATATCGTCCAGCGTGCCGGCGCTGATTTTGCTGCCGAACGTGCCGATCTTGCGCGGCCAGAAATAGGCCAGGAAGGCGCCGATCCCGCCCAGGCTCATCACGCCGAGCGACCCCAGCATGGTCAGGCGCAGAAAATCGCGCCGGCTGGCCCCCTGGACCAGGCCGCCCTGTGTATCCTCGGGACCGGGCCGGGTATGCACGCGCGGCGTCAGCGTCCGCTCGGTCCGTACTTGCTGCGACATTACTTTCCTCCTCTAATCCCAACCATGCCAGCCGGCATTAGTGGCCGACTACGCCGGCCGCCCGCGGGTCCCAGGGCATGTACAGGGCCATGCCGCCGCCGCGCATGAAGGTGCCGACGAAGGTGAGCACCACAAAAGTGGCAACAAACGCACTGAACAGCCCGATCACCAGTTCGCTGGTGGTCAGGCCCTTGAACATCACCTTCAAGAGCACCACCAGGAGGATCATGAAGCCGATCATAATGATCGTCGGGATAATCCAGCCGGCGATGCCTTCCACCAGGATACCGTGCGCGGTTGGGACATCACCCAGGAAGCTGAACGCGCCCGGCATCCAGTCCAGGAACCCGCCCGGCTTCAGCGAGGTGGACAGGGCATCTTTGAGCCGGCCCTGCGGCACGTCGAAGCCGATGAGGAAGCCCAGGACGACAGTAGTGTAGATCATGGAGAACGCGGCGATGCGCGGCCCGCGCTCGTTATAGAACCAGACGCCCAGCCCGCGCGTGCCTTTGTCGAAGTACGGGATCGCCGCCAGGCCGATCAGGGCCACGGTCGGCACAATCACGCCGGCCAGCGCCGAGTTCATGTGCAGCAGCAATTCCTGCAAGTTCAGGAAGTACCAGGGCGCCTTCGATGGGTTCGGCGTGACATCGCCGTTCGCCAGCTCTTCCAGCGGCGAGTTGACCAGCGTGGAGAGCAGGATCAGGTTAATGGTGAAGACCACCGCGCCCAGGAACTCGATGACGACCAGGTGGGGCCACACCTGCACGGTGTCGGCCTCCACGGCGGCGGGCGAGACGGGCCGCGAGCGGGCCGAGGCGGTGAGCACCGGCGCGCCCTTCTGCTCGGTCACGTTGCGCTCGCGAATGGTCACCCCCGGCGCGGGACGACTTTCGGTAGCCATAACAGGGCTCCTTCTAAATAAGTGGGCGAATGATCACTCGCGGGCGCGCCCGGCGGACCGGGCCCCGGCGGACAGGTTCTCGCCGGCATCGGTGATGCGCGTCGTGAAGGTCAGGCCGCGCGAGAAGCCATCCTTGCGGATGCGCCAGAAATGCACAGCCAGGAAGACCGAGAGCAGCAACGGCAGCCCGATGACATGCAAGGTGTAGAAGCGCAAGAGCGCGTTCTGCGACACGGTGTAATCGCCCACCAGCAGGAAGCGGATCGTCTCGCCCAGGAACGGCGTCGAGCCGACCATGTTGGTGCCCACGGTGATGGCCCAGATCGCCAACTGGTCCCAGGGCAGCAGATAGCCGGTGAAGCTCAGCAGGAAGGTGAGCACGAGCAGGAGGATGCCGACGACCCAGTTGAACTGGCGCGGCGCCCGGAACGAGCCGGTATAGAAGACCCGGCACATATGCAGGAACACCATAATGACCATCGCGTGCGCGGCCCAGCGGTGCATATTGCGCAGCAGATAGCCGAACGGCTGGATTTCCTGGATGTCCTTGATGGTCTGGTACGCCGTGGGCACCGCCGGGATGTAATAGAACATCAGCAGCACGCCCGTCAGCGTCAGCAGCAGGAAGAGGAAAAAGGAGAGTCCACCCAGACCGAAGGTATAGGTCATCTTGATGGCGTCGGGCCGGGTGCGGATCGGGTGCAAATGCAAGAAGACGCTATTCATGATCGCCAGCGAGCGGCCACGCACGGAGGTCGGCCAGCCGTTACGGATGATCGACCCGGTGATGTCGCGTAGCGTCTCCTGGCCCATCACGCGAGCCCGCAGCAAGCGGCCCCGCAGCCCACCCGAACCCGCCGCCCCGGCGCTGCCGGGACTAGTCGCACGCGCCATTAGATCTCCTCCTCGTCATCGTCGAGTTCACCGCGCCGGAGCGTGCCCAGGCGATCAATGATCACCAGGAGTCCCAGCGAGATTATGACGGCGAAAAACATGATCGCCAGTTCGCGGGGATCATTACTACCGATAGTCATCGTCGGGCCTCCTCTTTACCCATGCAGTTGTGCCGACGCTCGGCGGCGGGGGTTGTGTCCCATTATACAGCCAGAGCGCGGCTCTGCGTAGCCAGGTGCGTTAAAAAACGGGTATACGGCGGATTAATATTATATATAAATTCGGGTTACACCAGGGACTAAAGCGGACCCGGCCCGCCGCTGCTTCAGTACCGGGTGCTGTCATCAAGATACGTGCCCCGAGGTGCCGGCGGGCCCGGTCGTCACCCCGGCCGGGCGCCCGCGGCACGCCGCGATTCCGGCAGCAGCGCAAGCCGCGCCAGTATACCAGCAGACTCGTGAAAATGCAACCTATTTCACCACGAGTACGGCCAGGGCGCGCACATCGCCTTCCACGGCGAGGCCCAGGTCTTCCCAGCTTGTGCCGCGGTTGCGTGTTTCGAAGATCCGCCCGCCGCGGGTGCCCGCGTAAGCACGGTCGGGATAGTCGGGATGCGCGGCCAGCGCGGTCACGGCGAGATCGGGATCGCTGCCGCTCGCGGGGACCAGGTCGAGGCCCGTCCAGCCGCCGCTACCGTCCTCGCCGCGCCAGAGGTGGCCCATGGCATCGCGCGCCAGCAAGGCCGCGGCGGGCCGCGCCGGGTGCTGCACGCGGCCCAGGGCGACGAGCTGGCGCACCCCCGTCGGCGTGGGCGTGGCCGGCAAGCGCCAGACCCGGCTGGTGCCCTTCCACTCGGTGTCGGTCGACCGCAGCCCCGGCTGAAGCCGGTAGATGCCGACCGAGGTGGCGGCAAAGAGATCGGTATCCTCGCCCCCGGTGGTCGCCAGGGCCGTGACCGCCACTTTGGTGCGCAGCCCCAGCCGCAGGCCCTGCCAATGGGCGTTGCTATAGGTGCTATACAGGACGCCGCCGGACTCGACTCCCGCCCAGAGCCGCCGGCCCGGATCGTCCCAACTGCCGCCGGTCAGCGCCAGGCTCAACACGCGGGTGGCCGCGACGGGCAGCGCGGGCAGCGTGTGCCAGCTTACCCCGCCATCCTCCGAGACCAGCACATTGCCCGGTTCGCCGGGGCCGCCCGCCGCGTGGTCGGCCTGCACCCGGTCGGGGTGGCTAAGGCCCGCGAAGAGGCGGTCCGGGCGGTTGGGGTCGGCCAGCAACACGGTCACGTCGAGCGGCAGGGTGAGCATCCACTCGCGCCCGCCGTTCGTGCTGTGGAACACGCCCATCTGCGGCACGACCGCGGCCATGCGCACGGGCAGTTCCGTGCCGAGCGCCAGCGCGATGACCGGGCGCCCGGCCAGCGTGTGCTTGGTGATGCGCCATTGCGGGCTGGTGCCGGGTTTGCTGGCGACGTATAGGCCGCGGGGCGTGCCGATATGCAACATCGTCGCGCTCGCCATGGGTTATTCCCCTTCCTACATAGGCCGTCGTTGGGCGGGATTCTAGCATACGCGGCCCGCGCTCGCAATTCCCGATCCCCGGCACCAAGAGACCGCCCTCGACCCTGCCGGGCCGGGGGCGGTCCCCTCGTGCGCGCTGCGCCCCAGCCGCCTAGAGGCCGGAGCCGCCGGTGCCGTGGCCGCCGCTCGACGTGTTGGTCGCGTCCATGCCGCCGCCGGAGCCGCTCATGCCGCCGCCCCGGCCCGCGCCGGTGGAGCCCAGGCCGCCGCCGGTGCTGGAGCTGCCGGACATCCCGCCCGAGCCGCCCATTCCGGAGCCGCCCATCGCGCCACCCCCCATATCAGTATCGCTGCCCATCCCCGAGCCACCGCCCATATCCGAGCCACCCATCGAGCCACCGCCCATATCCGAGCCACCCATCGAGCCGCCGCCGATGTCCGAGCCGCCCATCGAGCCGCCGCCCATATCCGAGCCGCTGCCCATATCTGAGCCGCCCATCGAGCCGCGACCCATGTCCGAGCCGCTGCCCATCGAGCCGCCCATTGAACCGCTGCCCATATCGGAATCACTACCCATGCCGGCGTCACCCATGGATTCCCTGTCCATGCCGGAGCCGCTGCCCATGTTGGAGCCGCCCATATCCGAGCCGCTGCCCATGCCGGAGTCGCCGCCCATATCTGAGCCGCTCCCCATTGAGCCCCGCCCCCGGTCGGAACCACTCCCCATCCCGGAGTCACCCATCGAGCCGCCGCCCATATCGGAACCACCCGCCGTGCGGTTGCCCATGCCCGATCCGCTCGACGAACCGCCGCTCATGCCGGACCCCCCAGAAGTACCCGACGAGCCGCGCATATCGGAGTCGCCGTTACTGGAATCGCCGTAATTACTACTCATAACCGTTGAACCTCCTGAGGTCGTAGCACGCCGATGTGCTACGTAGCGCCGGCCAGGACGTCGCGGCTCGTGCAGGCCGGTGGAGTGATACCCGGATACCAGGGCGGCATCGGGCACGGTTGCCCCGGCAGTGTTTGGGGATGGGGTAGAGGAGCCCGAGCGCGACTCGGAGTTCCGCGAACACTGCTTATAGCCGTATAGCACAATTAATGCCAGTCAGAGAGCCATCCGTAAGGCAGACGGAACCCTGGGATCCCACGCGCCCCGGCGCCGGGCGGTCGCAACGCCACGAGGTTGCCGCCCGGCTCAGACGTCATTCGAGCCGCCGGAGCCATAGGCGCCCGGCGAGGTGTTGGTGCCCTCGGCTTTGCCCGATCCGCCGTAGTCCGACCCGCGCAGGTACCCGGTGCCGCCCTGGGTGGAGCCGCCGCCGCTGTAGCTGCCGCCCGTCGAGCCGGTGTCGTCGGCGGGACCGGTCTCCTGGTCGGTACCTGGCGCCACCCGGTCGTCGGCGTTGAAGGCGTCGCCCAGGTCGTTGGCGACGGGCGGATAGGTCTCATCCAATTCCAGATCTTCGGGGAGGACGGTCCCGCCCCCGGTGTAGATGGCGCCCGGCATCCCGGCCGGCACCCGGCGTGTCCCTTCCGTGACGGGATCCTGCTCAGCATGATTGCTGTCCATGAGTGTAACCCTCCTGTTCCATTGTGGCGGGCGCAGCCGCGATCCCGGCCACACCTGAGTCCATGAAAGCATGGATAGTGCCATTCGGCGGACAGCGCAAACGCGCCCGGATGGCGGATCCGGGCGCGTTGTGTGGCGGTAAGGGGCCGGCAGTATTAGCGGTGCGCGGCGTCGGCTTGCTGGTGCAGGCGGCGCTTCTCGGCCTCCACGCGCCGTTCGCGGGCTTCCTGCTCCTGGTACTGCAGTTGGTAGAGCCGGTAGTAGAAATTGCCGCGGGCCATCAACTCGTCGTGCGTGCCTTCCTCGACCACGCGGCCCTTGTGCAGCACGATGATGCGGTCCACGTGGCGGATGGTGGAGAGCCGGTGGGCGATAATGATGCTGGTGCGGCCGGCCATCAGCTTCTCCAGCGCGTCCTGGATCAACGCCTCGGTCTCCGTATCGACGCTGGAGGTCGCCTCGTCGAGGACCAGCAGCACCTCGGGGTTAAAGGCGATGGCCCGCGCGAAGGCCAGCAACTGGCGCTGGCCCACCGAGAGGTTGGTGCCGCGCTCCTTCACCTCGTGCTCATAGCCGTCGGGCAGGGCTTCGATGAAGCCGGCGGCGTTGACGAACTCGGCGGCATGGCGCACCTGCGCATCAGTGATCGACTCATCCAGCAGCCGGATGTTGCCGGCGATGGTCCCGGAGAAGAGCACGGCGTCTTGCAACACCACGCCGATGTGGCGGCGCAACTGCTGCTGGCGCACCCGGCGCACGTCCACACCGTCGAGCAGGATCGCCCCGTTCTGCACGTCATAGAAGCGCCCCAGCAGGCTGATGATGCTGGTCTTGCCCGCGCCGGTCGCCCCGACGATGGCGACGCTGGTGCCCGCCGGGATCTGGAAGCTGACATCTTTAAGCACCGGCTCGCCGGGGTTGTACTCGAAGTTCACGTGGCGGAACTCGATGTCGCCGCGCACCTGGCCCAACTCCACGGGGGCCGCGGAGTCCTCGATGCTGATCGGCTCGTCCAGCATCACGAAGATGCGCTCGGCGGCGGCCATGGCCGCCTGCATGATATTGTACTTCTCGGCCAGGTCGCGGATGGGCTGGAACGCCCGCTCGGTGTACTGGAAAAACGCGACCAGCACGCCGACCGTCACCACCTGCGACAGCACCGCGCCGGCGCCATACCACAGCAGCAACGCCACGGCCAGCGCGTAGCAGAGGTTGATGATCGGGAAGAAGAGCGCGAACGCGCGCAGGGCTTCGACGTTCGCTTCCAGGTAGTGCTTGTTGAGCCGGTCGAACTCCTCGGCCTGGCGCTTCTCGCGGTTGAACAATTGCAGCACCAGCATACCCGACAGGTTTTCCTGCAAGAAGGCATTCACGCGCGCCAGGCGAATCCGCTGGTCGCGATAGGTGCGGCGCATCCAGCGCTGGAACCGCTGGCTTACCACGTAGATCACCGGCAGCACCGCCAGGCTGACCAGTGCCAGCTTCCAGTCGAGCAGCAGCATGACGATGACGATGCCCACCAGGGCGACGAAATCGCCCACGATGGCGACCACGCCCGAACTGAGCAACTCGTTCAGCGCGTCCACATCGCTGGTCAGCCGGCTCATCATGCGGCCCACCGGATTGTGATCGAAATAGGAGAGCGACTGCCGCTGCAAATGGCTGAAGATGTTGGACCGCATGTCGTACATGACATCCTGGCCCATGCGCTGCATAATCAGGTTCTGCGAGTAGCGCAGCCCGAACGCCGCGATCAGGCTGGCGAGAAACAGCCCCAGCACCTCCGGCAGCCCCGACAGATCGCCCGGCACAATGTAGCGGTCGATAGCCAGCTTGGTCAGATATGGCGGCGCCAGTTCGACCGCGCCGAGCGTGATAATCAGCACTAACGCCACGACCATCCGTTTGCGGTAGGGCCGCAGATAGCCCAGCAGCCGCCGCATCATGCGATGATCATAGGCTTTGCCCAGTAATTCGTCTTCGTGTATAGGACCGGGTCCTGGCATAAACGCGTACCTCGCTACTCGACTTCCACTTCCAATTCCTGGCTCAGCAGTTCGCGGCGATACATCTGCGCGTACACGCCGCCACGGGCCACCAGCTCCTGGTGCCGGCCCTGCTCGATGACATGCCCATCGTCGAGGACGATGATTTGATCGGCCGCTTTCACCGTCGAGATGCGATGGGCAATAATTAGGCTGGTGCGTCCGGCCAGGACGCTCTGCAGGCCCTGCAAAATCTCGGCCTGCGTGGCCGTGTCGATGCTCGACAGGGCGTCGTCCAGGATGAGGATGGCCGGGTCGCGCATCACGGCGCGGGCGATGGCCGTGCGCTGCTTCTGGCCGCCCGACAGGGTGACGCCGCGCTCGCCGATCACGGTGTCCAGCCCTTGCGGGAACTGGTCGATGTCGTTGCTCAGGCGGGCCACAGTGACGGCCTGGGCCAGCCGGCCCTCGTCCACCTGGTCCACGCCGAAGCTGACGTTCTCGCGCAGGGCCACCGAGAACAGGAACGTGTCTTGCGGCACCATGCCCACCGCGCGCCGCAGCACGGCCAGCGGCAGATCGCGCACGTCGACGCCGTCGATCAGCACCTGCCCCTGCTGGGCCTCATAGACCCGCGTGATCAGGTTCACAATCGAGGTTTTGCCGGCCCCGGTGGCGCCCAGGATCGCCAGGGTCTGCCCGGCGGGCACATGGAAGCTGAGGCCGTTGAGCACCGGTTGGCCGCCATAGTTCAGGCCCACATCGCGGAACTCGATCTCGCCCCTGATCGCGGTGACGGGCAGCGCCGTGGGCCGGTCGGCGATGGCCGGTTCCTGCCGCATCACCTCGGAGATGCGGCCCATCGAGGCCACGCCCTGCTGGTAGAGATTGACCACCCAGCCCAGGGCGATCATCGGCCAACTGAGCATGCCGAGATAGCCGTTGAACTGCACAAACTGGCCCAGCGTGATATGCCCGGCGATGACCTCGCTGCCGCCGACAAACAGGATGATGCCCGCCGTAACGCCCAGGACAAAGGTCATCAGGGGCCAGAGCAGCCCGGAGAGCCGCTGGTAGTCCATCGCCAGCCGCACATACTCCCGGTTAGCCTTCGCGAAGCGCCCGATCTCCAGGTCTTCTTGCGCGTACGCCTTGATCACGCGGATGCCGGAAAAATTCTCCTGCGCGCGCGTGGACAGGTTGCCGAACTGGGCCTGCACCTTCTCATAGCGCTGGTGCATCTTGTTGCCGATCACGGTAAACGCGATGCTGACCAGCGGCAGGAACAGCACGGCGATCACGGCCAGCTTGGCGTCGATACCGAACATCAGCACGGAGGCGATGATAAACATCAGCACCGTGTTCGAGGTGTTCAGGATGCCGGGGCCGATAAAGCCGCGCACGGCGCTCATGTCGTTGGTGGCGCGGGCCATGATGTCGCCGGTATGCATGCCCTGAAAAAAGGTCTGCGGCATCCGCTCCAGGTGGGCAAAATAATCGCGCCGTAGCTCGTACTCGACTTCGCGCGACACTTTGTTGATGCTGTAGCGGGTGAAGAAGGTGAAGATGCCTTGCACCGCCGCGAACCCGAGAATCAGCGCGGCCAGTTGCAAAATGTCGCTCACCGGCCGGTTGTGCTGGAGCGCATCAATGGCGCTCCCGATCAGAAACGGCTGCAACAGGGCCAGAATGGTCCCGATCAGCGACGTCAGCACGCCCAGGAGGATAGCCCCCTGATGCGCGCGCAAATAGGGGATGAGAGGTTTCAGGTTATTCAACGCGGATCTCCTGCGAACAAATGCGGAAAGCCGGGCCACCCCCCGGCGGAACGCCCTTCTATGATAACGTACGAAGCAACTCCCATGCCCGGTCGCAGGTTGTAAGCCCGGTTCCGCCATTGGGCGGAAATTGGATCAGGGCGCGGAGATCCTACCGCGCCGGCGCCCGCGCATTGGTTGACAGTGTTCACAGCGGAATCCTATAATGGTTCTCACTGAGCCAACTTGGTCACTGGTATCCGGTGATTCCGCAGGATGCCGGTCACGATGGGAGAAATATGTCATCCGTTGATGCCGACCGATCGGGTTCCCTGACGGACCCGGACTATTGGGCGCCCTACTGGAAGAACATCCGGCTACCCCGCACGGTTGCGCGTAATGATTGGGTCTCCCAAGAACTGGCGCACAAAATCAAGGGGTATGCTCGATTGGGTCCTGGCGCGCCGGCGTTGGAGGTCGGCTGCTCCGCGTCGGCGTGGCTGCCCTTCTTTCAGCAAGAGTGGGGCTGGCGGGTGGAGGGGATCGACTATACCACGTCGGGTGTCGTGACTGCTCGACGTAATCTCGATCTTCTCGGCGTACCAGGGATAATTCACGAAGCTGATGTCTTTGACTTTGCACCCACACACGCCGGACAGTACGACCTGGTATTTTCCTACGGTGTGGTTGAGCACTTCACACAACCGGTTGAGATTCTGCGCGCCATGTATGACCTGTTGCGGCCGGGCGGCAAGGTGGTCGTAGTAGTACCGCACCTGAATGGGATTGGCGGCTGGTTGCAGCAGCGCGTCAGCCAGGAAATATTTGATCACCACAATCCCTTACAGCCTGCCGACCTGCGACGCGAATTAGGGGCGGCGGGCTTCCAACAGATCGCGGTGGGCTATATTGGGCGCGAACCGTTGCGAGTCCTGAACTCTCCCATTCGGGACACGCTGCCGGGACCGATGTTTAATACGACATTGCAGGCTCGCGAATTTCTTGATAAAAGCATCGCTCAGCTTAGCAAGGTATTGCGGATGCCGAAGCGCTGGGTCGCCACCTACGTGCTGGCTTGTGGAATGAAGCCACCGGCCACCGGCGGCACCCTATGATTGTGCCCGCAACAAACCGCGTACCTGTAGGGTCCCGCCGACGATCGCCATGGCTATTTGCAGGGCAAACAGCGTTAGCGATAATGCCAGCGCCCGCGATCCATCCACACCTTGTAGTTGCAACAGGTAGATATAGGCTCCCTCGCGCACGCCGATCCCAGCGATAGAAATTGGTAATGCCTGGAGCAGCGAAACGACTGCCACGATCCAGAGTAGCTGGATAAAAGTAAGTGGGATGCCGAGCGCTAGACAGACCAGGAGATTTATCAGTACCACGACCACCTGGAACAGCGCGGAGAGCAGCAGCGGAAGACCGAGGGCCGCCCAACTGCGTGCGGGCAGCCCGA
The DNA here is from genome assembly GCA_035693165.1 of Chloroflexia bacterium. Classification (GTDB taxonomy): domain Bacteria; phylum Chloroflexota; class Chloroflexia; order QHBQ01; family JAICKM01; genus JAICKM01. The sequence goes on along the minus strand of DASSGZ010000301.1, from coordinate 196 downwards.
AATGGCTCCCGCGCGGAAAGCGTGCGCTGATCCGATCGACCGGCATACGTGCCCGGCGGGCCAGGGCCAACCCCAGCCGCCACCCGCGTCCGGTGATAAGCAGAACCGCTGCCGCTGCGAGGATCAGGATCAATCCCAGCATCCAGGGCAGCACGGCGCTCTCTTGCGCTACCAATCCAGGAGACAGAGCGGCGCC
>DASSGZ010000300.1:0-12010 GCA_035693165.1 Chloroflexia bacterium | reverse complement strand
GGCCCCATCGAGCGGATGCTGATCGCGCGCTCGCAACCGGCGGCGGGCGGCGCCGCGGGCCGGGTGACGATCAACCAGGACAAAATTCAGCGCCAGGTGAACCGGATTCTCAGCCAGGCCGGGGACGAGTGGGGCGCGGGCAACGAAGTGGCCGACGAGCTCGACGAACTGCTCGAACTGGCCGATTCCTATGCCGCTGCGGGGCAGTGGGCCAACGCGCAAGCCGTGTACGGCCTCGTCGCTACGGCGACCGTCGAGGACTATGAGCAGGTCGAGGACGAGGAAGGGTCGCTGAGCGAGGTGCTGGCGGCCGCTTACGAAGGCTTGCGGCAATGTGTGGACGCCCAGGCGGACCTGCCGCCGGAGGCGCGCCTGGACCCGGCGGCGCGGCGGATGCTGTTCGACGCGCTGTTCACGCTCTGGGAACACACGCTGAGTTTCGACCTGGATGTCGATGAAGCGATCCCGACCCTGCTCGCGCGCACGGCCACAGCCGAGGAGAAGGCCGAGATCGAGCAACGGTTGCGGCGGACGCTCGCCGATGTGCCGGAGGAGGCTTTTGATAACTCCTGGCGCAAGCGGCCCATTATCGCGTTCCTGGCCGAGTTGAAGGGCGACACCCTCTCGCCGGAGGAGCTATTGGCCGAGTACCGGGCGGCAGGCATGTACCAGGAACTGGCTGCCCAGTTAATCACAATGGGGCGCGTGGACGACGCCTTCGCCGTCGCTAAAGAGTCCTTGTCAACTGCCGATCAAATCACCCGCTTCGCGGATGCCGTACTCAAGGCCGATCCGGCGCGACGCGAGCAGGTGCTGAGCTTTGTCGAAACGCGCCTGGGCGACGCCGAGTGGACCCAGCCCGCGCGCCAGGTGCGCGAGTGGCCGCACGGGCGCCAGGATGCGTATCTGGCTGCTCGCGAATTCGCGCAATACCGGGAATGGCTGGAGGCGCGCTATATCGAGTTCGGACTGGCCGAGAAGGCGCTGGCGATGGCTCGCCGCCGCTTCGAGGCCACGCCTAGCGCGGCCACCTATGCCGCGGTCAAGCGAGCGGCGCACCTGCCGGGCCTCCCGGCGGACCAATGGCCCGCGATCCGGCACGAGTTGATCGTCGCCCTCTTAACGAAAGCCGCCTGGCGCGATCTGATCAGCATTTACCTGGATGAGCAGCTTCCCGGCGAGGCACTGGAGATACTCAAGCGGCTGGAGATGCGGGCGCCCCAGACCACCGCCGGCACCTGGGGCAGCGGCGGTTATCTGGACATGAGCCTGGTAGATGTTGAGAAGCGGGTGGCACAGGCTGCCGAGGCCGATTACCCGGAGCAGGCCCGCGACATTTACCGGCGCATGGCCGAGCGCTATATCGAGGCGCGCGGGCGCGGCAATTACAGCGCGGCGGCGGAACTGCTGCTGCGGGTGCGCGAGTTGTATCTGCGGCAGGGGCAGGAATCGGCGTGGCGGGAGTACATCGCCAACCTGCGGATGCAGCACAAGAGCCTGCGCGCGCTCAAAGAGGAGCTGGACTCCCGCGCCTTGGCCTGACCCGGTTTCCGCCGCGGGCACCGAGCCGGAGGCTTAGATCCCGTCGGGAGGGACGAGGCCGATGCGCACGGCGTAGAGGGCGGCCTGGGTGCGGCTGGGCACGTTGAGCTTGGCGAGGATGCTGCTCACGTGGCTCTTGACTGTCTTCTCCCCGATGTTGAGTTCGTGGGCGATCTCTTTATTGGCGCGGCCCTTGGCGACCAGGCGCAGCACGTCGGTTTCGCGCTCGGTGAGGGCTTCCGGACTCTCCGGTGTGCGCACTTCGCGCAGCAGGCGTTCGGCGGCCTGCGGCGCGAGTTGGACCTGCCCGGCGGCGGCGGCTTTGATCGCCCGGCGCAATTCATCGGCTTCGGTGTCCTTGAGGATGTAGCCGATGGCGCCCGCGCGCACCGCGCCGACCACGGAGCTGTCTTCCAGCACACTGGTCAGGGCCAGCACTTCCGTGTCCGGCAGTTCGCGGCGGATCATGGCGGTCGCCTGGATGCCGTCCATCACCGGCATGAGCAGGTCCATCAGCACCACATCGGGCTGGAGTTCGTGCGCCATGCGCACCGCCTCGGCTCCGTCGCGCGCCTCGCCGACCACTTCGAGTTCCGGGTCCAGGCTGAGAAACATCCGCAGGCCCTTGCGCACCACGCTGTGATCATCCACGAGTAAGATCCGAATGGGCATGCTTTCCTCCGCTATAGGATGGAGTCCCGTCCCGTCCGAAAGGCGGACCCGCTAAAGCATCATTTGCCTGGGGCGCGCCGTGCGGCCGCGCGCTACACTATCTGAACATGCACCATTATACCACAGATCCTACACCATATCGGCACCGGGCCGGCACCGGGCGCGCGACGAAGGACCCGTCTATGATCCGTGTATTGGTAGTCGACGACCAACCGGCGATCCGCCGGGGGCTGCGCATGAGGCTGGGGCTGGAGGATGACCTGATCGTGGTCGGGGAAGCCGCGGATGGGCCGGCGGCGCTCGCCCTGGCGCCCGCGTTGCGGCCCGATGTGATTCTGCTCGACGTCCAGATGCCCGGCATGGACGGCATCGACACCGCCGAGGCGCTGCGGGCGGCGGCGCCCGCCTGCGCGGTGGTGCTGCTGACGCTGCACGGCGACCCGATCACCCGCGCGCGGGCCGAGGCGGCGGGTGTCGTGGTCTTCGTCGAGAAGCACGAAGCCGATCGGGCGCTGGTCCAGGCCATTCACCTGGCCGCCGGCACGCTTCGCGCTTAGAGCCTGGCGGGATAGCAACCGGTGATCTGCTTCAGGCTACCTCAGGTCCCTGCTGCCTCCGCCACGAGCGCAATGGAGATACGCAGGCCGGGAACCTGAATCGGGAGTTTCGCTCCCTGGCGCGCGGGCGGATCGGTGGGGAACCAGGTGATCCACTCTTCGTTCATGCCGGCGAAATCCGCCGGGTCGGCCAGGATAAAGGTGGCGCTCACCGCTTGGTCCAGAGAACTGCCCGCCGCCTGTAGGATCGCCGCAATATTGCGTAAGCATTGCGCTGTTTGCTCCTGGATCGTGCTGCCGACGATGGCGCCCGTTCCTGGGTCGAAGGGGCCTTGCCCGGACACGAAGACCAGTCCGCCCGCCTGCACCGCCTGGCTATACGATCCCGCCTGGGGCGCGTTATCGGTATGCACAATTATCTTTGCCATGTGCGACCTCCCTCGGGTGTGGCTCAATCACTTGCGACCCATCGTCACCCCGCTGCTTACAGCGGAGGCGTCATCCCGGCGCGTCTCCTGATAGTTTAGCACATCCGTTGGGCCGCCACCGTATCCCCATTACGTCAGCGCGGGCGTGCCCTGCTCGTAGCTCTCCAGGTCGAAGAAGGTTTCCAGCCGCTCGCCGTCCAGCGCCCAGATGCGTTCCGCGAAGTGCTCCACGAAGTAGCGGTCGTGGACCACGGCCAGCACCGTGCCGGGGAAGTTGGCGAGCGCTTCCTCGAAGTGCTGCCGCGATGGGATGTCCAGGTGATTGAGCGGTTCGTCGAGCAGCAGGAAGTTGACCCCGCTGAGCACCAGCCGGGCCAGCACCAGGCGTGCCCGCTCGCCGTAGCTCAACTGCCCCACCGGTGTGAACACATCATCCCCGGCAAAGAGGAAGTGATGCATAAAGTTGCGGGCGTCGGTTTCCGTGAGCGGCGCGACCGCGCGCACGGCTTCGAGCGCGGTCTGGGTTGGGTCCAGGCCCTCTTGCTCCTGGGCGAAGTAGCCGGGCCGCACGCTGGCCCCCAGGCGCACGGTGCCGCTGTCGGGCGCCAGTTGCCCGCTGATGATGCGCAGCAGCGTCGTCTTGCCGCTGCCGTTCGGCCCCAGCAGGGCCACGCGCTCGCCCTGGTTCAGTTCCACTCTCACAGCGCGGAAGAGGGTGCGCCCGTCGAAGCCCTTGCTCACACCGTCGAGCGTGAGCACGCGCTGGCCGCTGCGCGGCGCATCGCCGAACTCCAGCTTCATCTCCCAGTGCTGCTGGGGCTTGTCGATGCGCTCTTCGCTCGCCAGCAGGCGCTCCAGTTTGCGCTCGCGGACCTTGGCCGTGCGTGCGCCCTTCTTGGCCTTGGCGCGCAACGCGAAGTCGATGGTCGTCAACTCGCGGTTGCGGGCGCGCTCCTTCATGCCGCGGATGTCGTCCTCGATGCGCTCGATGCGTTCCTGCTGGCGGCGGTAGTCGTCCAGCAACTTCTGCCGCTGCCGCTCCATCTCTTCGGCGTAGGCGGTGTAGTCACCGGTGTACTCGGTCAGCGTGTGCGTCACGGGGTCGAGGGCCAGGATTTTCGTGATCAGGGCGTCGAGGAAGGCGCGGTCATGCGAGACGATGAGCACGGCACCCTTGTAGCGGGCCACGAACTCCTGCAACCAGGCCAGGGCGCGGATGTCGAGATGGTTCGTCGGCTCGTCGAGCAGCAGGATCTCGGGTTCGGCCAGTAAGATGCGGGCCAGCCCCAGGCGCGTTTTCTGCCCCCCGCTGAGGATGGCGACCGGCGTCTCGGTGTCCAGGTGGGCCAGACCGAGTCCGGCCAGGACCGCGGCCAGGCGGGCGGGGGCGCTGTAGGCGTCGAGGCGCTCGGCTTCGTCCAGCGCGGCGGCATAGCGGGCCATCACGGCGTCGGCGTCGTCAGGCGCGGCGGTGGCCAGGGCTTCGCCCAGGCGCTCGATGGCGGCCACGGCCTCCAGCGCCGGCCCCATGGCCTCCTGCATGACCGTGCCCACGGTGTCGCCCGGCGCGTAGACCAGGGCCTGGCTGAGATAGCCCAACCGGGCCGCGGGGTCGATCCAGACGCTGCCCTTGTCGGGGCTTTCCACCCCGGCGATAATCCGCAGCAGCGTCGATTTGCCGGCGCCGTTGGGGCCGATCAGGCCGGCGCGTTCGCCCGCGCTCAGTGTGAAATTGATGTTGTCGAGGATGAGATCGTCGCCGTAGCTCTTGGCGACGCCGGTAACACGGAACATATAACACTCTTTCCTGTACTAAAACGGCCTTGCTCACCGCGCCCTGGTTGGGCACCGGGATCTGTCCCGCGAGACGAATCGCTCGGCGCGCCGCCCGCATCGGGGAGCGTATCGACTGGGTTTCAGGAAAGAATGTCTAGCATGCGTGTTATTCCTACTGAGGCCAATACCGGAGCACAGTCGCATACCGCCGGGGCAGGTATCGCCGTGTCACCCATATTATACCATCCGCGCCGCCGCGCTGCCACCGCCTTTGGACGCAGCCCGCGCGCGACTTTTGCCGGGGTTGGCTACGCACGTCCGATCCCGCTATAATGGGGGCGATATCTGGTCGTCGCCCACACCCATCCCGATGGGCGGCAGGCCGGTTTGAACCCGGCCCCTACAACGCGCCGTTACCGGTGCCGGATACCGGCGGCAGCGCACGCAATCATGGGCAAGCGCAAAGCGGAGACACCTATGGCAGTGGCAACACCGGCACGCGCAGGGGCCCCCGCCCGCAGGCGGCAGCCGCGGGTGGTGATTATCGGGGCGGGGTTCGGCGGCCTCAATGCCGTGCGCACCCTGGCGGACACGCCGGCCCAGGTGCTGGTGCTGGACCGCAACAACTATCACGGCTTCTGGCCGCTGCTCTACCAGGTGGCGACGGCAGGCCTGGAACCCGAGTCCATCGCCTACCCGGTGCGCGCTATCGTGCGCCGCTACCGCAACGCCGGCTTCCACATGGGCCAGGTCGACGGCATCGACTTCGACCGCCGCCTGGTGCGCACCGATGACCGGCAGATCGCCTACGACTACCTGATCCTGGCGGCGGGCAGCGCCAATAACTACTTCGGCAACGACGCCCTGGCCGAGCATACCTATGGCTTGAAGGACATCGGCGACGGCGAGCGCCTGCGCAACCGCATTCTCTCGTCGTTCGAAGCCGCGGTGGGCGAGCCCGACCCCGCCCGGCGCCAGGCGCTGCTCACCTTCGTGATCGTCGGGGCCGGTCCGACAGGGGTGGAACTGGCGGGCGCCATCGCCGAACTGATCCACCACGTGCTGCGCAAGGATTACCCGATGCTCGACGTGAGCAAGGCCCGCGTGGTCCTGGTGGAAGCCACCGACCGGGTGCTGGCGGCTTTCCCGGAGTCGTTGCAGCGCAGCGCCCGGCGGCGCCTGGAACAACTGGGCGTGGAAGTCATGCTCAACGCGCCGGTCAAGTCTGTGAGCGAGCAGACGGTAACGTTCGCCGACGGGCGGACGCTGCCGGCGGGCACCGTCGTCTGGGCGGCTGGCATCCGCAGCGCGCACCTGGTCGATGCGCTGGATCTGCCGCTGGGGCGCGGGGCGCGAGTCAAAGTGCTGCCCACGCTCAATGTGCCCGGCCACCCGGAGGTGTTTGCGATCGGCGACCTGGCCTACCTGGAGGGGTACAAGGGCGACCAGCCCTATCCGCAGGTGGCGCCGGTGGCGATCCAGCAGGGGCGGCAGGCGGCGCGCAACATCCTGGCGCAGATGGCGGGCCGGCCCATGCGGCCCTTCCACTACTTCGACAAAGGCACCATGGCGACTATCGGGCGGCGGGCCGCTGTGTTCGACGCTTTCGGCATCCGGCTCAGCGGTGTGCTGGCCTGGTTCGGCTGGCTGTTCGTCCACCTGATTTACCTGATCGGCTTCCGCAACCGCGTGATCGTGCTGGCGAACTGGATCTATAACTACTTCACTTATGATCGCGGGGTGCGACTGATTTCGGGAGATGAGTAAACGCATTGGTCAAAATATGGTATTCTTAAGGAAGCGCCGGGATTTGTCCCGCGGGATCACTTCTGGGTCCGGGTCTACTCCCCGCCTGGTGCGGGCATGATCTTCTCCTCTCTAACATGAGCTGGGTTCGGCGCGTCTGTGGCAGGCATTCGCCCCTGGGTTCCGTCCCCATCACCAGTGTAGAAAACGAGGCACCTTGATGACTGGGTCATCCGCGCGTGAAGAGCGCCCTGGCACTCCGGTCCAGGATGGGACTGACTTACCGACCGACGCCGATCTCCTGCGGACCATCGAGCGGGCGGCGGACGAGGCGCGCCGGGAAGGCAACGCCGGCCTGTTGCAACTGATTACGCAGCTCCAGCAGGCATTCGCGCGGCGCCGCCAGGCCGACGACTCGTTGCGCGAAAGCGAACAGCGCTATCGCGACATGTTCGAGAAAAACCAGGCCATCAAGCTGCTCATCGATCCGATGACCATGCTGATTGTGGACGCCAACCCCGCGGCCTGCGAGTTCTACGGCTATCCGCGCGACGTGCTGACCCGCATGACCCTGCATGAGATCAACATGCTCTCGCAGGAGGACCTGGCCGGGCAGTTGGGCCGGGCTATGGTCGAGCAGCGCAGCTACTTTTACTTCCGCCACCGCCTGGCCTCCGGCGCCGTGCGCGATGTGGAGATCCACTCCGGCCCGGTGCCCATCGGCGGGCGCCAACTGCTCTACTCGATTGTCCACGATATTACCGAGCGCAAGCAGGCCGAAGCCCAGGTGCGCCGCCAGCTTGCTTTCACTAATGCGATTACCGGCAGCCTGGGCGAAGGGGTCTACGCGCTGGACCGCGAAGCCCGGCTCACGTTCATGAACCCCGCCGCCGAGCGCATGCTGGGCTGGACCACCGGCGAACTGCTGGGCCGTCCGACGCATGAGCTCATCCATTTCCAGCGCGCCGACGGGACGCTGGTGCCGCCGGCGGAGTGCCCGCTGCTGCAAGGCATTCGCGAGGGGCGGGTCATCCGTGTGGACGACGACGTGTATACGCGCAAAGACGGCACCATGTTCCCCGTGGCCTACACCTCGGCGCCGATTGTCCTCGACGGCACGGTGGTCGGCACGGTGGTGGCCTTCCGCGACATGACCGGGCCGAAGCAGGCCGAGGAGACTCTGCGCGAGAGCGAAGCGAAGTACCGCCTGCTGTTCGAGGCCAACCCGCACGCCATGTGGGTCTACGATGTGCAGACGTTGCGCTTTCTGGCCGTGAACGCCACGGCGCTGGAGCGTTACGGCTACAGCCGGGCCGACTTCCTCGATATGGACATCGGGGCGCTGGCGCCCCCGGAAGATCGCGCGGCTCTGCGTGCCTGGCTGGCCGGTCCCCTCCCGGCGACGAGCAGCGGCGGGACCTGGCGGCATCAGACCCGCGGCGGCGCCGATCTCTGGGTAGATGTCGCCTCGCACGCGCTCGTCTTTGAGGGCCGCCCGGCGCGGCTGATCATCGCCACCGATATCACCGAGAAGAAACACGCGGAGGAAGCGCTCCGCGAGAGCGAAGAGAAGTATCGCGAGCTGATCGAAAACGCCAACGATATTATCTATACGCACGACTTCCAGGGAAACTTCACCTCGGCGAACGCTGCGGCCTTGCGCACTTTCGGCTACACATCTGCCGAGATCTCCCAGTTGAACATCGCGACAGTCATCGATGCCGAGCATCTGGCGGCGGCCCACCAGCGCATTCAGGAGAAGCTGCGCCGCGTGCGCAGCAAGGATCGCGAGCCCGCGCTGCCGCCCTATGTAGTCCTGGCGCGGACAAAGGCGGGGCAGGAAGTCTGGATCGAGGTCAATTCGCGCCTGCTCTGGGACAAGGGCCGCCCCGTCGGGGTCCAGGGCATCGCCCGTGACGTGACGGAGCGCAAGCGGTCCGAACAGGCCCTGCGGGACAGCGAGGAGAAATACCGCTTGCTGGCCGACTCCATGGAAGATCTGATCAGCCTGCACGAGCTCGATGGCCGGTTCGCGTATGTCAGTCCATCGTATGAGAAGCGGCTAAAGCGCCCGGCGGAGAGTCTGATCGGCCAGGACAGCAGCGCGTGGGTCCACCCCGACGATCGGGCGCGCTTTCGCGCACTCACCGACGAGTTGATTGCCGAGCGGCGCGCCGGGCAGATCGCCTGGCGGCGCAAGACCGATAACGGCGAGGATATCTGGTTCGAGACCCTGATCACGCCGATCTACGATGCGACGGGCGCACCCTTCCGGATCCTGTGCAGTTCGCGCGATATTACCGAACGCAAGCGCGCCGAGGCCCAACTGCGCTTGCAGGCGACCGCGCTGGAGTCGGCAGCGAACGCCATCGCGATCACCGACCGCCGCGGGGTGATGACCTGGATAAACCCTGCCTTTACCCGGCTGACCGGCTACACTGCCGAGGAAGCGATCGGGCAGAATCCGCGCTTGCTCCGCTCGGGCATGCAGGACGACGGATTCTACACGGAGCTATGGAGTACGATCATGGCCGGGCAGGTCTGGTATGGCGAACTGGTGAACCGGCGCAAGGATGGCAGCCTGTATACGGAAGAGCAAACGATCACTCCGGTCCGCGACGAGCACGGGGAGATCGCCCATTTCATCACCATCAAGCAGGACGTGACCGAGCGCAAGCATCACGAGCAGAAGATCACTTATCTCGCCAGCCACGACCCGCTGACGGGGCTACCCAACCGGCGGGCGCTGGAAGAAAATCTGGAGCGCGTGGTGGCGCGGGCGCGGCGCGGCCTGGAGAGTGCCCTGCTCTTCCTCGACCTGGACAACTTCAAGCTGGTGAACGACACCATGGGCCATGCCGCGGGTGACCAGTTGCTGGTGACGCTGACCGGCCTGCTGGCCGAGCACGTGCGCGACGGCGACCTGATCAGCCGCCAGGGCGGCGACGAGTTCGCCGTGCTGCTCGAAGGCACCAGCCTGGCCCAGGCCCGGCAGATCGCCGAGCGCATGCGCACGACCGTCGATGCCTTCCGGTTCCAGTTCGCGGGCCACAGCTTCGAGCTGGGCGTAAGCATCGGCCTGGTGCCCGTCACCGGGCAGCAAACGTCGCAGGTGTTGCTGGCGCAGGCCGATATCGCCATGTACAGCGCCAAACAGCAGGGCCGCAACCGCGTGATGATCTATCAGCCCGACGAGGGCACCTTCTTGCAGTTGAGCGAGGCCAACCAGTGGGTGCGCCGCATCAAAGACGCCCTGCGCGAAGACCGCCTGTTGCTCTACTTCCAGCCGGTCGCCCGGCTGAGCGACAGCGCGGTGGTCCACTATGAGGCCCTGATCCGCATGCGCGGCGAGGCCGGCGAGATTATTTCCCCCGGCGCCTTTATCTCCGCCGCCGAACGCTTCGGGCTGATGCCGCCCCTGGACCGCTGGCTGGTGCGCCAGGTGGTGCGCACCCTGGCCGACCGGCCCGATATCCATCTCTTTATGAATCTCTCGGGCTGCAGCCTGCTGGACGAAGAATTACTCGAATTCATCGAGACCGAATTGCGCACGACGCGCGTGGCGCCGGAGCGACTCGGCTTCGAGATCACCGAAACGGCGGCGGTGCAAGACCTCGTGCGCGCCGAACGCTGGATCCGGCGGGTCAAGGCGCTGGGCTGCCGCTTTGCGCTTGACGATTTCGGCGTCGGCTTCACGTCCTTCGCTTATCTGCGGAGCCTGCCGGTCGACCAGATCAAGATCGACGGCTCGTTCATCCGTACGCTGGAGGAAGACGTGAGCAACCGCAACATCGTCCAGGCCATGCACACCCTGGCGAATTCGCTGGGCAAGGAAACCGTGGCCGAGTTTGTGGAGACCGCCGCCGTCTGGCGCATCCTGCGCGAAATCGGCGTCACCTATGGGCAGGGCTTCTACAAAGGCGGCGCCCATCCCGACCTGCCCGGACCGGACGGGCGATGAATTACCTGATTCTTGTGCGCCACTCGGCGCCCGAAATCGTGCCCGAGGTTTCCGCGCGGGATTGGCACCTGTCCGCGGTGGGGCGGGCGCGGTGCGTGCCGCTGGCCGCCGCGTTGGCGCCGTACCAGCCGCGCGCGATCGTCACCAGTGTCGAGCCGAAGGCGGTGGAAACCGGCCAGATCACGGCGGAGCGGCTGGGGGTGCCGCAGGCGGCGATGGACGGCTTGCATGAGCACGACCGGCGCAACGTGGGCCTGCTCGACCCGGCCACGTTCCAGGTGCGCGTCGCGGCGTTTTTTGCCCAGCCCGACACGCTGGTGCTGGGCCACGAGACCGCCGCCCAGGCGGGCGATCGCTTTACCCGCGCCATCGACGCCGTTCTGGCCGCATATCCGGATGACACGGTCGCGGTGGTGGCGCATGGCGCGGTCCTGTCGTTATATCTGGCCCAGGTGGTGGGCATCGATCCGTACCCCTTCTGGCAGCGGCTGGGCTTGCCCGCGTTCGTGGTGCTGGCGCGCCCTACCCTCGCCGTGCTCACCGTTCGGAATCATCTGGAGTAGAGTATAATAGCAGCGGGCTGAGGGAAGTCGTACCGGGGCGCGCGGGGGCCGGCGTAGCGCCCGGCGTGGGTAGGACAGGGACGATCCCGCGGCATCGGCGCGGATGCCGGGAGCGAACTAGCGTTCTGGAAGGCGAAAGTATGGCGACCATTCTTGTTGTAGATGATGAGCCGGCGGTGCGGCGCGTCGTTCGTACCACGCTGGAAACCCGCAGCCATGCCGTGAGTGTGGCCGAAGACGGCAGCCAGGCCCTGGCCGCCGTGTCCCACGAGCGCCCGGACCTCATCTTGCTCGACTGGATGCTGCCCGATATGAGCGGGCTGGATGTCTGCCGCGGGTTGCGCGCCAATCCCAACACCGCCCATATCCCCATTATTTTCCTCACCGCCGTGGACGCCGTCGATAACAAGGTCGCCAGCCTCGACGCGGGCGCGGACGATTACATGACCAAGCCGTTTGAGCCGCAGGAACTGCTGGCGCGGGTCAACGTGCAACTGCGCAAGGCCACCGAGCGCGGCCAGGTGAACCCGCTGACCCAGTTGCCGGGCAACACGCTCATCGAGCGGGCCATCCGCGACCGCATCGCGGCGCCCGCCGAGCGGTTCGCGCTGTTCTATTTCGACCTCAATGACTTCAAAGCCTATAACGATTTTTTCGGCTTTAGCTGGGGCGATCAGTTGCTCAAAATGCTGGCGCGCGTCATCCATAGCGCGGTAATCGAGCATAGCGGCGAGACGGCGTTCCTGGGCCATGTCGGCGGCGACG
>DASSGZ010000299.1:0-3712 GCA_035693165.1 Chloroflexia bacterium | reverse complement strand
ATCACCGAGTACACGCCCAACCGCATCCGCGCCGAGGTGGACGCGACGGAGGCCGGCTGGGCCGTCTTCAGCGAGGTCTGGTATCCCGGCTGGGAGGCGACGGTGGACGGCCAACCGGTGCCCATCGAGCGCGCCGACACGTTGTTCCGCGCCGTGGCCGTCGCCCCCGGCCACCACACCATCGAACTCCACTTGCAGGCGCCCATCCTGCGTCTAGGCCTGCTGATCAGCGGCCTCACGCTGCTGCTGACGGTGCTGGGCGGCCTGGCGGCCTTCCTCTGGTATCGCCGCGCCCGCCGCGCAGTGCGCGAAAGCTCGGTGCTGTAGCACCAGCCCCCAGGTATCCGTAGCCCGGCAAGGCGCCCACCCGCGCATAAAAAAACCCCTCCCCGCGGCGGGCTTTCAAGGGTAGGTATTTAGGCGGCCAGGGCCTCCCTGGCCGCCAAGTCCATGATTTCCAGACCTCCTGCGGCCTCCCGCGTCGGCCACGGCTCCGGCCAAAAGTTGCCCATCGCCACCGCTACCCCGCGCACCACCCCCGCCAAGATCCGCACCACCCCCCGCCGAAAACAACTCAGCAGCCGCGCTTGACTGCGCCCTTGGCACGTCCGCCGCGCAATGTGCAACTCCGGTAAGGCCTCTAACCCACTCACCGGCCCCGTCGCTTCCGCGTCCCCGCCCACACTCGCCACCCACAGCGTCGCCACCGCCAGCACTAACCAATGCCGCGCGATCCGCTCCGGCTTTTGGAGCTTGGTCTGCTCCCAATGCCACCCGCCCCGCTTGACGTCCTTGAACCCCGCCTCGATCCAACTGCGCAGCCCATACCACGCTGCGTCCGCCTCCTCCGCCGCTAGGTCCGTCACAATCAACCACGGGTCGCGGTACCCCACCTCCCAGCGCGCCAGTAACGTACATTCCAGGCCTCCCTCCTTATTCTTGAAACACGTCACCGCCCCGCTCCAGGCCGTGTCGGGTCCCGCCAACAGCGTGCGCAGATCGTGCCAGTGCGCCTGGTCGGCCCGCCGGCAAAAGCCCTGGCGCTGGATGCGCAAGAACGGGTGCCAGCCGTTGGCGACGATGCGCCGGTACAACCAGCGCGCATACAGCGCCCGGTCGGCCAGCACCAGCACCGTCCAGCCCGCTGGCAGCACCCCGTCCAACTCCACCAACATCGCTAGCCAATGCGGTTTCCAGGCGCCTTTGCTGTTCGCTTCGACGACCGTCCAGGCCACCGGGATGGCGCAGCCGCGGTAGACGACGCTGACGGCCAGCACGGTACAACGGTCGCGCAGGCTGGTGGCATCGAGTACCAGGGCCAGGTGGGCGTCACTGGCCGGCCAATAGGTCAGCACCCAGCGCAGCAGCGGGGCAAAGCAGGTGCGCACCGCGAGGTCGATCCGTTTGGCGCCCTTTTTGGCGCCGGCTTCATAGGTCCACTCACGCAGGCGCTGGCGGACGGTGGATTCGGACTGATCCCAGATGCTAGCGAGCCGGGCGCCGACGGCGGTGCGCCCGGCCGATTGGGTGAGAACCATAGCCCAACTCCAGGCGGCCAACACGACGAGTTGGGGGCGCGAGAGGTGGGGCAGATGCATTGACACGGTGGCCGTCCAGGCCGATAATGATTGCGGACGAGACATCGGATCCTCCTGGGCTGATAGGGTGAGTAAGAGCACTATCATACCAAAAGATCCGAATCTCGTCCGTGCTTTCTGGCGCCAGCCCGCCGTCAAGCCAAATACCTACCCTTGAAAGCCCGCACCGGGCAGGGGGAGTCGCGGGGGTGGGGCTGGGTAGGCCGGTCGTCGCCCCTTCCCGGAACGGGCAGGGGGAGTCGCGGAGGTGGGGCTGGGGTAGGCCGGTCGTCGCCCCTTCCCGCGCCGGGAGGGGGTTGGGGGTAGGCCCGTTGCGGCGCTTGATCGTGGCGGCTATGGAGTGCTATACTGCGGCGAGAGACGATGGGGGCGGGTGGTAGACCCGCCCTGTTTGTGCCGCGCCGCCGGCCGGATCGGGGAGGGAACCAGATGAGCAATGCACACACGAATCCCGGTGGTCCTGTCCGCAGCGGCATCGTGCTGGGCGGCGGCGGGGCGCGCGGGCTGGCCCATGTCGGCGTGCTGGCCGTGCTGGAGCGCGAGGGCTACCCCATCGACCTGCTGACCGGCACCAGCATGGGCGGCCTCATCGCGGGCATCTACGGGTTGCTCGGCGGCAGCCAGGCCATCGTGGAACTGCTGGACGCCCGCCCGCCCGGCGAGGCCACGCGCATGAGCCGCGCGCCCCGGCCCGAACTCTACGAGTCGCGGCCCTTCCGCCGCTGGCTGCGCGATCTCTTCGGCGGGCGCACCTTCGCCGGCCTGCGCTGGCCCATCGGCCTGACCGCCGTGGACCTCGACAGCGGCGCCGAACTGGCGATCACCCGCGGCCCGGTCGCGCCCGCCATCTGGGCCACGACGGCCATCCCCGGCATCTATGCCCCCGTGGAAGCCAATGGCCGCCGGTTGGTCGACGGCGGCGTGCTCAACCCGGTACCGGTGGACCTGGCCCGGCGCATGGGCGCGACCATCGCCCTGGCCGTCGATGTGCTGCCCGAACCCGACCACGCCGCCGCGCGCATGCCCGCCATCTACCACCAGGCCATGCTGCGCAAGTTCGGCGTGATGAGCGACCACATCTCCAAAGCCTTCGACATCCTGCTGGCCGCCCAGCGCGACAGCCGCCTGCGCGAGTCGCCGCCCGACCTGCTGATCACCCCCGACCTGCACGGCGTCAGCACGGTCGATTACACGCGCGGGCCGGAGATTATCGAGCGCGGCGTGGCTGCCGCCGAGGCCGTGCTGCCGGAGATCCGCCGCCTGCGCGACCGGCTGCTGGCCGCCCAGGTGCAGAACCCCAACGGCCACCGGCCCGGCGCCCCGCTGCCGGTGCAGGAGCATCTGTCCTGATGGACACGCCTCCTGCCGGGGAACGGCTGCAAAAGGTGCTGGCCCACGCGGGTATCGCCTCGCGCCGCGCCGCCGAAGACCTGATCCTGGCCGGGCGCGTCACCGTGGACGGCGTCGTCGTGACCGAACTCGGCACGCGCGTGGACCCGGCGCGTGCCCGCATCGCCGTGGACGGCCGCCCGCTGGGCGCGCCTGCGCCCGCCGCCGAAGCCCGCGTCACCTACCTGCTGAACAAGCCCGCCGGGGTGGTCAGCACCGCCGAAGACCCGCAGGGCCGCCCCACCGTGGTCAGCCTGGTGCCGCCCGAGCCGCGCGTCTACCCGGTGGGCCGCCTCGACGCCGATACCGAGGGGTTGCTGCTGCTCTCGAACGACGGCGACCTGACCTACCGCCTGACCCACCCGCGCTATGCCGTGGACAAGGAATACGAGGCGCTGGTGCGCGGCTACGTGACCCAGGAGACGCTGCGGCGGCTGCGCGAGGGCGTTACGCTGGCGAACGACCCCCGGCCCACGGCCCCGGCCCAGGTCGAGCAGGTGGCCCGCGTGGGCGAGAACACGCTGCTGCGCTTCGTGATTCACGAGGGCCGCAACCGCCAGATCCGCCGCATGATGCAGGCCGTGGGCGGCGGCGTGCTGGAACTGCGGCGCGTGCGCATGGGGCCGATCACCCTGGGCGATTTGCCCGTGGGCCAGTGGCGCGCGCTGACCTCCGCTGAATTGGCGGCGCTCGACCAATCGGCGGGCGAACCTGCCTCTCAAGAG
>DASSGZ010000298.1:0-5559 GCA_035693165.1 Chloroflexia bacterium | reverse complement strand
CAGATGGTGAGCGATCAGTCTACGGAGATCGGGCCGGAGTAAACCCATATACTTGAAGGCTAGCCGGCTACTACACTGATTCGGATGGGCGGCAGGCCGGTTTGAAACCGGCCTCTACACCGCGAAATTGCCGGGGCCGTCGTCTATCTGCTGGGCGGCAGGCCGGTTTGAAACCGGCCCCTACACCTGGCAGCAGGCCGGTTTGAAACCGGCCCCTACACCGCAAACTCACCCTGCCCAGTTTTCGCGGGGCAGCAGGCCGGTTTGCAACCGGCCCCTACACTGCAAAATCACTGTGGTGAAGCACTAGTGCAGCGCCAAGAATCCTGTTGGGGTCAACACACGCTAAAGACCAACGAGTACGGGCGCGATAAATCGCGCCGCTACACCCAAGAGATCACTGGAACCTGAATTAGGCCAGCAAAATCTGCTTCAGCCGTTCAAGTACCGCCGTTGCCTGCGCGCGGGTGACGGTCGGGAAGTCGTCCAGGAAGTCGTCGAGGCGGTCCCCGGCGGCCAGGTAATCGAGCAGGGTTTGCACCGGCACGCGGGTGCCCGCGAAGACCGGCGTCCCGCCTAAGATGTCGTCGGTTTGCTCGATCAGCTTGTGGTCCAGCATGGCCGTCGCCCTACCCCATGCGCTATGCGCGAACGCCGGCTAGCCCAGCGCGGAGTCCAG
The DNA here is from genome assembly GCA_035693165.1 of Chloroflexia bacterium. Taxonomy (GTDB): domain Bacteria; phylum Chloroflexota; class Chloroflexia; order QHBQ01; family JAICKM01; genus JAICKM01. The sequence goes on along the minus strand of DASSGZ010000298.1, from coordinate 4,880 downwards.
CACGCCGCCGAGGCGCTTGATGCCTTCCTCGATCTGGTCGGGGGTGGGCAGGCTGAAGGCGAGGCGCAGGTGCGATGTGCCCGCCTGCGGGTCGGGGAAGCAGGAGCGACCGGGCAGGAAATCGACGCCCTCCTCGCGGGCCGCGCGCAGCAGGTCGGCGGCGTCGGTGCCGGGCGGCAGCGTGACCCAGACGAAGAAGCCGCCCGCCGGGACCGTCCAGGTGACGGACCGGGGGAAGTAGCGGTCCAGGGCGGCCAGCATCACGTCGCGCTTGCGGCGGTAGCTCGCCACCAGCCGGGCGATATGGGGTTCGAGTTCGCCGGCCAGGCTGTAGGTGGCGGCCAGGTAGGACGTGAAGGGGCTGGTGCCGCCGTCGTCCTTGAGCGCGATGAGGCGGGGCAGCACCTCGCGCGGGCCAAGCAGCCAGCCCAGGCGCAGCCCGGCGGCCAGGATCTTGGAATAGGTGCCCGTCCGCAGCACGCGCCCGTCGGGGTCCAGCGCGAACAGCGAAGGCGGCAGCGCGCCCTCGAAGGCCAGGTCGCGGTAGGCGTCGTCTTCCAGAATCACGAAATCGTAGCGCCGGGCCAGGTCGAGCAGCGCCTGCCGCCGGGCCAGGGTCGTGGTCACGCCGGTGGGGTTCTGGAAGTTGGGCACGGTGTAGAGCAGCTTGGGCTGTGTGCCCTCGGCGGCCAGCGTCTCCAGCGTCTGCCCGAGCGCGCCCGTATCCAGGCCCGCGGCGTCCACCGGCACGGCGACGAGGCGCGCGCCGCAGCGGCGGAAGGCGTTGAGCGCGCCCGGCCAGGCCGGGGTCTCGACCAGCACCGTGTCGCCGGGGTCCAGCAGCGCCCGGCCCACGACGGCAATCGCCTGGCCCGCGCCCGCGGTGATCATGCAGCCGTCGGGCCGGATCGCCAGGCCCTCGGCCCGGTTGAGCCGTTCGACCAGCACGTTGATCAACTGGGGCAGACCCTGGCCCGCGCCGTATTGCAGCGCGCGGTCGCTCTGTTCGCGCAGCACGATGCCGGCGGCGGCGTTGAGCGCCTCGGTGGGGAACAGGGCGGGGTCGGGCAGGCCGTAGGCGAAGCTGATCGCCGCCCGGCCCCCGCCGGTCGCCGGGCGGGGTTCGAGATCGGCCACGGTGCGCGCCCAGCGCGGGTGGAAGGTGGGTTCAAGCGCGGTCATGGCGGCTCCTGTTCAGGGTTGCAGGGGATCGGCGGCGTAGCGGATCTCGGTGAGCGCATCGTCCACCGCTTCCTGGATGGCCGGGTCGTCGTCCTCGGACCGCAACTGCAAGGCTTGCTGCGCGACCCGACCGCCCAGTTGCCCCAGCGCCCAGATCGTCGCCAATTGCACTTCCAGGTCGGCGTCGTCGAGCAGGGGGATGAGCGCGGGCACATTGGCCCGCTCGCCCAGTTCGCCCAGGGCGTGGGCCGCCTCGTAGCGCATGGCGGGTTCCTTGCTTTGCAGCTCCTTGAGCAGCGTGGGTGCCCAGCGCGTGTTCATGTTGCGGCCCATGGCGTTGACCGCGCTGGTGGGCAACAGTCCCTGGCCCGCGTAGGCGCGCTCGATCTCGGCGGCCACGTCGGCGTTGTCGCAGAAGTAGGCGACGGACTCCAGGGCGCGCCGGTGGACATCCTCGCCCGCCGCCGGGTCGCGCACCGCGCGCAACAGGGCGTCGCACAGGCGCGCGGGCCACTCGCCCTTGAGCTTGCCCGTTTCGGCGCGCAGAGCCGCCGGCCCCAGCACGAGGGCGGCGGCGGCGCGCACTTCGGGCGCCGGGTCGGAGTCCAGCACGTCGATCAGGCGGCGCACCGTGCCGATACTCTCGTCCTCCACCAGCCCCTCGACGGCGCTGCGCCGCACCTCGGCGTCCGGGTCGGTCAGCAGCACGTGAAACACGTTGCTGAAGTCGTACTCGATGTTGTCTTCGGCCAGTTCGACCAGGGTGGCGGCGATCCGGCGGCGGCGGGCCACGCCGGCCCCCGGCCACATCAGGGCCAGGGTGGCGCTGTCGGCGCTGGAGATGTCCGACAGGAAGGTTAGCGCGGCCACCGAAAACGGGCGCTCGTCGCTGATGATGTTGTTGAGTTCGGTGCGAAAGTCCATACGAGCTATTAGCTATCAGCGGTCAGCCGTCAGGAGTTAGCAGGACGTTGGCGGCTGTAAAAAGAATGCGTCAGCGGTCAGCCGTCAGGAATAACTCCGGCTGACCACTGACTACCCGTCCTATTTCTTGCTCGGGTCGTAGAAGAACGCGCCGGGCGTGTCCGGGTCGGCCTCGAAGTACGGGTGGTTGCCCGTTTCGACTACGGCCCGCAGGGCGCCCGGCGAGAACGGCCGCTCCAGGTTGACCACGGGCAGCAGGTCCGAGGTCAGCGCCAGGAAGCGCCCATCCAGATCCTCGCCCACCAGCTCGAAGGCGCGGATCACGACATTCTCCGTCTTCTTGCGTTCGGCCTCGTCCAGCCGCTTGACGCCGTCGAGGTTCGGGAACCGCTTCTCGCTCAGCAGCCAGTCGGGGCTGGTGCCCGCGTAGTAGGTGGTGGGCCGGTAGACGAACTTGTTGCGGCGCTCGTCGTATTGCAGCAGCGAGGCTTCCTGCGCCGAGGTGCGCTCGAAGCGCAGCAAGAGCACGTTCTGCTGCTCGGTGCTCTCCAGCGTAAAGGTCGCGCCCGGCACCAGGTTCTCCTGGAAGAAGGCGTCGAAGCCCACCAGGTAGCCGCCGCGGTTGCCGGTCGGGTAGCGCAACTCGATCGGGAAGCTCTGGAAGAGCGCCGGCACTTCGATGCGCAACAGGGCGGCGCGCTGCTCGTCCAGCATGGGCCGGGGCAGCAGCACGCGCATGGCGTTGTCGTAGGGCAGCAGGCCGTTCTCGTATTCGTAATAGGTCAGCGCGTGCTCGGCCTGGGTCAGGTCGGCGGGCACTTCGGGTTCCAGCGCGCGGATGGCGGCGTCTTCCAGGAAGCGATAGTCCTGGCCGAGCTCGCTCGGCTTGCGCTTCGGCACGCTGACGGGCGACGCCCCGGCCACGATCCAGAGATGGTCGTCGGGCACGCCGACGAACTCGAAGTCCTTCTTCTCGCGCAACATGCGGTAGTTCAGCGAGAAGCGCAGGCGCTCGTAGTCCGGGTCGTTCTCGCGGCGGCCCAGCACGTCGTTGAGGAAGGCGCGGTCGGACAGGGCTTCCTGGGTCTCGATCAGGTATTCCTTGATGCGGCGGAAGTCGCCCTTGCTGAAGCGCTCGACATGCTCTTCGGGATACCACAGGGCGCCGAAGGACGCGAAGCGGAAATCGTCGCGCAGGGCCTGGGCCAGCATCGCCTCCAGGGTGGCGCCATGGTCCTCCAGCGCGGCGTCCACGCCGGGCGCGAGGTCGATCGTCGCCTCGCCGGCCTCGGTGGCCAGCGTGTAGCGCACGGGGCGGGCCGGGACCACGGGCGCCGGCGGGGCCTCTTTGGGGGCAGGCGGGGCCTCTTTAGCGGCAGGCGCGACCGGGACCGCGGGCGCGAGGGCCGGCGCCGCCGGTTCGACCACCGGGGCCGCGGCCACCGGTTCCACCGGGGCGGGCGGCGGCGGGGCCGCGGGCGTGACCTCCAGCGGCAGTTCTTCGGACTCGGGCACTATCGGGGCTTCCGGCGTGTCGATCAGGACGCTTTCGTCCACGTCGGAGGCGGCAATCGGCTCGGCCTCCGGCACGGCCTGCGGCCAGGGCGTCATGGGCGACACGGGCTGGGGCATCGGCGCGGCGTTGGGCGCGGGCGTGGTCGGGGCCACGAAGGCGGCAATATCGGCCGGTCCCTGCCACTGGCCGGACACCGCGGCTTGCGCCGCCGGCTCCTGGAAGATGGTGAACGACTCGGCGCGCGCCTGGGCCTGGGCGATCCAGCCCTCGGTGAGCGTGCGCGACTCCTGCTCGGTCACTTCGCGGGCGTCGTCGTTGAGCCGGTGGCGGAACATGTGGCGCGTATCGGTCATGTCGATCGGGCGCTGCCCGCTCTTGGTGGTCTCGTAGGCGACGGCGCCCTTGACCTCCTGCCGGGTAAACACACCGGGGTTGGCATCGAGCGCCGCGGTGACCTGGTCCTTCAACTTGTCGGCGGCCACCTTGGGATAACTGCGGCTCAGGCCCTGCACCAGGCGGTCGAGCGTGACCACAATCGGTGCGTCCGCCGCAAACAACATCCCCTGGCGGCGCATCAGGTCGAAGGCTTTGGCGGCCAGTTCCTGCTGTGCGGGCGTGCCTTCAAAGGCCGGCCCACCTTTCGCTGCGACGGTAGCGCTGTTCATGCTGCTCCTTTATCCTTCGTCATGTGCGGTACTGCTATCCCTCTCCTGCGCGGGATCCCCTGACGACGATCCCGGCCCCTGCAAACAAAGGCGCGCCTTAGCGACCGCGCGTCGCTTCATCGCGCAAGCGTTCCAACCAGAAACGCAGCAATTCCTCGGTGGTGCGCGGGCGCCCGCTGCGCCGCATCCATTCCAACAACCGATCCAGGTCCTGCGGGCGAATACGCAGTTCTTCTTCCACCAGTGCAACCCTCCCAAATCCCGATAACCGGACCGATCCCGGACCGGCAAAATGGCCCATAGCGCAGGCTACCGCCCGCAAGGCCGCTTTTCATTGTACTATAAAGGGGGTATGCGCTGCAACTTTCGCGCCAGCGGTCGGTGGTCAGGGGTCGGGGGTCAGTGGTCAGTACGACGGGGTTCACCGCGAAGGAACGAAGGTAACGAAGGGTTTGCGACGGGGTTCACCGCAGAGACGCCGAGGACGCGGAGTTTGGTTGGGGTGGTCTCACCCATTAAACTTCATAAACGTTCTCTGCGGTGCAAACGTCTTCATCCGGCAGACCACCGACCCCTGACGGCTGATGTATAAT
>DASSGZ010000297.1:0-6362 GCA_035693165.1 Chloroflexia bacterium | reverse complement strand
CTGTGTGAAGAATCCCTGCGGCTGGCGCGAGATCACGGCGACGCCGGGGCCACCGGTTGGGCGCTACGTAACCTGGCCCTGCTGGCCCACTATGAGCAGGATGACCCACAGGCCATCACATTGTACCGGGAATGCCTGGCGATCTTCGGGGCAGTCGGTCAACCGTTCGGCATCGCGTTGAGCTTGTTGGGCCTAGTGCAGGCTATGGGCACAGACTTACCACCGCAGGCGGCGGCGCAACTGCTGAGCGCGGCCACCGCCCGCAGCCAGGAGGTACCGGATGCCCATATGGACCAGTTCGACAGGCGGATCCTTGACCAGCTCGTTGTCACCACGCGCGCCCGGCTTGGCGACGCGGCGTTCGCGCGGGCGTAGACCGCGGGTCAGGCCCTGAGCATGGAGCAGGTGGCGGCGCTGATCGGCGGGGCCGGGCCACAACTCGATAGTATTTCATCTAAAGATCTGCAAGCCGGGCACGCCGAACCGTAGGGTAGCTTATTTCGCGGCGTCCTCGCCCAGCACGATCTCGATGTCGATGCCCGCGGGGTGGGTGCCGCCGCTGGTGCGCACGCGGTCGGCGGGCAGCTTGAGCAGCGTGAGGATGCGGCTGATGCTGGCCGGTTTCTTGCCGCCGGTGTAGTCGTAGATGAACGTCTGCGGGTAGCGCCCGCCGCCCCCGTCGGGCGGGTTGCCGACGGCGCTATCCGGCACGGTGAACCCGGCGCCGCGCATCTGCTCGGCTGTGCGCAGGGCCAGGCCCGGCGTGTCCGTGCCGTTCTGCACCGACAGCACGGCGTTCTCGCTGCTGAGATCGGCCTGGCCCAGCAACTGGCGCACGGCGGGCCGGATGACATCCCATTGCGGCAGCAGCACATCGGCGCCGCCCATGTTGCCGGGCGCGACCATATCGGCGCCCACCGACAGCTGGCGCACCTGGTCGCGCGGGATGCTCTGGGCCAGCTTGACCAGCGACCCCACCTGCGTCACCGACAGGTCCGTGCGCATCGCGCCCTTGAGTTCGGTGAACAGCTTGTCGAGCTTGCCCAGGATGCTGATCTGCGTACCCTGCTCGCGCAAGGCGATCAGCACCGACTGCTGGCGCTCGTTGCGGGCCAGGTCGCTGTCGGCGTGGCGCGAGCGGACATATTGCAGCGCCGTCCTGCCGTCCATGTGCTGCAGGCCCGCGGGGATATAGACGCGCTGGTAGGCATAGCCGTAATCGGCGGGGTATTCGTTGTCGATCAGTGGGCGCTGCACGTCCACCGTCACCCCGCCGAGCGCGTCGACGATGCGCCGGAAGCCGTTGAAGTCGACCTGGGCGAAATAATGCACCGGCACGGCGAAGTCCTGCTCCACCGTCTGCATCACCAGGGCCGGGCCGCCGCCGGGCCCGTTGTTCGTCTCCCCGTACTGATAGGCCGCATTGATGCGGTTCTCGCCGAAGCCGGGGATGGGCACCCAGAGGTCGCGCGGGATCGAGAGCATCGCCACGGTCTTGTGCGCCGGGTCGATGCTGACCAGGATCAGCGTGTCGCTGCGCGAGTCGCCCGGCTGGCGGGTGTCCAGCCCGATCAGCAGGATATTGACCCGCTCCTGCTTGTTCCAGTCGGGATAGGCCGAGACGCCGGAGGGGCGCGGCGGCGGCGTGACGAAAATATCGCTGATCAGCGCCTGGCCCTTGAAGAACAGCGGTCCCAGCCAGGCGCACAGCCCGATGGCGACCAGGGCCAGGGCGGCCAGGATGATGCGGCGGCGCTGCACCCATTTGCGCCCGGCGGGCGGCGCGATGGAGCGCGGGCGCGACCGGGTGGCCCCGGAGCGCGGCGCGCGCGGGGCGGGGGCGGACGGAGATGCGGCGGCGCTGCGCGACACCCGCGGCGCGGGCAACGGTTCGCCGCGGGGCAACGGTTCGCCGGGCGGCTGCGTGCCCCCCCAGCGAGGCGGGGCGGGGGGCACGGCGTTCTCGTCCGGCGGGAAGGCGCCCCACTCCGGCGCGGGCGCCGCGGCGCCCGGCATTTCGGGCGGCAAATCGGACTCGCTCAGGCGCCCGGCCCCGCGACGTGGCGGCGCGGCGCCGCGTATATCTGTTGGCAGATCCGATTCGCTCAGGCGCCCGGCGCCCCGGCGCGGCGGGTCGGGCTCGCGCCCCGGCGGCAACTCCGACTCGCTCAGGCGGCGCGCGTTGCGGCGCGGGGGCGCGGGCGGCGGGGCCGGAGGTGGGGGCGGCGGTTGCGGTGGCTGTTTAGAGGCGGGCGTCCGCGGCGCCCGGTCCCCCGTGGGCATGGGCCGCGTCTCCTCGGAGTCGAACACCGAGGGGTCGAAGCCGGGCGACTGGGGAAAGTCCTCCGGCGCCCAGGTCGGGTCGGTCCAGCGGGGAATCCGCGGCGGCTGGCGGGGGTCTCGGTTGTCGGGCGGGTCGCGGTCCAAGTAGACAGCTCCTGGCGTTTGCCGTAGTATTATGTAGAGCGCAGATATTATAGCACAAACCCGCCCGCGATCCTACCTCCCTGGCCCCGCAATTCAGGCCGCGCAGGCGGCCTTCGCAAAGGTAGCCCGCCCGTTGACGGGCCGGGCGGCGCGCGAGGCGGATGCCCGATTCGCCGGTACGCGGTGTGCTTATAATAGAAGTGAGACGCACGGCGCCGCGATGGGGGCCGTTATACACTGGCGATGATTCGCGGACTCCGGTCCGCCCAGAGAGGCAGGCAGCATGGCCGACGATTACAGCCGCGGGAATCCCTACGGCGATAGCGACGACGACGAACTCGAAAACCTGCCCCGCCGCCCGGCGGGATCCGACCCCGGCGCGGCCCGCGCGCCGGGCGGCACCCCACCGCAGGCCTGGGGCTGGGCGAGTGACAATCCTCCACCGGCGCGCAGCATGCCGCCGCCCACCCCGCCGCGCCCCGCCGCCTATATGCCGGGCGAGCGGCCCGCGCCCCGGCCCACCGTGACGGCGGCGTCGCCGCCTGCCCCCGCGCCGGCCGTGCCGCGCCGGGGCACGGGGGCAGCCTGTATCTGGCTGCTGGCCCTGGCCGCGGTAATTGTGCTGGCCTGCGGCCTGCTCGGCTTCGGCGCCATCCAGAGCGGCGTCACCGGCCTGGCCGGATGGGTGCCGCGCCTGCCCAACCTGCCGCTGGTCACGCCGACCGTGGTGATCCAGGCCCAGGGGCCGAGCGTGGTCCAGTCCATCCGCTCGCTCAGCCGCATCGAGACCTCGCAGTACACTGTCGAGCGCGTGCTGACCGGTGAGTCGACCGGGGCGCTGCCGCCGTTCACCAGCGACAAGATCCTGTTCATCGCGCGGGGCGAGGTCATCGCGGGCGTGGACTTGCAGAAGCTGACCGAGGACGACGTGCAGGTGGTCAGCGGCACCGTCACCATCCGCCTGCCCGCACCCGAGATCCTCAGCAGCCGCCTGGACAACGAGAAGTCGCGGGTCTACGACCGGCAGACGGGCATCTTCACCAAGGCCGATCCGAACCTGGAGTCGCAGGTGCGCCAGCGCGCCGAGGAAGAAATCAAGAGCGCGGCGCTGGAGGACGGCATCCTCGACAAGGCCCGCGAGAACGCCGAGACGACGCTGCGCACGCTGCTGCACAGCCTGAAGTATGACAACGTGGTGTTCGTGGCGCCCAGCGGCGGCGTGCTGGGCCCGGCCACGACCCCCACGCCGGGCGAGTTGATGCCCTCGGATTTGACCCCTGGTCCTTAGCCGGCGGTTTGCGCCGCGGAGGAGAGCCATGCCGAAAAAGAAAAAGCAGACGACGTTGGAGATCCACACGTTGCGCCCGCGGCTGCCCGGCCCCTGGCAATACCTGGGCCTGCTGCCCATGTTGACGGTGGCGCGCAACCTGGCCCGCGAGACGCCCCCCGCCGCCTATCCCCTGGTCGCCCTGGTCGTCTGGCGCACGATCCAGAGTGAACAGCGCAAGCGCCGGCAGGCCATCTTCGACGCCCAGCGGGAAGCGATCCGCCGCGCCCAGCAGATCTACGTGGTCAAGCCGCAGCGCAAACGGTTCATCTTCTTTTAGCCGGGGGCCGCGCTCTGGTGGCATACATGTTGCCGTGACCGTAGGGGAACGGCGATCCATCCCTATGCCGCAATTCTCTGCCCTTCACCGGGCGGGGTTAAAGGAGCTACAACATGACCACAACCCACCACCGCACGGCCCGCGGCGACAGCAAGCAGGCCCAGGCGCCCCCGAGCGAGGCCCAGCCTATCCTGAACCAGCGCGGCCCCGAAATCCAGAAGTACGGCACGGTCCGCTTCATGCCGATCGGGCTGGACGAGCAGGCGCGCCAGAAAAGCGTCGATCTGCTGAACCAGCTCCTGGCCGATACGATCACCCTCTACAGTATGTACAAGAAGCATCACTGGCAGGTCATGGGGCCGACCTTCTACGAGTTGCATCTGCTGTTCGACAAGCACGCCGCCGAGCAACTGGCCCTGGTCGACACCATCGCCGAGCGCATCCAGGCCCTGGGCGGCGTCGCCACCGGCATGCCCGCCGACGTGGCCGAACAGACCCGCATCGACCGCCCGCCGAAAGGCTCCGAGGGCGTGCCGGTCATGATTTCGCGCCTGCTGGACGCGCATGAGCTGATCTGCACCGAAGTCCGCGAGGACATCGACCTGACGGACGAGAGCAAAGACTGGGGCACCAACGATCTGCTCATGTCCGATGTGCTGCGGCTCCACGAAATCCAGGTCTGGTTCCTGGCCCAGCACCTCGTGGATGTGCCGCTCGTCCAGGCGAGCAACGGGCGCTAAACCTGACAGCCCACCCGCCAACAGCAAAGCCTGCTCCGCACGGAGCAGGCTTTTTCGTGACCTTGCCTTGTAGGGGCCGGTTGCACACCGGCCCAGCGTGCCCCTATCGCGCTGTAGGGGCCGGTTTCAAACCGGCCCGCCGCTAACGCATCACAGCGGCCAGGAAACGCTCGACGGCATAGGTGCTGATCTGCCCGCACGGGCCGCGCAGCGTGAAATCGCAGCCGTGGTTGGCCCAGGGGAAGCGCAGGAACAGGTGCGGGCGCCCGGCCGCGGCCAGCTTGGCGTCCAATCGCTCGCTTTGCACCACCGAGACCAGATCGTCGCGCTCGCCATGGATCAACAGGGTGGGCGGCGTTTGCGGCCCAACGAAGTTGATCGGCGAGGCGGCCTCATAGGCGGCGGGCGCTGTGGTGGGGCTGCCGCCCAGGTAGTCAGTCAACACCGCGGTAGAGTCGAGCACCGCCGGGTTGCTGGGGTGGTTGTAGCCGTAGACCAGATCGGCCGGCCCGTAGAGCGAGACGACGCCGCGGATGGCCCAGTCGGCGGGCGTGTAGGCGGCCAGCAGCGCCAGTTGGCCCCCGGCGGACCGGCCCAGCAGGGCGAGCCGGGTCGGGTCGAGGCCCAGTTCGGCAGCATGGGCTTTGAGATAGGCCACCGCCGCGCGCACGTCGTCCACCGCGGCGGGGAAGCGCCATTGCGGGGACAGCCGGTAGTCGATGGCCGCGACCACATAGCCCCGCGCGGCCAGGTAGCGGTTAAGCTCCGCCTGATCCGCCGCCGTGCCGTTCCGCCACGATCCGCCGTGGATGGTGATCACGCCGGGCGCGCGCGCCAGTTCGGGCGCTTGCGGCAGGTAGAGGTCCATCGCCTGCGGCTGCCCTTCGGGACTGGCATAGGTGACACGCTCCTGGCGCACCGCCGGCGACGAAATGCCGCGCACCAGGTCCAGCGCCACCAGCGGGCCAGAGCGGCCCGGCGCCCCGGCCACGCCCAGCGGGCGCGCCACGCCGAAAGCGGCGGTGATCTGCGCGGGCACATCCCCGGCGAAGGCTGCCGCCCGCACCAGCGAACTGAGCGCCAGCGCCGCCCCCACCACGCCCAGCCCCGCCCCGATGCGCCCCGGCCAGGAGCGCCGCCAGCCGGGCAGCAGCGGCGTGAGCGCCAGCAGCGCCACCCAGTAGCCCCACTCGTTCACGCCCAGCCCGACCTTCCAGAGCAGGCTCGTCGGCGCGGGCACCACCGCGAGCGTCCCCAGCCCGGCAAAGAGCGCCCCGCCCACCAGCCGCAGCCAGGCCAGCGGCGTGGCCGCCCGCCCCTGGGGTTGCGCCGCCCCACGGGCGCGGCGCGCCTGTCCGATCACCGCCACCGCTTCGCTCCTTCTCCGCTAAAAACCGGTGCGCCGCATCTCGCGCACGTAACCTCTATTCTATCCGAGCGGACCCGGCTGTCAAGCGTAGCAGCCTTTCGAGGCCCTCTTGTCACTCTGAGCGCAGCGAAGAGTCTCGTCTCGTGCGGATACCAGACGAGATGCTGAACGAAGTGAAGCATGACCAGAGAGACGGGAAGGACTTGAGCAGGACAAAAA
>DASSGZ010000296.1:0-13387 GCA_035693165.1 Chloroflexia bacterium | reverse complement strand
ATCCCGCCCACGGCGGCCGCGGCGGCGCAGGACACGTTGGGCGGCGCGGTCGGCGTGGCGGCCCACCTGCCCGCCCCACTCGCCGGCGCACTGCTCGACGGAGCCCATCTCGCGTTCGTCCACGGCCTGCACCTGGTCGCGGGCATCAGCGCCATCATCGCCATCACCGGGGCCATCGTGGCCGTCCTCGCCCTCCGCCACGTTCCCGCCGGCGCACAGAGCGCGGAGCCGGCAGACGTGGCCGCGACGCACGAGACCGTAACCTTCATCGAGTTTGACAACCAGGAGGCCTGCAATGCTGCTTGAGAATGCTTTTGCCGAGACCTTCGGCGCGGTTGGGGCCATCGGCCCCGTGCAGGAATGGAAAGAGCGCGTGGTCGTGGCGCGCTTCGTCGCCAGGGTGGCCGCCCTGGGGCCGCTCTCCCCGGCGTCCCCGGCCCTCCAGGCCCGTCTGCTGGAAGAGGTCAAGTTCGTCGCCCGGCACATCGACGGCAGCGCCGAGACCGGGGCGGTAGCCGGCTACGATCGGCGCGTCCTCCACGAAGAGGGCGATATCTGGTCGCTGGCGGCGATTATCCTCCGCCCCGGCCAGCAGACGCCCGAGCACGACCACGGCGGCTGGGGCTGCGCGGTGACGGTGCAGGGGGTCGAGCGCGACCGGCGCTTCGCCGAGGACGCGGCGGGCGCCCTGCAGGCCCTCGGCGCACGCGACTATCCGCCGGGCACCGGCTATGTCTTCGACGCCACGGACGTGCACCAGCCGGTGGGTGCCGATCCACACCGGGTGACGGTCGCGCTCCACTTCCTGGTCCACCACAGCCGGATCAATCATCTGCACGAAACCAGGGACTATGCCGAAGCATTTTATGCTGAGGTCGCTTGAGCCCACGAACGCCCACCGCGCCGGCGCGGGCGGTCCGGCAACCCCGGCGCCCGCACCGGCGGCGAATGACCTGCTAATTCACCTGGCCCGGCGCCGCCGCGCCGGAACACCCAGGCAAGAGGAGTCTCAGATGCAAACTCAGGAATTTGGCGCAACCATTGTCTCCGACCTGCGCGCGGCCCTCACGGGCCGGGTTATCGCGCCCCACGACCCGGACTACGATAGAGCACGCACCATCTTCTACGGCGGATTCGACCGGCGCCCGGCGGCCATTGTGCGGGCCGCCAACGCGACCGATATCGCCGGCGTCGTGTCGTTCGCCCGCGAGCGCGGGCTGGACCTGGCCGTCCGCAGCGGCGGGCATAGCCTCGCCGGGCACAGCGTCTCCGATGGCGGGATCGTGCTCGACCTCGCCGCCATGCGTGCGTTGGACATCGACCCGGTCGCGCGCACCGCCTGGGCCGAGACCGGGCTGACCGCGCGCGAATACAGCCTGGCGACGGCTGCCCACGGCCTGGCGACCGGCTTCGGCGATACCGGCTCGGTCGGCATCGGCGGCATCACGCTGGGCGGGGGCGTCGGCTACCTCGTCCGCAAGCACGGCCTGACCATCGACTCCCTGCTGGCCGCCGATATCGTCACCGCCGACGGGGAGATCCGCTGGGTGGACGCCGAGACGCACCCGGATCTCTTCTGGGCGATCCGGGGCGGCGGCGGCAATTTCGGCGTGGCGACCCGGTTCCAGTTCCGACTGCACGAGGTCGGCACGGTCGTGGGCGGTATGCTGGTGCTGCCGGCCACGCCCGCCGTCATCGCCGGGTTCATCGCCGCCGCGGAGGCCGCGCCGGACGAACTGTCGACCATCGCCAACATCATGCCCGCGCTCTCGATGCCGTTCCTGCCCCCGGAGCAGCACGGCAAGCTCGTGATCCTGGCGATGCTGGTCTACGCCGGGCCGGTCGAAGCCGGCCAACGGGCCGTGGCGCCGTTCCGGGCGCTCGCCACGCCGCTCGCCGACATGGTGCGCCCCATGCCCTACCCGGAGATCTACCCGCCGGACGAAGAGGGCTACCACCCGGTCGGCATGGCGCGCACGATGTTCATCAACACGGTGGATCGCGGCACCGCCGAGGTGATAGTCGATCATCTCCAGGCCGCCAGCGCGCCGATGGCCGTGGCGCAACTGCGCGTGCTCGGCGGGGCCATGGCCCGGGTGCCCGTGGAAGCGACCGCGTTCGCCCACCGCCGGAGCCGCATCATGGTCAACGTCGCCGCCGTGTATAATCATCCGGACGAGGCCGCGCAGCACGGCGCCTGGGTCACGCGCTTTGCGGCGGCGCTGCGCCAGGGCGACGATGGTGCTTATGTCAACTTCATCGGCGACGAGGGCGCGGACCGCGTGCGCGCCGCCTATCCGGGCGCGACCTGGGATCGGCTCACGGCGATCAAGGCGCACTACGACCCGACCAACGTCTTCCGGCTCAACCACAACATCCCCCCGGCGCCCCAGGCCGGTGCAGGTCGCGACGGAGTCGATTAATCGCCACTTGGCTGCACGCGGAGCCGGAAGATCGGCGCCGGCCCCGCGCAGCCGCTCATTTGGAGGGATGCTGATGGAAAACTACATGTGCGAGACCTGCGGCACACAGTATACGGCCAGTGAGCAGCCCCCGGCCCACTGCGCGATCTGCGAAGACGACCGCCAGTACATCGGCTGGAAGGGTCAGCGCTGGACCACGCTCGCCGCATTGGCCGCGGATCATCACAACCGGCTGCAACCCGAGGAGCCGAACCTGATCGGCATCGGCACGGAGCCGGCCTTCGCCATCGGGCAGCGCGCCTTGCTGGTGCAGACGCCGGAAGGCAATGTGCTGTGGGACTGTATCTCGCTGCTGGACGCCGCCACCATCGACGCCGTGCGCGCCCTGGGCGGCATCCGCGCGATTGCCATCTCCCACCCGCACTACTACTCGTCCATGGTAAGCTGGAGCCAGGCGTTCGACGCGCCGATCTACCTGCACGCCGCCGACCGCGAGTGGGTGATGCAGCCCGACCCGGCCATCGTCTTCTGGGAGGGCGAGCAGCAGCGCCTGTGGAGCGACCTCACGCTGATCCGCGGCGGCGGGCACTTCCCCGGCGGCACGGTATTGCACTGGCCGGCGGGCGCCGAAGGCCGCGGCGCCCTGCTCACGGGCGATATTCTCATGGTGGCGTCGGACCGGCGCTATGTGAGCTTCATGTACAGCTTCCCCAACTACATCCCGCTCTCGGCGGCCGCCGTGAACCGCGTCGTGGCGGCGGTGGAGCCGTTCGCGTTCGACCGCATCTACGGCGCCTGGTGGGATCGGGTCGTCGCCGCCGATGCCAAGGCCGCGGTCGCCCGCTCGGCCCAGCGCTACGTGGCGGCCATCCAGGCGCCCTGAGCGTAATCCGCGTCGAGATAAAGGAGGTTTACCATGCGAAAAGTCGTTGTTTCCGAGTTCGTGAGCCTGGACGGCGTCATGGAAGCGCCCCATGAATGGCAGGGGCCCTTCTGGCACGACGACATGGGCAAGTACAAGTTCGACGAACTGTTCGCGAGCGACGCGCTGCTGCTCGGCCGCGTGACCTATGACGGCTTTGCCGCCTCGTGGCCCACCATAACCGACGACGTGGGTTTCGCCAACCGCATGAACAGCCTGCCCAAGTTCGTGGCGTCGACCACCCTGCACGATCCGGCGTGGAACGCCAGCGTGATCCAGGGGGATGTCGCGGACGAGATCGCCCGGCTGAAGCAGCAGCCGGGGCAGGACATCCTGGTCTACGGCAGCGCCGACCTGGTGCAAACGCTGATGCAACATAACCTGGTCGACGAGTACCGGCTCATGGTCCACCCGGTGGTCGTGGGCCATGGCAAGCGCATGTTTGCCGAGGGCGGCGCGCCGGCGGCGCTGCAGCTTGTCGATACGCAGACGTTCCCGTCCGGCGTCATCGTGCTGACCTACGAGCCGGCACGCCAGGAAGCGGCGGGCTAAGCGACGGCGGCCCCCGGCGCGTGCGCCGGGGGTCGCTGCCTGGTAAGGGAGAACAAACCAGCGGCGGTAGATAAGCTAAACACATTTCAATCAGGTCTCAAATATCCACTCCGATTCATCGTGTGATTGGCGAGATCTATATCAAACAGGTCTCATATCAACTATACCAACTGTTAGCTCTTGACAGAAGCCTTTAAACATCCGCATAATGAACCCGCATGTGCAGTATAAGCAGTACGCTGCTCTTGCACTTCACAACTTATAGTGAGACGCTGAAAAGGGCAAACCCATCGTGAGATGGGGACGCAAAGCATGGAGTCTCTGTTCCCGCAGAGATCGTCCTGCCGCCAGCAGTACTATGGTCCCGCCGGCGTCTCGCGCCCGCGGGTTTTTGTTGGCTCCCGCGCGGCTCAACCAGGGATCGTCGCCCGCGCGCGGCGATCAGGAGGTACGCCCCTATGCGGATGCCGAAATTCGGTGCCGGAGCGATCCTGCTCCCGCTGTTGCTAACGCTGCTGACCGCCATGCTCAGCGCCCCAACGCCCCAACCGGCGGCCGCCGCCGCCCCTGCGGCGACCAGCAACCCCCCCTTCTTCGTGCATTATTACCTGTGGTGGACCAACCTGCACTGGCACGACAAGCTCGGGCCCGCCTATCCGTACACGGCCCGGCCTCTGCCTTTGCCGGCCACGCTGGCCGCGAATACCTGCACGGCGACCAGCCCGTATCCGGGCAATCAATTGATCGACCTGCCCCAGGCCGGTCTCGCCACGCAAGACGATCCGGCCACCTTCGACCGCCATATCCAGCAGGCGGCGGCCGCCGGCATCCGCGGGTTCGTGGTCTCCTGGTCCGGCAACGGCCAGGCCGGCCAGACCCCGGCGAGCTACAGCTTCAACCGGCGCCTCGATAGCCTGGTCAGCCGGGTGGCGGCCTATAATGCCACCCACACCAACCGCTTCTACTTGCTGCTGGGGTACGAAGGCCTCGACGGCAGCCGCAACCCGCGCCCGACCAGTTGGGTGCAGAACGACTGGAGCTATTTCGCCGGGCGGTATCTGACCAATCCCGTGTTCCAGGTGCCGAATTACGGCAACAAGCCGGTCGTCATGTTCTTGCAATCCCGCTCGTTCAGCGTCGCGGCCATCGCGGCCATCGTCCGCCCTTACATGAGCCGCATGGTGATCCTGGGCGATGAGCATGGGCCGACCAACTGGAACCGCGGGGTCGCACCCTACTTCGCGGGCGACGGCTGGTACTGGTCTTCGCAGGACCCCTATCGCAACCCGGCCTCGTTTACCCAACTGGCGAACTTCGCGGCCCTGCTGCGCTCGCAAGGCAAACTCTGGTTCGCGCCCATGAACGGCGGCTACAATCGCTCGAACTTTGGGCTGGGTAGCACCTGCGTGCCGCGCAACAACGGGCAGACCATGCAGGCGGTCTATAACGGGAACAAAGCCTCGCAGCCGAACGGCTGGATGTATATCTCGTGGAACGAATACGTCGAAAATACGTATCTCGAACCCAGCCAGCGCTACGGCAGCCAGTACCTCAACCTGCTGCAGAACATCATCGCGCACCCGTAACCGCAGGCGGGGCCACGGGACGGGGCCGGAGTGCGCCACCCGTTCCGTGGCCCCGGCTCCAGGGCGCCGGTTATGCCGCGCCCTGGGCCAGGGGCAGCCGGATCAGGAAGCAGGTACCGTGGTCGATCCGGCTGACCACCTCCAGCGTCCCGCCATGCGCGTGCGCTACCCAGTTGCAAATCGCCAGACCGAGGCCGAAGCCCGCCGCCGGGTCGTCCCGGTTGCGCGCTGTATCGGCGCGGTAAAAGCGCTCGAAGATATAGGGCAGCTTATCGGCGGCGATGCCGGCCCCGTTGTCTTCCACGCGGATGACGGCCTGGACCGGCGCAGCGTCCACGCCGATGTGAACCCAGCCGCCGGGCGGCGTATACTTGATCGCGTTGTCCACCAGGTTCACCAGCATCTGCGTCAGCCAGATCTCGTCCCCCAGCACAGTCAACTCGCCGGCCGGGCGGCTGGCCAGCGTGATCCCCTTTTCCCCGGCCAGGGCCGCCATCTGGCCGGCAACCGTGTTACACAGCGCATCCAGGCGGACGAGGTTCCAGGCCAGTTGGTGCTGGCCGGCGTCGGCACGGGCCAGCACCAGCAGGTTCGTCACCAGCCGGCCCATGCGCGCCGTTTCGCCTTCCACCACGGCCAGCACCCGCCGGTATTCCTGCGGCGCGCGCGGGCGGGCCAGGGCGATGCTGGTTTCGGTCTGCACCACCGCGAGCGGTGTGCGCAGTTCGTGCGCGGCATCGGCAGTGAAGCGCCGCTCGCGTATGAACGCGGCCTCCAGTTGGGCCAGCATAGCGTCGAGGGTCGCGGTCAACTCGCCCAGTTCATCGTGCCGCGCGGGCATGCCGATGCGGGTGCCTTGCCCCAGCCCCTCGGCGCGGATGCGCTGGGCTGTGTGCGTGATGGCCGTGACCGGCGCCAGTGCTCGCCCCGCCAGAAAGTAGCCGCCAATACACCCGAACAGGATGAGCAGCGGGCCGGCGACGGCAAACGTCGAGAGCGTCTGCTGCAGCATGGCGTACATCGGTTCGAGGGACCGCCCGACGACGAGCCGGCTCACCTGCGTGGGATGATCCTCGTCGGCCACAGGGATCGCGTACAGCAGCCAGCGGCCATCCGGCAGCATGATCGCGCTGTAGACCCCCTGGCTGCCCGCCTGGGCAGCCCACGCCGGCACCACCGCCGACCCGTAAGGGGCATTGGTGCTCCCCGCCAGCGCGCCGTCCGGATCGTAGAACAGCAGCAGTTCTCCCGGCGCCGCCACGTCCTGGAACTTGGGGTTATCCTCGTCGCCCTTGATGGTTGTGCGGATCTCGGCGGTGCGCGCCGCGAGCTGGCGCTCCAGATCATGCCGCAAGTTGGTGGCGAGCAACTCGTATACCAGCCCGCCGAGGACGGCGACCAGCACGATCAGCACCGCGCCATACCACGCGGTGAGTTGCAGCCGGATGCCCCGGTGCCGCCACCAGGCCCGCACCGCCCCGCCTGCCGGTCTCATGGCGGTGGCCCGCCCCCGGCGCCGGGCGCCCTCACCAGGCGATAGCCCATCCCGCGCACCGTCTGGATGATCGCGCCCGCCGGGTCGAGCTTGCGGCGCAAGCGCCGGATATAGACATCGACCACGTTGGAATTGATCTCCAGTTCATCCTTCCAGACCCGCTCTTCGAGCTGGCTGCGCGACAACACCATGCCGGGATGGGTCAGCAGATATTCCAGCAGGCGTAACTCCGTGGCCGTGAGATCTACCAGGGCGGTCTCGTACCAGACCTGGTGCGTCTGCAGATCCAGGCGGATGGGACCGGCGGCGAGGGCACTGCTGCGGGTCTCGCTGTCGCGGCGCAGCACGGCCCGCAGGCGCGCGAGCAGTTCGCCAAAGGCAAACGGCTTCACCAGGTAATCATCGGCGCCCGCGTCCAGCCCCGCGATTCGTTCGTCGACCGCGCCCAGGGCCGTCACGACGATGATCGGCACGCGGATTTTCCGCCGGCGCAATTCCCGGCAGACCGCGAGCCCGTCCTGCCCCGGCAGTCGCAGGTCCAGCAACAGGGCGTCATAGGTGTTCGTGCTGCCCGCGGCGAGAGCGGTGGGGCCATCGTACACGGCGTCCACATGGTAGCCCTCCTCCGTCAGGCCCCGCTGCAGCGCCTGGCTCAGCCGGCGATCATCCTCGACCAGTAGTATGCGCATCCGGTGTTCCCCCCGCGTGGTGCAAGGCGCGAACGCGACGGCGCGCCGCCGTATGACCGCTTTCTCTATTGTAGCACTGCTATATGAATCGCAAATGAAGATCGCCCAGCCGGTTCATGGCATGTTCATCTTCGATTCACGGGATTGTCATGGTACGGGGCTATACTGCTTGTTATGTAGCAACCAGTCCGCCGACAAGGTTCCGCCGGGGCATGGTCGGTCCCGGCGTAGCAAAGGAGTAAAACATGAACCGAAAGCAATTACTGTCCGGCGCGGCAGTGTGCGTCATCATCCT
The DNA here is from genome assembly GCA_035693165.1 of Chloroflexia bacterium. Classification (GTDB taxonomy): domain Bacteria; phylum Chloroflexota; class Chloroflexia; order QHBQ01; family JAICKM01; genus JAICKM01. The sequence goes on along the minus strand of DASSGZ010000296.1, from coordinate 5,425 downwards.
CTGGGCCGTGTTTGCCGCGGGCGGCGTGCGCCTGGGTAGCGATGCGGCCCCCGCGCCCGGCACAACCGCGCAGACGGCGGGCAGTGTCCCGGCCGCCCAACCGCTCGTCGCGGGCGCCGCCCGCCAACCGGCCAACGCCGGGGTCGCCGTGCAAGCGCAGCCTGCGGTGGCGCAGGGCAACCTGGCCGCCCAACCCACGGTAGCGCCGCCCACCGCGGTGCCCGCTACCGCCACACCTACCGCGGTCGCCGCGCCCGCCGGCACCGATGAGGACGCCGAGACGCCCGAAGCCGGCGAGGCGGCGGAGACCCCCGAAGCCGCTGAGACCGCCGAAACGCCCGAAGCGATGGAAGCCGCCGAGACTCCCGAACCCGGCGAGGACGCAGATCACGATGGAGATAAGGTAGAGCAAGGGGCCACGGGCGGGGCGGACAGCGACAACGACGGCGAGGACCAGGATCACGATTCGGCGGATGGGCAAGCCCTCGCGGCTCAGGCGCGTATCACGCAACAGCAAGCCGAACAGGCCGCCCTGGCCGCCAATCGCGGCACCACGGTCGTCGAGACTGAACTCGATGAGAAGGACGGCACCGTCCTTTACAAGGTGAAGTTGAGCAACGGCGCGAAAGTTAAGGTGAACGCCGTGACCGGCGCCATCCTGAGTACCGATCCGCCGGAGAGCGACGACTCGAACGACTGAAATCCGGAACCCAAATCCGGATATGAGCGCGCCCCGCCGGGTTGGTGGGGCGCATTCATGTCTGGCGGAAGGCGCGCTGGGAGTGGGGATCGAGGCCGCCCTACGGCCCGGTTGCCGCCGAGGCCACAGCCACGCCGTCGTAGCCCTGCGCGCCCCAGGCGGCCAGGAAGGTCGGCCACGCCACTTCATATTCCGTGAGGCGGTTGGCGTTGGTCGAGGTGGGACCGAGCACGTCGCGAATCAGCACGGCGTCGGCGTTGTACCCGGCCACCACCACCGCGTGATCGTTGCCCAGCACGGTCGGGTAGCGGCGCCCATCGGGGCCGATCCAGGTCGCCGGCACCCAGCGCTGGAAGTCAACCGTGGTCTTGATCCAGATCAGGTTGCCCGCCTGCAAGGCGGCTTCCACGCCCGCCTGGTCGCGGACCGGCGTGGTGGCGAAGCCGTAGTGCTCGAACACCTTCTGCATGGCCGAGCCGGTCGTACGCGCCAGGAAGTTTGTCTTGTAATCGCCGGAGTAGTGGTTGGCGATGTCGCCGCCGTAGATCTCCACCCCTTGCGCGGTCTGCTTATACGACGGCGTGACGCTGTTATCGACGCCGATAATCTGCAACTGATCGTCCAGGCTCACATCGAGGCCGTGCGTCTTGAAGATCGCCCAGGCCGCGTCGAACTCGCAGGTGAAATGGAACCACTGGCCCGTTTTGTTCGCGGTGGGGATATAGACGGTGTAGGCGGCGGGTGGCTGCGCGGGGCGCGTGGGCTGCAACTCATTCATCGCCGCGGGCGCGATGGGTCCCGCCGGGCCGGGCAGCGGCGCGGGGGTGGGCGGGGCCGCCCCGGTCTCCGGCCCCATCGTCGGCGCGACCGGCACCGCGGCCACCGCCGTCGGCTGTTCGCCAACCATGATCTGCAACGGCGACCCGATAAAGAGCAGGTTCGGGTTGGCGATGCCGTTGCGTGCCTGGATCGCCTGGACGGTGGTGCCGTAGCGGGCGGCGATGCCGCTCAACGTGTCGCCCTGCTGAATAGTGTGCTGGACGATGGTGCCCGCCGCCGGTAGCGTGGGCAACGGCGCCCCGGCTACCGCCGGCGTTTGGCTAGCGGGCAGCAGCGACGGTGGCGCCGTCACCTGCGGCACCGCGACGGCGACGCTGGTCGGCGTCGCCCCGGTGCCGAACCCCAGATCCACATAGATGGTCAGGGCGGGCGTGGTCTGCCCCACCCAGCGCACCACGGCGAGAAGCCCCGCCAGCAGCGCAATCAACGCCAACCATCCCCACACCCGATTTTGCATCACGATTCTTGCCCCTGCCGCGCGCCGCCGGTGCCGCCGCGCGGCCAAATTCCTGATAATCCTATCTAAGTATACCATCCTCGGGTAGCTGTTGATCAGTCACCGGGTTCGTGGCAACCTGGCGGACGGCGGGGCGGGGGCAACGGCCGCCTGGGCGCCGAGGCCCGCAGGCAGGGCTATGATTGGCGATTGCGGGTGCGCGCGACCGCAACGATCAAGTGCGCAGCGATTATGGCGTGCGAGTTGATCCTGGTCCGCCCGGCCCACCACCGGGAGGTGGCCCGCCCGGCCCGCCGCCGTTCTGCGCGTTGCTGTCCGACGCCCCCACTTTCGTATCCGACAAATCGAGCGCGATACTCATCGTAGCGGCGTAGCCTTTCTGCAGATCCCCGGTCGGGTTGAGCAGCAACTGGGCGCCACCGCTCTGGTAGATATTGTCGTTGCTGTTGCGGGTGTCGCGCGTGCCCTTGGTCGCATAGGGCGCCTGGGCGAAGACCTGGTCGGACAGCGTGTCGTCGAAGAACAACTGGGAGGTGAACTCGTAGGCGTTGCCGTCCGTGCCGGTCGTGCGAATCTTGAAGTGGAGGTGGACGGCGCGACCCCGGTACCAGCCGGGATAGATCGTGGTGAAGGCGGCCTTGCCCTGCGCGTCGGTGAGCTGGTAGCCGCGCAGGTAGTTCTGGCCCACCGTGCTGCCCCAGTTGGGGTCGCTGGTATCCGAGTAGGTGCCCGCCGCGTCGCAATGCCAGACATCCACCTGGGCTCCCTGTAACGGTTTGCAGGCATTTGATGCGATGGACGAGACGAGGAAGGTCAGCGCCAGGGGCAGGCCCTCCTTCACGGCGCCGGTGGAGGTGTCGGAGCGAATATCGGAGCGGTTGATCTTCTCGTCTTTAAAGTAGGGGCCTTCGGTCAGTTCGGGCCGGGCAACACAGTCCACCGATGCGGCGGTCTCCGCAGTCGGTGAAGCGGCGGGGGTAGCCACCTGGGCTGTCGCCCCCTCCGCGGGCAGGGCCGTGCTCGTAGCACCGGCGGTCGCGGCGGCAGGTGTCGGGGTGGCGGCAGGTGCGGACCCCTGGGCGGGCGTCGTGGTCGCTGCCGTATTGTCGCTGCAGCCCACCAGCAGCACCGCTCCCAGGCCACCCAGCAGCCCCAGCACCTCGCGGCGGGACAGAATCCGGCCTACCGGCGCGTCGTCGTCCTGTTCGTCAATGGCTTGCGTCACGTCTGGCTCCTTATCCTGGGTCGCGCGGCATTTGCGGTGCAACCCACTGCCCGGCTATTTACTGTGAAACGATGATCTGTTTCATTCGCTCAATATGAGTTTAGCGACGTGCGCTTAAAGGAGGGCGGCAAATAATTAGGATTTGCTGAGAACCCGAAATTGGAATTGGAGCGATAGGCAAGGGCTACCGCTCTAACGCAATCGCCGGCGGCGGGCCAGGTACAGCAGCGCGCCCACCGGGATGTTGCTCCAATAGTTGATCACCCGGTCGACCACGGCGACCGCGCCGGCCAGGGTGCCGGCGACGCCGAAGGCGCCCAGGATGGCGACCGACACGCCCTCGACCGCGCCCAACCCGGCGGGTGTGAACGGGATCGTGCTCAGCAGCGACCCCGCCAGCGCGGTGAAGATGATCACCCCCGGCGCCAGCCCGGTAATATGGAAGCTTTGCAGCACCAACCAGATGCGGGCCACTTCGCCCGCCCAGATCAGCGCGGTCAGGCCGTACAGCGGCGCCTGGATGTCGCGCCGGAACGTGCTCAGCAGGGCGGCGACGAAGCGCTCGAACACCACGCGCCGGCGTTCCGGCAGCCGGGCGGCCAGCCGCCCAGCCCCCAGGCGCAGCGCCACCACGCCGCCCCCGATGGCCCCCGCCAGCCCCGTGCCGAGCAGGAGAATCAGCGGCAGGTTGCCCCCGGCGCCGGCCAGGTTGCCGAGGATCAGCAGCCCGCTGCCCAGCAGCAGAACCACCAGGGCCAGCACGTCGGCCATGCGCTCGCCCACCACGGTGCCCAGGGTCCGGTCCATGCCGGCGCCGGTGTCCTGCTTGAGCAGGTAGGCGCGGTAGGCGTCGCCCAGCTTGGCGGGCACCAGGCAGTTGACGAACCACGAGAGGAAGATCATTTCCACCAGCCCGCCGAGCGCGGGCAGGCGGACGGCGGCGCCGAGATCGGCCCGGCGCAACAGCAGCCGCCAGCGCAACCCGCGCAGCAGAAAGGCGCCGAAATAGACGGCCAACGCCGCCGCCAGGTAGCGCCCATCGGCGGTCCGCACGGTGGCCCAGATCCGGCCCAGGTCCAGGTGCGCCGTCAGCACAAAGACCAGGATGATGGCCGCGCTGAGGGCGAACCCCGCCAGCGTCTTCCAATCGCGCAGCCGCCGGCCTAGGGAGATCTCGGTCCCGGCAGGGGCGGAGCGGGGGAGCGGGATGCCGATCTCGGCTCCCGTAACCGGGCCGGGATGCGGTGCCCGGCGCGCGCTTGTCGAAAATACACTCATGTCCAGCCTCGTTGGGTGCTCAAGAGTTTGTCACAGGGTGGTTGTCACTCTTCGCTGCGCTCAGAGTCTCGTTGTTTGAGCTAAAAGGCGGAGATTCTTCGCTGCGCTCAGAATGACCGTTCCCGTATAAGGGCCGCGGCGTCGATAACACGCTAGTGGCTCGCAGGCACGGCATCGAGCCGCCGGTGCGCCGGCAGGCGACCCTGGCCCCGCCAGAAGGCGCGGCGCATCCGCCAGAGACCACGCAGGTCCTCGGCGATGGTGCTGCGCAGGTGCACCGACGTGCCGGGGTCCTCGATCCAGCGCACGGGCACCTCGGCGATGCGCAACGCGTTGTGCTCGGCCAGCAGCAGCAGCTCCGTATCGAAGAACCAGGCGTTGTTCTCGATCAGGGGCAGCAGGCGCTTGATCACGTCGGCGCGGGCAGCCTTGAAGCCACACTGGGCATCGCTGAAGCGGTTGAAGAACGCCAGCGTGATCAGCAGGTTGTACACGCGGGAGATCACTTCGCGCCTGGGCGAACGGGTGACTTCCGCCCCGCGGGCCAGCCGTGTGCCGATGGCGAGGTCGCTCTGACCGCTGACCAGCGGCGCGATCAGGGGCAGAAAGGCGGGCAGCCCCGTCGAAAGGTCGACATCCATATAGCTCACGACATCGGCCCGGCTGGCGCCCCAGGCGGCCCGCAGCGCGCGCCCGCGGCCCTTCTGTTCCAGGCGCAGCACCTGCACTTCGGGATAGCGCGCCGCCAACTCCCGCGCAATGGCCGGGGTGGCGTCGGTGCTGGCGTTGTCGGCGATGGTGATCTGGAACCGGTAGGGCAATTCGAGCAGCAAGTATGCGCGCAACGTCTCGACGCTCGCCGCCAACTGCTCCGCCTCGTTATACACCGGGATCACGATCTCGATGCGGGCATCATGGCCGTTCA
>DASSGZ010000295.1:0-3497 GCA_035693165.1 Chloroflexia bacterium | reverse complement strand
CATACAGGAGTTTCCTTCGGCAGGGGGCCGTTTTTGACGAAAGCCAACAGGCTCGATTATAACAGTACGACCAGTGGTCGTAAAGGCCGGTCGGTAAGCCTGCAGTAGGGACTTTCGTCCTTCATTCGGCCCGTGCCGCGTCCGCGCGGCGTCCCGCGATGTACGCTGCCTCCATCGCGCGACCGGTGCCGCGCTCCGCCGAGCAGCGCAACGCTCGATCCGCCTCGCGCCGGTTCCGCGCGCTGCCGGCTCCGGCGATAATAGAGCTAACACGAGCGCAGATGCCGGAGCGGCCAATCGGGCCTGACTGTAAATCAGGTGGCATAGCCTTCGGGGGTTCAAATCCTCCTCTGCGCACCGCGCCGGGCCCGCCCGGCGCACCGCTTTGGAATGTGGCGCAGCCTGGTAGCGCACCTGCCCTGGGAGCAGGGGGTCGCCCGTTCGAATCGGGCCATTCCAACCCCACGGGGTGTAGCTCAGCGGATCGCAGAGCACCGGGCCGCGAACCCGGAGGCCGCAGGTTCGATTCCTGCCACCTCGACCGCACCAGAATCGGGGCTTCGCACGGAGCCCCACCGGCAGAAGTAGCTCAACAGCAGAGCGTGTGCGTGCCACGTACGAGGCTGCGGGTGCGAGTCCCGCCTTCTGCTCCATTTTGGCCTGTGGCGCAACGGTAGCGCGAGGAGCTGTTAACTCCGCGGTTGCAGGTTCGAATCCTGCCGGGCCAGCCAGGAACCGCACGGGAACCGGGCCAGGGGATCGGCGGTAGTGGCGGAAATGGTAAACGCGCTACGTGAGCCGCTTTTTCACCATTTGCCCGGCGCGGGCCGTCGAAAGAGCGTTACCGAACCATAGTGACCAACCGGTTTTTGGGAGTTCGAGTCTCCCCGCCGCCGCCTGGTTCGGTTCCCGGTGGTTCCCCCGGATCGCCCGCGCGGTGCGCGTGGCGCGTTCCATGCAGTCTCCGTCGTCTAACCCGGACACCACATCTACCACCAGGAAGGGGCGCCATGGACCTGAAGCCGATCACCGTCTACAACTGGAAGGACTACGCCGTGCCCCACCCGGACGGCTACTTCACGTTGCAGACCCGCGACACGGGCGAGGTGCCGGTGCGGCTCTTCTTCACCCCGGCCCTGCTGGCCGAAGCCGAAGACGGTCTCTACCCGCAGATCGTCAACGCCACGCGCTTCCCCGGCGTAAAGCTGGTCGTCATCACGCCCGACGCTCATTTCGGCTACGGCGTGCCGGTCGGCTCGGTCATCCTGACCGACGGCACCGTGGCGATGGGGCCCGTCGGGTACGATATTGGCTGCTTCACCGGGGACACGCTGATCCCGACCGTGGATGGGCGTGCGTACCCCATCGCGGATCTCGTCGACGCCGCGGGGGATCTGCTGGTCTATGCGCTCGACGCCGATCAGCAGATTGTCGTGGCGCGGGCCACGGCCCGCCGGACCCGGCGCGATGCGCCGCTGGTCAAGGTGGTGCTGGACAACGAGCAGACGATTGTTTGCACGCCGGATCACCTCTTTCTGCTGCGTAGAGGCATCTACCGGCAAGCCCAGCACCTGCATCCCGGCACCTCGCTGATGCCTTTCCGCCTGCGCACCGACCGCGACGGATACACCGTGGTGCGTCATCCCGGCTCGGAGAACGACCAACGGGTCCACTGGATCATGGCGCGGGGCGGATTGCTCGGCGATATTCCCTCCTTCCCTGGACAAAAGACGGTCATTCACCATCGGAACTTCACTCCGACAGACAACCGCCCGGAGAACCTGGAGTTTATGGGCGACCGCGACCACGTGGCTTACCATAAAAGCATGCGCGAGCGGAATTCCCATTTCCAGTCTGCCTGGTTTGAAGAACTACGCAAGGCGGCGCTTGCCGCTAAGGCCCAGACTCCCGATGGGCACGACTATTTCGCCGAGCGGGGCACGCAGAATATCCTGACCTACATGGCGAACAATCCCGAACATTTCCGCGCCGCCGTAGCTGGCAACGGCCAGCGAGGTAAGAAGTATTTGCGAGCCTACAATATCTCGCCGGAAGGGCGCCGCAAATCGTCGGAAATCGCCCATCGTAGCCACGTATGCGAAACGTGCGGCGAGGTCGTGCCGGGGGGCGGCTTCGGCATCCATAACCACCGGCGCTTCCGTCATGGCTACAACCACAAAGTGGTCAGCGTAGAGCCGCTGCCGTATACGGCGGATGTCTATTGCCTGACCGTGCCCGACTATGGCAACTTTGCGCTGGCGGCGGGGGTCTTCGTGCATAACTGCGGGATGATCAGCGCGCGCTCGGATGTGCCGGTGGGGGCGGCGAACCGCGACAAGCGGCTGGCCTTTAACCGCGCCGTCACCGAGCGCATCGCGCTGGGCGCGGGCGGCACGAGCAAGACGCTGGGCCGCATCGGCGAGAAGGAGTTCCAGAAGCTGATCCGCGGCGGCGCCGATTACTACCTCTCCAAGTATGGCGCGGGGCTGGACCGCAGCCGCGCTGAGCGCAACCGCATCCCGGTGGACGACGATTGGGATGTGCCGTGGGGCGGCAAGGGCCGCCCGGAGCGCGGCATGAACCAGTTGGGGTCGCTGGGCGGCGGCAACCACTTCATCGAACTGCAACGCTGCGAGGAAACGGGCACGCTGTTCGTGCAGGTGCATAGCGGCAGCCGTGGCTTCGGCCACGGCCTGGCGACCAACTATTTCGAGCTGGCGCGCGGCAACAAGGGCAAGAAGGCGGCGCATATCGACCTGGGCTACTTCACGCCCGACTCGCCGTACCACCGCAGCTACCTCAACGCCGTGGCCGCCGGGGGCAACTTCGCCATCATCAATCGCCTGATCCTGTTCCAGCAACTCGCGGAAGCCTTCGAGGAGGTGTTCGGCGCGGAACTGGAGCTGATTTACGAGATCAGCCACAACCTGGTGCAGCGCGAGCAGCACCCGGAGTTCGGTGAGGTCTGGGTGCATCGCAAGGGGGCCACGCGCGCCTTCCCGGCGGGCCACCCGGCGCTGGCCGGCACGCGCTGGGCCGCCACCGGCCACCCGGTGCTGATCCCCGGCAGCAACCGCGATTTCAGCTATATCCTGCGCCCGCTGCCGGGCGCCGTGAACAGCGGCTATTCGGTGAACCACGGCGCCGGGCGCCGCCTGTCGCGGTCCGCCGCCAAGCAGAAGCTGTCGCAAGAGCAGGTCAACCGCGAGTACCGCGAGGCGGGTATCATCGTCAACATCGACGGCAAGGTGCCGCTCGATGAGTCGGTGGCCTGCTACAAATCGGCTGCCGAGGTGGTGGACGCCGTTGTCCAGGCGGGGCTGGCCGAAGTCGAGTATCGCCTATGGCCGCTGGCCTCGCTCAAGGGAACGGATTAGGCCGCCGGGGCGGTACCGGCGGCGCGGGCCCGTTTGCAACCGGCCCCTACGGCGTGGGCTGGAGGACGCGAGCCGGGCGATTCGTAGCGGCGCGATTGTTCGCGAAGCGGTGCGTAGCAC
>DASSGZ010000294.1:0-5266 GCA_035693165.1 Chloroflexia bacterium | reverse complement strand
CCGGCGCCGGTGCCGGCGGCCTCAGCGGTCGCAGGCGCCTCGCTGGCGATACCCAGATCGGTGGCCGGCGTGGCCGTGTCGCCCTGGGTCTCCACGGCGACATACGGGGTCGCGGGTTCCTCGGCGGGCGCGGCAGCCGGCATGCTCGTTTCCATGCTCGGCGGCGCGGGCTGCTCGGCGGGGGTCGCCGCGGGCGCGGGCAGCGCCTCATGGCTCACCTGGATCGCCGTCTCCGCGGCGGGCGCGCTCGGCGTCACCTCCGCGGCGGGCGCGGGCAGCGCCTCGTGGCTGACCTGGATCGCCGTCTCCGCGGCGGGTGCGCTCGGAGTCGCTGCTGCCGCCGGAGCCGGGGCCGGAGCCTCGACCGGGCGCGGCGGGCGCGGAGCACGCGGCGCGGGGGCGCCTTGCTGCGCCGCCGGAGCCGGGCGCGGACCACGCTGGCCCTCGCCACCTTGGCGCCCCTCGGGGCGCGGCGGGCGGCTGCCGCCCTCGCGGCCCCGGCCAAACTCGCCGCCCAGCGGCTCTTCGCCGGGGCGCGTGCCGATCACGTCGCCGCGATAGATCCAGACCTTGACGCCCACGCGGCCATAGGTCGTGTGCGCGTGCACCTGGCCGTAGTCGATATCGGCGCGGATGGTGTGCAGGGGCACGCGGCCCTCGCGCTCGCCGACGACGCGCGCCATTTCGGCGCCGCCCAGGCGGCCGCTGAGGCGGATACGCACCCCCTTGGCGCCCAGGCGCGTCGCGCGCTGGATCGCCTGCTTCATCGCCCGCTTGTACGACACACGGCGGGTGATCTGGTCGGCGATGCTCTCGGCCACCAGGAAGGCGTCGAGTTCGGGCTGCTTGATCTCGTTGATGTTCAACTTGACCTTCTTGCCCGTCAGGGTCTCAAACTCTTTGCGCAGCACTTCCACGGCCTGGCCGCCCTTGCCGATGACAATGCCCGGCTTGGCCGTCGAGAGTGTGATTTCGATCTGGTTGGCGGCGGAGCGCTCCAGTTCGATATGCGAGATGCTGGCGTTGGCAAGCCGCTTGGCCACCAGGGCGCGCAGCTTAATGTCCTCGTGCAACTGCTCGGTGTAGTTGCGCTCGGCGAACCAGCGCGACTGCCAATCCTTGATGATGCCGAGGCGGAATCCGACAGGATGAACTTTACGTCCCAACCTAGATACCCTCCCGTTCGTCGACCACAACGGTAATGTGGCTGGTACGCTTCAGGATACGGGTACCCTGGCCGCGTGCCTTGGCCCGGAACCGCTTGAAGGTAGGCCCTTCATTGGCGTAGATGCTGGTGATGACCAGGTCATCCGGAGCCATCTGGAAATTGTTCTCCGCGTTGGCGGCAGCCGAAGCCACCACGCTCATCACCTCGCGGGCCGCGTGCTGCGGCATGAAGCGCAGGATCGCCAGCGCTTCCTTCACCGGCTTGCCGCGGACCACGTCGAGCACCAGGCGGACTTTGCGCGGCGAACTGCGTATAAACTTCGCGGTAGCGCGTACTTCCATTGGTGTAACCCTCTCCTCTTACTTGGCGCGATGCATGCGCTCGGCACCCTTGATGTGGCCCTTGAAGAAGCGCGTGAGAGCGAATTCGCCAAGCTTGTGGCCCACCATGTTCTCGGTGATGTAAATCGGCACATGGCGACGGCCGTCGTGGACACCAATGGTGTGCCCCACCATCTCCGGGAAGACGGTGGAGTCCCGCGACCAGGTCTTGATCACGCGCTTGGCGCCCGTGCTGTTCATCTGCTTAATGCGGTTCAGCAGCCGTTCTTCGACAAACGGCCCCTTTTTCGTAGAGCGACTCATGATTCCTCCGGGTCAGCCTATTTCGCGTAACGCTTGCGCACGATCATGTTATCGGTCCGCGGGTTGTTGCGGGTGCGGCCATGGGCCGGCTTGCCCCACTTGGTCTGCGGCTGCCCCCCGCGCGGCGTGCGGCCTTCGCCGCCCCCATGCGGATGGTCCCGCGGGTTCATCACGGACCCGCGCACCGTGGGCCGGTAGCCCAGCCAGCGGCTGCGCCCGGCCTTGCCCAGGCGGATGTTCTCGTGGTCGATGTTGCCCACCTGGCCGATGGTCGCCATGCAGTTCACGTGGATGCGGCGCACCTCACCCGACGGCATACGCACCTGGGCATAGGTTTCGTCGCGCGCCATCAACTGGGCCGACTCGCCCGCGCTGCGCACGAGCTGGCCGCCCCGGCCCGCCTGCAATTCGATGTTATGGATCTGGGTGCCGAGCGGGATGCTGTGGATCGGCAACGTGTTGCCGACGCGCACTTCCGCGCCGCTGCCCGACATGATGGTGTCGCCGACCTTGAGGCCGAGCGGCGCCAGGATATAGCGCTTCTCGCCATCCGCATAGTGGATGAGCGCGATGCGCGCCGAGCGATTGGGATCATACTCGATGGTCGCCACGCGGCCGGGCACGCCCAGCTTGTTGCGCTTGAAATCGATGATCCGGTAGAACCGCTTGTGCCCGCCGCCACGATGGCGCACGGTGATGCGGCCCTGGTTGTTCCGCCCGGCGTTGCTCTTCTTAATCTCGATGAGTGACTTCTCGGGCTTCTTGGCCGTGATCTCCTCGAAGGTAGCCACGGTGGTCAAGCGGCGGCCCGGCGAAGTCGGCTTATACCGTTTCAGTGGCATGGCTTAGACTCCCTCAAAAATCTCGATATGCTGGCCGGGGCCCAACGTGACAATCGCCTTCTTCCAGCGCGGCCCCCAATCGGAGATCCGCTTGCGCTTGTGGCTGAAGTTGCGGCGCTTGGCATGCACGTTGATGATATTGACGGCCTGCACCTTGACATTGGGGAAGGCCTGCTCCACGGCACGCTTGATCATCGCCTTGGTCGCGTCGCGGGAGACCTCGAAGGTATACTTCCCCTGCTCCATGAGCAGGCTGTTCTTCTCGGTCATGACCGGACGGCGGATGACGTCGTAAAGCTTGCTGTCCATTAGGCGTTCTCCTCCTCACCCTGCGTCTCCAGGGCTGCGGTATCCGCAGCCGCGGTGTCGGCCTCGGTCTCCACCGGGGATTCCACCGGGCTCGTGGCGGGGGGCGGAGCCGCCGTGATGGTCGAGGTCACCGTCGCGCCGCCCACCGCGGGCGCTTCCGCCGCGGGGGCCGCAGGCTCGCCGTCCAGCACCGAAGCCAGGCGGGACGGAGCCGCGCCTTCCGGGGCAGCGATCGGGCGGGACGTGCGCCCGCCGGTCTGGCCCAGGATGCTCTCGATGACGGTGAGGCTGGCCCGGTCGAGGACCAGGATTTCCGCCTTCAACATCGCCACCAGGCTCAAGTACTGCGTGCGCATGGTGGTGACATTCTTCAGGTTGCCGGCGGCCAGTTCCAGGTTGTCATGGCGCTCCGGCGTCATAATCAGCACGCGCCGGTCGGCCAGGTTGAGGGCGGCCAGGGTGCTCAGCATGACCTTGGTACGCGGCTCCAGGTCGGTAAAGCTGTCGATCACGAGGATCTGCCCATCCGCGGCCTTGGCCGAGAGGACGGAGCGCATCGCCAGCCGGCGCATCTTGCGCGGCAGATCCTGGACATAGGAGCGCGGATGGGGGCCGAACACGACGCCGCCATGGCGCCACTGGGGGGCACGGGTGGACCCCTGGCGCGCCCGGCCGGTGCCCTTCTGGCGCCACGGCTTCCTGCCGCCGCCGCGCACGTCCGCCCGCGTCAGCGTGTTGTGCGTGCCGAGCCGGGCGTTGGCCTGCTGGCGCAGCACGGCCTGATGCACGACACCGATGTTGGGCTCGATGCCATAGATCGCATCGTTCAGCTCCACCGTGTCGAGGGCCTGGCCCTGTAAATTAAAGATGGTTGCCTGCACTCTTTTTCTCCATTACGATAAAGCAGCGGTCGGATACCGGGGCACAAACAAGCCTGAGGCTCCGACGTGCCGGCCGTGACCCTGAGGGACCGTGGGGCCTCGCAGGGGGCGGACCTGCTTGGCGGTCTACTTCGTCCCCTTGATGGCCTTGCGGACGGTGATCAGGCTGCCCGCAGGCCCCGGAACCGCGCCGCGCAGAACCAGCAGGTTGCGCTCGGTGTCGATCTGCAGAACGCGCAGGTTCTGCACGGTCACGCGCTCGTTCCCCATTTGCCCGGCCATGCGCATGCCCTTGTAAACCCGGCCCGGCGTGGTGCCCGCGCCGATGGAACCGGCGCGCCGGTGGCGGTCGGACTGGCCGTGCGTCTTGGGGCCCCCGCGGAAGTGGTGGCGCTTGACCACACCGGCAAAGCCCTTGCCCTTGGACGTGCCGATGACATCGACCAGGTCGCCGACGGCGAACATGGTCACGTCGATCTTATCGCCCACATTGTGGCTCGCCCCATCGTCGCCGCCGACTTCGACTTCGCGCAGGTGGCGCAGCAGCGGCAACTTGTTCTTGCGCAGGTGGCCCTTCTGCGGGTCGGTGAGCTTGCGCTCCTGGCGGCCGGTCAGCTCCTCGAAGCCGATCTGCACCGCCTGATAGCCGTCTTTCTCCGGCGTTTTCACCTGAGTGACGGTGCAGGGGCCGGCCTGCACCACGGTCACGCCCGCGGCGGTCCCGTTGGCCTCGAAAATTTGGGTCATGCCGACTTTGCGGCCCAAAATACCCTTAATCATGGTGCTCAAAACCCTCTGTTCAGCTATGGTCTGAACGTCTACTGGCGGGCCGAGAGACCCCGGCGCAGAGCCGGGCTATCGGCCACAGGTGCCGGCTCTGCCTTACAGCTTGATCTCGATATCGACGCCGGCCGGCAGGTTGAGCCTCATCAGCGCGCTGATCGTCTTCTGGTTCGGATCCAGCACGTCGATCAACCGCTTATGAGTGCGGATCTCGAACTGCTCTTGCGAGTCTTTGTCGATGAAGGGGCCGCGGATCACGCTGTGCTTTTCGATCTTCGTCGGCAGCGGAACCGGGCCGGCTACGAGAGCCCCCGTCCGCTCAGCCGTCTCGACGATCTGCTGCGCGGACTGGTCCAGAATTTTATGGTCGTACGCCTTCAGGCGGATGCGAATCTTTTGCTTCGCCACGCTCCTAATTCTCCCTTTCGCCGATCACCGGCGAGCGGGCGGCGCTACCCCCGTGGGGGCAGCCCCGGCCCGTCCAGCCGCCAGGCTGTGTCACTCGATAATCTTGGTGCAGACGCCGGCTCCCACCGTGCGCCCGCCTTCCCGGATCGCGAACCGCAACCCTTCCTCGATGGCCACCGGTACGATCAACTCCACCGTCATCTGCGTGTTGTCCCCCGGCATCACCATCTC
>DASSGZ010000293.1:0-7842 GCA_035693165.1 Chloroflexia bacterium | reverse complement strand
CTGCTTGTCGCCCAGCGCCCGGCTGATCTCCCGGCTTTCGGCATACAGCCGGCGGGCGGTCGCGTGGTCCTCCTGGTTCCAGGCGACAATGCCCAGGCGGTTGAGCGCGACGGCGATGTCCTTCTGCTGCCCCAGAGCCCGGTAGAGCGCCAGGCTCTCCTCGCACAGCAGCCGGGCGGCGGCATAGTCGCCCTGGGCGCGCGCCAGGTCGCCCGCGGCCTGCAGCGCCCTGGCCCGGCCCGCCCGCACCTGGGGCAGGGCGCCGGCGGGCAGCGCCAGCACGGCGGCCAGCGTCGCCCGCCCCTCGCTGAAGTAGCCGCGGATATACCAGAACCGCGACAGGGCCGCCCCCATGCGCAAGGCCGGTTCGACCTGGGCCTGCTCCTGCATCCAGCGCAGGGCGGCCCGCAGGTTGTCATGCTCCCGTTCGAGCCGCGCCAGCCACTCGCCCTGCGTTTCGCCGCTCAGGCCGGTCGCGGCCAGTTCCGCCAGTTCGAGATAATAGGCCGCGTGATCGTGCCGCACCTGGGCCTGCTCGCCCGGCGCGGCGGCCAGCTTTTCCGCCGCATACTGGCGCAATACTTCGTGGACCTGAAAGCGCCCGGCGCTGTCCTGCCGCACCAGCGATTTATCGACCAGCGACACCAGCGCACCGAGCGCGGCCCCGGCCACTCGCGCGGCGGCCTCGTCGTCCCACCCGCCGCTGAACACGGCCAGCCCGCGAAAGACCCGCTGCTCGGTGGCGGACAGCAACTGCCAGGAATGATCGAACACGGCGCGCAGGCTGCGATGCTGGGGCGCGAGGTCGGCGGCCCGGCTGGCGAGGAAGTCGAGGTTGGCGCGCAGGGCGGCGGCGATGCGCGCCGGGGGGAAATGGCGCACCCAGGCCGCGGCCAGCACGATGCCCAGCGGCAGCCCGGCCACCAGCCGGCAGATCTCCACCACGCCGGGCGCCGTCTCCGCCGTCAGCGCGAACGCCGGCTGCGTCTGCTGCGCGCGCTCGACGAACAACTGCACGGCGCTCGACGCCAGCAACGTGGCCGGCTCCAGCAGGGCCGGCGAGACCGCGGCCTGCCCCCGGCTTCCCCGGAGGGCGGCGGGGGCCGCCTGCGCGGCTTCGGGCAGGGGCAGGCCCGCCAGGTCCAGCACGACTTCGGCTTGCAGCCCCAGCCGCTCGCGCGATGTCACCAGCAGACTGACCCGCGGGGCGCCGCGCAAGATCCCCGGCAGCAGGTCGGTGGCGGCGTGGCTCTGCAACTGCTCGAAATTGTCGAGCACCAGCAGCATTTCCTTGTCGCGCAGAAAGCCCGTCAGTTGCGCCGCCGGGTTGGCCGCCGTCTCGAACCGCAGGCCCACCGCCTGCCCGATGGTCGCCGGGATCAGGTCGGGCTCGGTGAGGGCCGCCAGCGGCACCCAGTAGACGCCGTCCGCGAACGCGCCCCCCTGCTCGGCGGCGGCCTGCCAGGCCAGCCGGGTCTTGCCCACGCCGCCGGGGCCGATCAGCGTGATCAGCCGGTAATCGGGGCTGTCCAGCCGCTCGATAATCAGCCGCAGCTCGGCTTCCCGCCCGATGAACGGCGTCAGCGGTTGGGGCATGCGGTGCAGGGCGTTGGGCGCGTCCGGCGCGGCGGCGGGGTCGTCGGGCAGGGCGCCCGCGCGCAGCCGGTCGTATAGCGCGGTCGTCTCGGCGCCCGGCTCGGCGTTCAGTTCCTCGGCCAGGGCTTTGCGGCAGGCCGCGTACTGGGCCAGGGCGGCGCTGCGCTGGTCGCTGCGGGCCAGCAGGCGCATGGCCTGGCGGTGGGCTTCCTCGCGCCACGGCTCCAGCGCCAGTTGGCGGAAGGTGTACTCCAGGGCCGGCGCGACCTCGCCGCGCCCCTCGTGGTAGGCGGCCAGCCGGGCCAGGGCCTGCACGGCAGCCCGGTGCAGCCGCTCGCGCGTGAGCACCAGCCATTCCTCGAACGCGGCGCAATCGCCCAGGTGGAAGCCGGTCAGGAACCCGCCCTGGTACAGCGCCGCCGCCTGCGCCAGGCGCGCATGGCAGGTGGCGCAGCGCTCGACGTGGCGGTGGCGGTGCGCCATGCAGGCCGCGATCAGCCCGCTGAACGCCCCGGCATCGACCACGACCTCGGCATCCGGGTCGATCTGCACCGTCTTGAGCGTGATCCGCAGGAAGCCGGGCGCGCCGTCCTCCTCGCCCAGCGCCTGGCGCAGTTTGAACAGCGAGTTGCGCAGGTTGCGGCGCGCGGCGTCGTCGGGCAGTTCGGGCCACAGCAGGCCCGCCAGCGTTTCCCGCTCGTGCGGGCGCCCGGCCTCCACGGCCAGGTAGGCCAGCAGCGCGCGCGTCTTGTCGGTATCGAAGCCGGCCACCGGCGTGCCGTCGATGGCGGCCTGGAAGCCGCCAAGCAAAGACAGGGTCAAACAAGCCATGCGGGAGTCCGGGCGGAGATGGAGCGACGCCTGCGACGTAGGGGCAAGCCGGCCCGCCCCGGCATCCTCCGGCGGGCGGGCGGGAAAGGCATGGACACTTTCCACCCCTACTATACGCGAGTTCGGCGCGCTTGGCAACGACGCGGCGCGGCGGCCCGGAGGCTCAAGCCTCCGGCTCGCGTTGCGAAGGCCGCCTGCGCGGTCTAAGCCGTATCCGTAACGGCGGGATAAATCGCCCCCGGCCGCCGCGCCGGATGCCGGGTACGCGCCCCACCGGGGCGGACACATCCGTCCGCCCCTACACCCGATCCCGTCCTTCATCGTGACTCAGCGCCCGCCGTGGCGATTCAACGCTTTTTCAACACCCCCTCTTGTATGATCCCGGCAAGCGTCCGATCCCCGCCGGCCGGCAGCCGGGGGCACGCGGGGAGTGCGCGCCGCCACATCGGGAGGGAGCCACCGCTATGGGCAGCCATGATCACGCGCGTCCGGAGTACTTATCCTACCTGCTGCGCCTCTGGCACACGCACAGCGGGGGCGCAACGGTGTGGCGGGCGGCGCTGGAAGACCCGCTCACGCGGGAGGTCGTACGCTTCGATAATCTGGCCGGGCTGTTCGACTTCCTGTTGAGCCGGACCGGGGAGGGGGGCGCGGAAGCCAACAGCCCGGCGGCCGTATCGCACGACGACGAAGGGAGCATGCGCGCATGAAAGGGCAGGTACAGCCCCGCACCAGGGGACGAGGATGGTGGCTGGGTCTGGTGGCCCTGGCGGTTCTATTCGTGTTGGGCGGCGCGGCGGCGGGCGGACGGCCGGTGGCCGGGGCGCCCGCGTCGCGCCCCCCACCGGGCTGCAACATCTGTAACTTGAGCTTCAGCAGCGTCACCAGCGTCTGCCGCACGGACAATAGCCTGGGCTGGACCGCCGCCGTCGCCAACAGCAACGCCGGCTGCACCGTGACCGATGTCTACACGGCCAGTTTGCAGGTCCATGTGCCGGGGCAGGCGCCCGGTCAGTACCAGACGATTGCCACCCAGAGCGGCGTGCGCAGCTTTGCGCCGGGCACCACGATGTTGAGTGGGGCCTTCTGCGCCACCCTTCCGGCGGGCGCGAACAGCGTGCGCGTGGCGGTCGATCTCGATCGGCAGGGCGCCACCTGCAGCCTGAGCGGTAGGTCCGTGGCACAGGCGCCCTGCCCGGCCTGCTACACGCCCACCCCCACGCCGACCAACACGCCGACCAACACGCCGACGAACACCCCAACCAATACCCCAACCAACACGCCGACGAATACGCCGACCAACACCCCAACGAACACGCCGACGAATACGCCGACGGACACTCCCACCAATACACCGACCGCTACCCCGACCGACACGCCGACTAATACCAATACGCCCACGAACACGCCGACGCCGACCAACACGCCGACCAACACGCCGACCAGCACCCCAACGAATACCAATACGCCGACCAGCACCAACACGCCGACCAACACCCCGACGCCGACGGTCGCCGCCACCAACACGCCGACGGCCACCCCGACGCCGTGCGTGGCGTGGGGCCGCGGCCAATCGGCCCCGACCCCGGCCAGTGGGCCGGGCGTGGGCAGCGACGGCACATCTGTCTATGTGGCGGGGGGCTATTCGGGCGGCCCGGTCAGCCGGTTTGCCCGCTATAACCCGGCCACCAATACCTGGACGAACCTCTCGCCCATGCCCACCCCGGCCTACGCGCCCAGCGTCGCCGTGCTCAACGGCAAGGTCTATGTCATCGGCGGGGCCGATAGCGGCAACAACGGGCTGACCGCCAACCGCATCTACAACATCGCCGCGGGCACCTGGAGCAGCGGGACTCCCCTCCCGGCAGGCCGCGTTTATATGGCCTCCGGCGTCTTCAACAACCGGATCTACGTCACCGGCGGCATGACCAACGGGCAGAACGGCAGCGCGCTGGGCAACACCTGGGAGTACGACCCGGTCGCCAACGTCTGGAACACCAAGGCCGCGATGCCGGGCGGGCGCACCTATGCCGGATTCGGCGTGATCAACGACCACCTCTATGTCGCCGCCGGGCAGAACAGCTACACCGGGCTGCAGGACTACGATATGGCCACCGACACCTGGACCAGCCGCGCCTCCATGCCGGCGGGCAGCGGCGTCTACCTCCCCGGTAGCGCCTCCATCGGCGGACGGCTCTGGATCTTCGGCGGCATCATCGGCACCGGCCCCGACTTCGGGACCATCACAAGCGCCACCTGGCTCTATGACCCGGTGTCGAACAGTTGGGCGGCCGGGCCGGACCTGCCCTCGGGGCATTTTGACATCGGCGGGGCGGGGGCCGGCACCTACGCGGTGGGGATCGGCGGGACCTTGACCGATATCGCCGACACGACCTGCGGCGGCCGGATCACCCCGACCTACACGCCCACGCCGACCAGCACGCCGGGCGCGCCCACGGCCACGCCCACCAACACCTTTACGCCGACTCCTACCTTCACCCCGTCCAACACGCCGACGCTGACGCCGACGCGCACGGCCACCCGCACGCCGACGGCCACGCCGACCCCGTGCCTGCCCTTCTATCGGACCGATTACGCGGCGGGCAGCCACCCGACGGGCATCGTGACGGGCGACCTGAACGGCGACGGCCGGCCCGACCTCGTCATTGCCAACTCCAACGGCCCCACTACCGTGTCGGTGCTGCTGGCGCAGCCGGGCGGAGGCTTCGCCGCCCCCACGGCTTACACCGTGCCTTACACGCCGCAAGAGCTGGCCCTGGGCGACCTCAACGCCGATGGCCGCCTCGATCTCGCCGTGACCAACTACGATACCGTTACCAGTACCAACTTCGTGTCGGTGTTCTATGGTAACGGGGCGGGCGGCTTCAGCACCACCCGCATCGATCTCACCACCGGCTCGCGCCCGGAGGGCGTGGTCATCGCCGACATCAACCGCGATGGGCGCACCGACATCGCCACCGCCGACTACGCGGGCGGCACCGTGTCGATCCTCTATGGGACGACCGGCGGCTTCGTGCCCATCGATTATCCCGCCGGTAATAGCCCCTACGGCCTGGTCGCGGCGGACTTCGACGGGGATGGGCTGCTCGACCTCGTCGTCACCAACTTCAACCAGGACTTCAACGGGAACAATACAGTATCGGTGCTGCTGAATAACCGCAACGGCGTCGCCGCTCCCGTCAGCTACCACACCGGCGGCACCTTCCCGACCCGCCTGGTTGCGGGCGACTTCAACGGGGATGGGCATCCCGACCTTGCCGTCCCTAACTTCCAGCAGAACAACGTGTCGGTGCTGCTGAACAACGGCAGCGGCGCCTTCAACTCGTATGTGAATTACGCCGCCGGCTTCAACCCCACCGGCGTGACCGTGGGCGACTTCGACGGTGACGGCCGGCTCGACTTCGCCACCGCGAATCGCGGCACCAGTGATGCGTCGGTTGCGCGGGGGGACGGCCAGGGTGGCTTCGCCGCCGCCCAGAGCTTCACCACCGGCCCCGGTCCATCGGGGCTGGTCGCCGCGGACCTGAACGGCGACGGGCGCCTCGACCTCGCCGTGGCCGACGATAACAACAGCGTGTCGGTCCTGCAGAACGGCGGCTGCTGGCCGTAGCGCCCGCGCCGCCCGCCCGGCCCCGACAACCCGGCCCGGCGGCCATCTCCCGATGGGGATGGCCGCCGGGCTTTGTGTGTTCCGTAGCGGCGCCTTGCTGCGTGTTCACTCCCATGCCTGCGTAGTTACTCAGCACTCAGCACTCGTCGTGGGGCGGGTGCCGGGGCGCGGCTACATCTTTCGACCGATTGACGCGGGGCGGGACCGGCATATACTTAGCTTATCGGTATTGTGCGAAATTTCACAATTCAGCCGCGCCGGGCTGAGGAACGGAGTGCTTGCCATGGCTGTCCAGGTTGCCGCGAAACCGGTCCCGACGTTTCCCGAACCGCCACTGCTCGGCAGTATGCGCGCTTTTCAGAAAGATCGCCTGACCCTCTTGCTGCGGGTGACGCAGGCGTGCGGCCCGGTGGCCCGCATCCATTTCGGCCCCTTCCCGATGCTCGTGCTGAGCGCGCCCGACCTGATCCAGGCCGCGCTGGTGGACCACGCGGCGGATTTCGACAAGGGCCTCGCCCTGCACCGCGCCTTCACGCCGGTGGTGGGACAGGGGCTGATCAACAACGAGGGCGAAAGCTGGCGGCACCAGCGCAAGCTGATGGCCCCCGCGTTCACCGCGCGCCATATCGCGGGCTATGCGGACACGATGGTCGCCTATACTGAGCGCGCCCAGCAGGGGTGGGCCACAGGCCAGGTGCTGCGTATCGACCAGGAGATGATGCGGCTGACCATGAGCATCGTCGGCAAGACGCTGTTCGACGCCGACGTGTTCGACGAGAGCGACGAACTGGGCGTGGCGGTGACGGACGCGCTGGCCTTCCTGCAATACACCATCAGCCACCTGTTCCCGGTGCCGCTGAGCTGGCCGCTGCCGCGCAACGCCCGCACCCGCCGCGCCCTGGCCGTGATCGACCGGCGGCTGCAGGCCATGATCGACGAGCGCCGGGCCGGCGGCTCCGACCGCGGCGACTTCCTGTCGCTGCTGCTGGCCGCCCGCGACGAGGCCGGCCAGGGCATGAGCGACCGGCAGATCCGCGACGAGGCGATCACCCTGTTCCTGGCCGGGCACGAGACCACGGCGAACACGCTGGCCTGGGCCTGGTACCTGCTGGGCCGCAACCCCGCGGTCTACGCGCGGCTGCAGCAGGAAGCGGACACCGTGCTGGCCGGGCGCCCGGCCACCGTGGCCGATGTGCCCCACCTGCCCTACGCGCTGCAGGTGTTCAAGGAGGCGCTGCGGCTCTACCCGCCCGCCGACTCGATCAGCCGCACGGCGCTGCGCGACGTGGACCTGGCGGGCTATCCGCTGCGCAAGAACGGCATCATCGTCATCCCGATCTATGCCATGCACCGCAACCCGGCCCACTTCCCCGACCCGGATCGCTTCGACCCGGAACGGTTCACGCCGGAGAACGAGAAGCGGCTGCCGCGCCACGTCTACATGCCCTTCGGCGCCGGGCCGCGCATCTGCATCGGCAACCACTTCGCGCTGATGGAGGGCCAGTTGATCCTGGCGACGCTGGCCCAGCGCGTGCGCTTCGCGGTGCCGCCCGGCGAACACCCCGTGCCCGAGCCGCTGTTTGCCGTGCGGATGAAAGGCGGCTGCCGGGTCGTCGTCCACCGGCGCCCCTAGACGCTGATTTTTCACCGCGAAGGCGCGCCGGGATCAGGCCCGCGGCCAGCCGGTGTCCTTGAGCTTGGGCGTGCCTTCCGGCACCGGGCAGCCCGCGGTGAGGCAATCCTCGCACTCCGGGAAGGCATCGCGGCCGGTGCGCCGGGCGGGG
>DASSGZ010000292.1:0-2545 GCA_035693165.1 Chloroflexia bacterium | reverse complement strand
TCGGTGCGGCCCTCGGCTTCGGCCTCGCCCATGACACGCTGATCGGCGGCATGCTGGGCACGCTGGCCGGGCTGGGCACCATCGTCGGCCTGGCCGCCACGGGGACCGTCTCCGCCTGGGTGGTGCCGGGCGCGGTACTCTGGGCCTTGCTGATCATGGCCGGCTTCCACGACAGCTTCCGCCGCGCCCTCCAGGGCCGCCAGGATCCCCACGGCCGGCTCCCCGATTAATAGCCCACCACACTGATTCTGATAGGCGGCAGGCCGGTTTGAAACCGGCCTCTACACCGCAAAAGCACGATGACCCGCTATCAGCCGCCATCGCGAATCGCACTCATCGTAACGACCTCTGCGTCCTCTGCGCCTCCGCGGTGAAAAACGCTCGTGTCTATTGACTCCGGGCGGTATAATAAAACCGCAGGGGCCGCTTCCACCCGCTGCTTGGCCCGCGCCGCCGTCTCGCCTCCCGGTCCCCGCGGTGTGCCCCTGAACCCGCTATTCATACCTGCCCGCAGGAGGAACCGCCATGCCCAACTCCATCTGGGACTCCGAACTGCATGCCGCGACCCTGGCGGCACGCGCCGGGCAACCCGGCACGCGCGACCTGGGCGGCCCCGCGCCCTTCCCCTCGCCCGGCGACTGGCGCGATTGCTGGATCTACCAGATTGTGCTCGACCGCTTCAACAACCCGCTGGCGCCGCCCCGCTTCCCCTGGGATGGCGAGGTGGGAGTCTTCCAGGGCGGCACCTTCAACGGCGTACGCGCCCAACTCGACTACCTGAAGGACCTCGGCGTAGGCGCGATCTGGCTGTCGCCCGTGCTCAAAAACTGCCAGTACAACCCGGCCACCTACCACGGCTACGGCATCCAGGATTTCCTGTCGGTCGATCCCCGCTTTGCCTCCGACCCCGAACGCGCCAAAGCCGACCCCGCGCTGGCCGAGCAGGAGTTGCGCGCCCTGGTCGATGCCGCGCACGACCGGGGCATCTACGTCATCTTCGACATCGTGCTGAACCACGTGGGCGATGTGTTCGCCTACACCGGCTTCGGCGACATGGCTCCGCGCCAGGACCACCCCTATGCCATCCAGTGGCGCGACCCCACCGGCCAGCCGCGGCCCGATTGGGCGACGCCCCCGCCCCATCCCGACCCCGATGCCGTCGTCTGGCCCGCCGAGTTCCAGCGCAACGAGTTCTTCCGCCGCGAGGGCGTGGGCGACGAGACCGGCGGCGACTTCTTCACCCTCAAGCAACTCCTCACCGCCTACCAGGAGACCACCGAGGAGCGCGGCCTCTATTCGCCGGTGCGCGACGCGCTGATCCACGCCTACCAGTACGTGATCGCCAAGTACGATGTCGATAGTTTCCGCATCGATACGCTGAAATATATCGCCCCCGACTTCGCCGCCGGCTTCGGCAATGCCATCCGCGAGTACGCTCTGAGCATCGGCAAGACCAACTTCTTCACCTTTGGCGAGGTCTACGACAACGAGGAGAAAATCGCCCGCTTCATTGGCCGCAACGCCATGGACCCCGGCGACATGATGGGCGTGGACGCCGCGCTCGACTTCCCGCTCTTCTTCCGCCTGCCCGCTGTCGCCAAGGGCCTGGCCCCGCCTACGTCGGTGATCGACGTGTTCATGCACCGCAGGCAGGTGGAGCGCGGCACGCTCAGTTCCCACGGCGAGGCCGGGCGCTACTTCGTGACCTTCCTGGACAACCACGATCAGAACCACCGCTTCTACTACAGCGACCCCGGCAACCCGCACCAGTTCGACGACCAGCTCACGCTCGGCGTCGCCTGCCTGTTCGCGCTGCAGGGCATCCCTTGCCTCTACTATGGCACCGAGCAGGGCCTGCACGGCGCGGGCGGCGCACTGGAAGCCGTGCGCGAAGCCCTCTGGGGCCGCCCCAACGCCTTTGACCGCACCCACCCGTTCTACCAGGCGATCCGCCGCCTGGCGACCGTGCGCCGCCAGCAACCCGCCCTGCGCTACGGGCGGCAATACTTCCGCCCCCTCTCCGGCGACGGCGTTCACTTCGGCGTCTCGTCGTTCCCGGCGGGCGTGCTGGCCTTTTCACGGATCTTGCAAGATCAAGAAGTGTTGATCGCCGCCAACACTGCCACCCAGGCCGGGTGGGCCGGCGACGTGGTCGTCGACTTCGCTCTCAACCGGCCCGGCATGCCCTACGAACTGCTGTTCAGCAACAAGCCCATCGATCAAGCCGTCCCGCCCGGCCCCGTGGCCCAGCAAGCGGGCGGCACCGTCGAGATCCACGAAGCCGGCGGCCCCGTCACCAACGGCCCGGTCCGCACCCTTCACATCACGCTCCAGCCCATGGAGATTCAGATCCTGGCCCGCCCCTGGCAGGGCGGGTAGGGCAGGCCCATAACGCGGCACGCCGGGCCGGGCGCGATTGATCGCGCCGCTACGAATTACGGCTGCGTAGTGGCGCGATTTATCGCGCCCGCCGCCTCACCGCGACTAATCGGTTTCGTCCGTGGGCACTTGCCCGTTCCAGTACCACGAGTGCGAGATTGCATAT
>DASSGZ010000291.1:0-2367 GCA_035693165.1 Chloroflexia bacterium | reverse complement strand
CGGCCGCCATAGTCCGGTAGTCGGCCTCGGTACCGGTCAACTGCCCGATGAGCAGCTTGGCGAGCTGGCGGTAGGCCAGGGGATGGCGCCGCGCATAGCCGGCGATCTCCTGTGTCGCCTCGTCCGCCGTCAGGCGCACGGCGCGCGCCGGGAAGCGCCGCCCGCCCACCTGTACGCGCACGCGGGGATCCTGCTGGATATTGCGGCACCAGTCGGCCTTCTCGCCCCAGCCCGATACGATGATGTAGGTGCCCGTCGCCTTGTCGTGGCGGACCACTTCGAGCACGGTCTGACGGGGCAGGCCGCTCTTGCGCCCGCGATGGGTCAGCATCAGGAAGCGGTCGCCCAGCAACCAGCCCAGGTGAGCGCGATAGAGCCAGATCGGCAGGCGTAGCAGCGGCCGCAGCGGGCGGTGCAGGCTCGCCCCGCGTGCCGTCACCGGTCCGGTAGCGACGGCGGGTGACTGCGATTGCCCTTGGGTACTCGACATAATACATAACCTCCTTGATGGCCGCGTTGCTCTTGGCTCCATAATAACTGACTGACCGGTCGGTATAGAACCATCATAGACCAATATCGCGCGGCTGTCAAGTAGGTCAGGCGTGAAACGGGAGCGATCCGCCGCCGCGCACCGCTCCCTGATACCTCGCGGGTCTGAACTACGGCACGGGCGGGCGAGTGCCCGGCTCGCCGGGTAGCTGCGTTTCTGCCGCCGGGGGCTCCATGACCGGCGGTTCCGTCGCTATGGCCGGCGGCGCCGGGCGTCCCCACAGGGTCACGGTCTCCGGCCCCGCGACCAGCAGAGTGTTGCCGTCCGGCCCGCCAGCGACCTGCCCTGCCCGGTCGAGGATGCGTAGCTGGATGCCGGTGGCCGCGCCGTACAGCCGCACGGGGTCGCCGCCCACGGCCAGCACCCCGGTATCACCGAGCCACGACAGGCCGGTGGCGTTGTCCGGCAGGGCGATGGTGCGCAGCAGGGCGCCGGTTGCCGGATCCCAGAGCACCACTTCCTTTGTCTCGTATGTCTCGTCCTGGCCGGTGCCGATGCGCAGGGCGGGCAGGGCGGCCAGCATATCGCCGGCGGGCGACCAGGCCAGCGACCAGACCGCGCCCTTGTTGTCCATGCGCACCCGCTCCTGGCCGGTGCTCACATCCCAGACCTTGATCGTCGCGCCCTGCGCCGTCGCCAGGCGGCGCCCGTCGGGGGCCCAGGCCAACTGGCGGATGGTATCGGTGGCCGGGCGCGGCGTCCCCAGGGGCGCGGGCCAGGTGGGGGCCGGCTTCGGCAGCAGGCTGCCGGAGAGGCGGCTCCACCGCTGGATCGACCAGCCGTCGCTCCAGGCCAGCACGCTTCCGTCCGGCGCCCAGGCCAGGGCCGTCACGCTGTCCGCGCCGCTGTCCAGGCTCACCTGTTGCTGTCCGGTGATGGGATCCCAGAGGATGATGTGCGCGGTCGCGGGCGCGGACCGATAGCAACAGGCCGCCAGGCTGCCGCCGCCGGGCGCCCAGGCCAGGTAGGCCGGGCCGCCGTCCAGCGTGGAGGTGATCGTCCGCCGCAGGTGGGCGTCCATGTCCCACATGGTGATGATCCCCTCGTGGCTGATGGCGGCGAACTGGCGCCCGCCCGGCGACCAGGCCAGCGCGGCGGCGCGGGTGCTGTTCGTCGCTTGCGGTTCCAGGACCACCGTCCAGTTCATATTCAGCGGAGTGTCGGGGCCGGGCGTAGGCCACGGTGTCGCGGTGGGCCGTGGGGTTGGCGTCTGCCCGCCGCCGAAGCCGCCACCGCGCCGCGATTCCAGCAGCGCGCCCAGCCCGGCGATCAGCAGGATGATCAGCGCCACGCCGGCGAGCCCGCGGGTGGCGCCGGCCGCCGGGCGGAACAGCCGCCGCCACCTGGCGTTGCCGGGCAGGGTGGGGGCGCGCTGGACGGCGCCGGGCCGGGTATTTGCGCGGGTGGCCCGGTCGCGGACGGCGGCGGTGAGCCGGGCATCGAGCTTTTGCTGGAAGCCGGGGTCCGGTTCGGGCGCCGTGCCATGCAGCAGGGCGGCAAAGTCGTGCAGCGGTTCTCCCGTGGGAGGCGCGGGACTCGTGCCCGCCTGTAGCTCGTCTATCATTGCCAGCAAGCGCCGGTCGCGCTCAGCATCATCGTGTCGGTCGTTCATGGGTTGCTCACCTTGTCTTCCAGGCGCGTATAGCGAGCGTACAGGTCTTCGAGCGCCCGGCAGAGATGGGACGCCACCGTCCGCTCGTCCAGGCCCAGCACGGCGGCGATCTCGCGGTTCTGTAGCCCGCCGAAGAATTTCAGCGTAATCACCTCGCGCCGGCGCGGCGACAGCGTCGCGATCAGCCGGTGGAGATCGGCAAACA
>DASSGZ010000290.1:0-3270 GCA_035693165.1 Chloroflexia bacterium | reverse complement strand
TAACCGGGTCGGCCGCGACTCCACCGGGCAGCGCCTCCCCTGGCAGGTTACTCAGCACCAGCGGCGCGGTATTGCCGATGAGCGCGGGCAACGGGGTCGGCGCGGGCAGCGTCGGGAAGTGGGCGCGGGGCCGGGGGGGCGCGGGCGTGAGCGTCGGCTCGTCAGGGCGTGGCGTGCAGGTGACAATCGGCGGCGGCCAGGCGCGCGGGGTGGCGGGGGGCGCGGGCGGCAGGGTGCAATACTCGCAACCAGCGGGCGGCGCGGTGGGCGTGGGCGTGCGCGTAGCCGTCGGCGGGACCCAGGTGCCGGTGGGCGTGGGAGTGACCGGCGGGCCGCTGTGCGGGTAGGAGCCATAGGGCGCGCAGCCGCAGACGGTGGCCGTGGCGAGCGCTTCGGCATCGGCGAGCATGGCGGGGTTTGGGGTCGTGGCGCAGGCGGTCAGCGCCAGGAGCGCGGCCACGCTCAGCAGGACCAGAGGCTGTCGGTGGCGCCCGGCTAAGGTGGTGGCTACCACACCCCGTAGCGCACTGAACCAGGATCGGCGGATCTGCTCGCAGCGCGCGCCCCGGATCGCGTCCCGCGGAGCTAGCCCGGCTGCCGGACAGGACGCAGGCGCGCGGCCCGGCAACGCGCGGGGAGATTGGCAGTTTGCCGGACGGACCGGCGCTGGGTGGCTTTGCTGGCCGCACATGATAAGCGATCCTTCAAGTTTCAAGCATCGACATAGACGGATATGCTGAAAGCCCGATTTCGGCAGCCGAACCCCTGCCCGGCGCATCCACCTGCGTGAGCCATGACTGGGCGATAGCCGGGCAGGGGGGCGCGGGAGGTGCGTGGCTACGGGGTGTGAGCGGCCGGCGCACCATCGCCGCAAAGGGGTTGGGCAGGGATCCGCCCGGCTTGGTTAAGAGCCTCCCGTTCGTGTTCTCCGGTAGCACCTCAGGGCTGGGCACGATTAAGGTCAGGTTCGGCGCGCACGCCGGATCGCGGGGCGCGAACGGCCGGGCCCGCCGCACTCCGATTTCTGCCGGGTCCGCGGCCCGCCGCGCCGCGGCATAGGCGCGTACCAGGGCCGGCAGGTAGAAATAGGGTTCCCCCTGCGGCCCGGCTGCCACCTGCACCAACTGCTGATCGACCAGCGCTTCCAGCAGGACATGCAGATCGGCACGGAGATCGCGGGCAGGGTTGCAGATCCGGGCGATCTCGTGCAGCCGGGCCCCGTCCGGTACGGCGGCCAGCCGGCGGAACAGCGTTTGCTCCTGGTCGGTCAGCAAACCATAGCTCCAATCCAGGCTAGCCTCCAGACTTTGCTGGCGCGCCGGCAGATCGCGGGCGCCGCCGATCAGGACCGCGTGCGGTTGATCCAGGCGGGCCAGGAGCCCGGCGGGGGACAGCACCCGCAGATGCGCGGCGGCGAGTTCGAGCGCCAGGGGGAGTCCGTCCAGGCGCGCGCAAATGGCGGCCAGGGCCGGTGCGACCGGGGCGGTTACGATAAATTCCGGATCGAGCACTCGCACGCGCTCTACCAGCAAGCGCCCCGCAGGCGTGGCTTCCACCTGCGCGGGCGTGGCGTGCGGCGGCGGCACCGCAAGCCCGCGCACCGGGATGACCTGCTCGCCGTAGAGGTGGAGCGGGCAGCGGCTGGTGACGAGCACGGTGAGGTGCGGTGCCTGAGTCACGAGCGCCGCGATCTGGGGCACCGCCGCCGGCAGGTGTTCGG
Organism: Chloroflexia bacterium; assembly: GCA_035693165.1. GTDB lineage: Bacteria > Chloroflexota > Chloroflexia > QHBQ01 > JAICKM01 > JAICKM01. Next base: position 1,550 of record DASSGZ010000290.1, on the reverse strand, counting down.
CGTTATCCAGCAGCAGCAAGGCGTGCTGCGGTGCAAGAAAGGCGCTTACCGGGGGGCCGACCGGCCGTCCTCTCGAAGGGCGCAAGCCAAGCGTCCGGGCGATGTGCGGCAGCAGATCGGTCGGATCGTGAACCGTGGCCAGGTCAGTGAACCAGACGCCGTCCGGGAAGCCGGGGGCCGCTGCGCCGGCGGCCTGGACGGCAAGCCGGGTCTTGCCGCTGCCGCCGGGGCCGGTCAGGGTCAGGATCCGGTGCGGACGGGCGGTCAGCAGGCCGGTCAGCGCCGCCAGGTCGGTATCCCGTCCGATCAACGGGGTGGGCCAGGTGGGCAACATCCCGCCGGCGGACGGTGCAGACGCCGCCAGGCCCGCCCTGTTGCCCAAGCGCGCGCCCGGTACGGCCTGAGCGCGCGCCGGCAGCGGCGTGCTATGGGCCCAGCGCAGGACCGCCCGATAATCGGCGGGAACGACCTCGAACGCCTGAAGGATTCGGGCGATCCCCAGCGCGGATGGATGCGCTTTCCCGGCTTCGATCTTGCGGATCATGTTGGCGGAGTAGTCGACGATCTCGGCCAGTTGCGTCTGCGTCCACCCTTGTGCTTTGCGGTTTTTCCGGACCCACTGCCCGAAGGTCAGGCTCGTATCAATCGTATCCATAGCGGTGTCCTGTATGCTAGGCGCTGCTCTGCTATCACATGCCTTCGCCTTCAGACCGGCTGTGCGGGCCATGGCCCGCGCAGCGCGGCTTTACGCAACGCGATCAGGGCGTGCGCAGCGGGTAGTCGGGGAAGAAGGCCGCGGCCACGATCTTCGCCGTCTGCCCGCGCGTTACTGCCGTGCCGGGGCGGAAGTAGCCCCGCGGGCCTGCCGGGGCGCACGGCTCGTCGGGCCGGCTGCCACAGCTGTAGCCGCTGATTACGTCGCGCCAGGCTGCCCGCTCCACGTAGGCATACCAGGGGCTGGCCGGCCCCACGTCGGCGAAGGTATCCCGCGCTGGCGGCTCGCTGTAGCCCGCCGCGTTCGCCACCATCTTCACCAACTGGCCTCGTGTCATGGCTGCCCCCGGCCGGAACGTCCCGTCCGCGTAGCCGCTGATGATCCCGTGCGCTGCCGCTTGTTCGATGGGCAGCCAGAACGGACTACCCGGCGGTACATCCCGGAACGTCTGCCGGTTCGCGGGGATCGCGTCCTGATACCCCGCAGCCGCCGCCACGATCTTCGCTACCTGGCCTCGCGTCACGTTGGCGCCGGATCGGAAGGTGCCGTCCGCATAGCCGCTCACTCCCGCGCGTTCATGCAGCCCCAGGATCGGCCCGTAGAACGGGGCGCTGGGCGGCACGTCGGTGAACGGCTGGCCTGCGGGCTGCGCCGCCGGTCCGATGCTGTGCAGCGCGTCCAGATATGCGCCGTAGCCCGAGGCGCTCACCCACTCCCGCGCCGGTTCGACGGCCGTGCCTTCGCCCCATTCGTTGAAGGTCGTCACCAACTGCCACGGCTCGCCCGACGCCACCATGTCCGCGATGTGCTCGCGCCACTGCGCCAGATTGCGGCC
>DASSGZ010000289.1:0-5200 GCA_035693165.1 Chloroflexia bacterium | reverse complement strand
CATCGAAGGTCCGGTTGCGAAGGCCCAGGCCGCCGGCTTCGTGCCCGGCCAGTTTTTGCGCTTTGCCTGGAATCTGTTGCATCTGGATCTGGGCACTTCGTTTAGCCAGGTGGGCCGGCCCGTCACGGACATCATTGTGAGCGCCGCGGGCAATTCCTTCCTGCTTGGCTTCTGCGCTTTCCTGATCCTGGTCTGTCTCGGCATGCCACTGGGTATTCTCGCCGCCGTCCGCCAGAATAGCTGGATCGATTACATGGTTAGCGCGATCTCGCTGGTCGGCTATTCTATCCCCAATTTTGTGCTGGGCGCCTTGCTCATTCTGGTGACGGTGCTGTGGCTGCCGTTCCTGCCCACCGCGCATTGGGGGGACCCCATCGACCTGGTGTTCCCCGCGTTTGTGCTCGCCATCCGGCCCATGGCCGTCTTGATGCGGCTCACGCGGGCCAGTATGCTGGAGGTCTTGAACCAGGACTACATTCGCACCGCCTGGTCGAAAGGTCTCGCCGGGCGGGCCGTACTGATCCGCCATGCGCTGCGTAACGCGCTGCTGCCGGTCGTGACCGTCATGGGCGATCAGCTTGGCGACCTCGTCACCGGGAGCCTGGTCGTCGAGACAATCTTTAACGTGCCAGGTATCGGCCAGTATTTCGTCAAGAGCGTGGATTCCCTGGATTATGGTATGATAATGGGAACCACGCTCTTCTATGCCGCGCTGGTCATGATCATCAACCTGACCGTGGATCTGATGTACGGCGTGATCGACCCGCGGGTGCGGCTAGGCCGGGGAGCGAGGACCTAAGACGATGGCCGTGATAAATGCTTCCGATGTCGATACCGCGATTGATTTTGCGCAACCGGGCAAGGCCCGCAGCCTGTGGAGCGATGCATGGACGCGCCTGCGCCGCAACAAGCTGGCCCTGGGCGGCGCGATCGTGCTGCTGCTGCTGGCCGTCATCGCGGTGGCCGCGCCCGTGATTGCCCCCTATCCCTATGACAAAACGGTCCGCGACCCTGTGACCAAGAAGGTGGTGCCCAACTTGCCGCCGGCCTGGGCCGAGGGCGGGAAATCGCAATATCTGTTCGGCACCGACGAGCAGTCCCGCGATGAATTCAGCCGGGTGATCTACGGCGCACAGATTTCGCTCTCCGTGGGCCTGGTCAGCCAGATCATTATCCTGTGCATCGGCATCCCGATGGGGCTGATCGCCGGGTACTACGGCAAGTGGGTCGATATGGTCTTGATGCGTATCACCGACATCATGTACGCGTTCCCCACCGTGCTGTTCGCCGTCGTGATCCTGGCCGCGCTGGGTCCCAGCTTATTCAATATCTACGCGGCCATCGGCTTCACCTTCTGGCCGCCCATGGCTCGCCTGGTGCGCAGCCAGGTGCTGTCGCTCAAAGAGAAAGAGTATGTGGAAGCCGCGCAGGCCATCGGCGTGAAGGCGGGCCGCATCATGTTCGCCCAGATTTTGCCCAATGCCCTGGGGCCGATCATCGTGGCCGTGACCTTCGGCATCCCCTTCGCCATCTTGATCGAAGCCTTCTTGAGCTTTATCGGTATCGGGGTGCCTATCCCCATTCCCAGTTGGGGCGCCATGATCGCCCGCGGGCGCGACCAGTTGCGCTCCGATCCGTGGCTGATTATCTTTCCGAGCGCGGCGTTGTCGCTCACGCTTTTCGCCTTTAACTTCTTCGGCGACGGGTTGCGCGATGCGCTGGACCCGCGGAGTCGTAGATAGCCATGTGCTTTCCAGGGCAGACCGGCGCATCACGCGCCCCTGACCTGCGTTCTAGATAAATAGGCACGACCGGGGCCGGCTTTGGCCGAGGCCCCAGGATTACTCTCCGGCCCTGGGTCCCGGTTCGTCGGCGAGTTCGTACTAGATGGAGGCCGTATGGCGGCGCTACTACAGGTTAAAGATCTTAAAACCCAGTTCTTCACCCAGGACGGCGTCGTCAATGCCGTCAACGGGGTCACTTTCGATCTGTACGAGGAAGAGACGCTCGGTATTGTGGGTGAGAGCGGTTCCGGGAAGAGCGTAACCGCGCTTTCGCTTATGGGCCTGATCCCCCAACCGCCCGGCAAGATCACCAATGGCGAGGTATTGTTTAAAGGCAAGAACCTGGTGGGCTTGCCCGAAGACGAGATGCGCAAGATTCGGGGCAAGGAGATCGCCATGATCTTCCAGGACCCGATGACCTCGCTCAACCCGGTGCTGACCATCAGCCGCCAGATCGGCGAAGCGCTGCAGCTCCATATGGATATGGACCGGGCGGCGGCGCGCAAGCGGACCATCGAGTTGTTGAAGCTGGTCGGCATTCCTTCGGCGGCAGACCGCATCGACGATTACCCGCACCAGTTCTCCGGCGGTATGCGCCAGCGCGTGATGATCGCCATGGCCTTGAGTTGCAACCCCAAACTGCTCATCGCCGACGAGCCGACCACCGCCCTCGACGTGACCATCCAGGCCCAGATCCTGGACCTGATCAAGCGCCTGAAGCGCGAGTTCGGCACCGCGGTGATGATGATCACCCACGACCTCGGCGTTGTGGCCGGGATGTGCGACCGGGTGCAGGTGATGTACGCCGGGCACCTGGTCGAGCAGGCCAGCGTAGAACAACTCTACGCCGACCCGCGCCACCCCTACACGCTGGGTCTGATCCGCTCGGTGCCGCGGCTCGACGAGGCGCGCAAGGAGCGGCTGGAGCCGATCCCCGGTCTGCCGCCCGACCTGGTCAACGTGCCGCCGGGCTGCCCCTTCTATCCGCGTTGCAGCTTCCATATGCCCGTGTGCCTGGAGCAGCGGCCCCTGTTGCGCCCGGTGGACGGCGCCCATACCGCGGCCTGCTGGGCCGACATTAAAGAGGCGGTGATGACGAATGCCAGCTAACGAACCGACGACGGACCGCGCCGCCACCGGCACGATGCGCAGCGCGCAAAGCACCGCGGCGGGCGCCCCCTCTACCAACGGCACCGGCCCAGGGGCCGATACGATCCTGCGCGTCGAGGGCCTGAAGATGCACTTCCCGATCACGGACGGCATCATCCTGCAGCGCGAGGTCGGCAAAGTGCGCGCCGTGGACGGGCTGGACTTCAGCGTGAAGCGCGGTGAAACGCTGGGCCTGGTGGGCGAGTCGGGCTGCGGCAAGTCGACCACGGGCCGCGCCATCCTGCAACTCTACCGCCCCAGCGCCGGGCACGTCTACTTCGAGGGCCAGGATCTGACCAAGATGAGCGGCGAACAACTGCGCCAGCAGCGCCGCCAGATGCAGATGATCTTCCAGGACCCCTATGCCTCGCTCAACCCGCGTATGACCGTTGGCTCCATCGTCGGCGAGCCGTTGCAGGTCCACGGCATGGCCAAGGGCAAGGAACGGCAGGAACGGGTGCAGGAGCTGTTGCGCGTTGTGGGCCTTAACGCCTACTACGTGAACCGCTACCCGCACGAGTTCTCCGGCGGCCAGCGCCAGCGCATCGGCATCGCCCGCGCCCTGGCCGTGAACCCCAAGTTCATCGTCGCCGACGAGCCGATCTCGGCCCTCGACGTGTCGATCCGCGCCCAGGTCATCAACCTGATGGAAGACCTGCAGGCCGAGTTCAACCTGACCTACCTGTTCATCGCCCACGACCTGTCGGTGGTGCGCCATATCTCCGACCGCGTGGCCGTGATGTACCTGGGCAAAATTGTGGAGCTGGCCGAGCGCCAGGACCTCTACCAGAACCCGCTGCACCCCTACACCAAGGCGCTCCTCTCCGCTGTGCCGATCCCCGACCCCATCGCTGAGTCGAAGCGCGAGCGCATCATCCTGCAAGGCGACGTGCCCAGCCCGATCAACCCGCCGTCGGGCTGCCGGTTCCACACCCGCTGCCCCATCGCCATCGCCGCCTGCTCGGAGATCGACCCGCCCTTCGAGGAGAAAGCCCCCGGCCACTGGGCGGCCTGCATCCGCGTCTAGCCCGCGTTCGCATCGTATTTCGTGGGGCGGTCCGGCATCGCGTTCGGATCGCCCCTCGCTTTTCCAGGCATCTCAACGTTATCCCCCATGGTCTGATTGCCGTTCTACGACGGGGTCTGCCTGACAGCGGAGGGAAGCATCGTATGACCGGCAAACGACCGTTCCGGTTCGGTGTGCAGGGTCGGGCTACCGCCACCGGTGCCGAGTGGATCGCGAAGGCGCGCAAGGCGGAAGATCTGGGCTATGATACGTTCCTCGTGCCAGACCATTTCCCGCGCGGCCTGGGGCCGGTGGCGGCCCTCGCCGTCGCCGCGACGGCGACGACCAGGCTGCGCGTGGGCACCTTTGTGTTCGACAACGACTTTCGCCATCCCGTGGTGCTGGCGAAAGAGGTGGCAACCCTGGACATGTTGTCCGGTGGGCGCTTCGAGCTAGGGATCGGCGCGGGGTGGTTTCGCGAGGAGTATGAGCAGGCCGGGATGCCCTTCGATCCGCCGGGCGTGCGCATCCGCCGCCTGGACGAGTCGATCCAGGTGCTCAAGAGCCTGTTCACTGGCGAGCCGGTCCATTTCTCCGGTGCTTTCTACACGCTGAACGGCCTGGCGCCGGTGCCCCGGCCCGCCCAGCAGCCGCACCCGCCTATCCTCATCGGCGGGGGCAGCCGGCGCATCCTCTCGCTGGCCGCCCGCGTGGGCGACATCATCGGGCTGGGTCCGCAGGCGCGCGCCGACGGCACGATCGACCCATTGAGCGTCAGCGAGGCTGCGACCCGGCAAAAGCTGGCCTGGATCCGCGAGGCCAATCCCGCGGCGGATACGCGCGAACTGAACATCTTCGTCTATGGTGTGACGGCGACGGACAATCCGCGAGCCGTGGCCGAGCCGATAGCGGCGGAACTTGAACTGCCGGTCGACGACCTACTGAATTCGCCGCATTTCCTGTTTGGCAGCGTCGACAGTATGGTTGAGACTCTACAGGCGCGGCGTGAGGAATACAACCTCTCCTATATCGTGGTGCCGGAAGACCAGATCGACCACTTGGCGCCACTGATCGCCCGGCTGGCCGGCAAGTAACTAGGGAATCCTTGATAATTGCTTATGAACCTGTCGATGCGAGGCCCTTGCAATGTCCCGCCCCGCCTACGTCTTTTGACCGATTGATCCGGCGGCGGGCCGTGTGGTATCATGAGCCAAGCCCCCGCTGATGGGGGACGCTTGAAAGGATTCCGCCGGATGCCACG
>DASSGZ010000288.1:0-12422 GCA_035693165.1 Chloroflexia bacterium | reverse complement strand
TCGGTGCCCGGCGCGGCCAGGTCGGCGGGCACCCAGCCCATCCCCACATTCTTGTTCAGCGAGGGGGCGAAGGTGCCGCTGGTCACTTCCCCGACGGGTTGCCCGGCCTGGTTCACAATCGGGTAGTGCACCCGCGCCACGCCCCGGCCCGTAACCTCGAAGTTGATCAGCTTCTGGGCGCAGCCGTCGTCGGCGAATTTCTGCAGCGCGGCCTTGCCGCAGAAATCGGAGTCCTTGTCGAGCCGCACAAAACGACCAAACCCGGCGCAGATGGGATTGCGCGCCGGGTCGGACGAAACATCGCTGCCGGACAACGGCAGGCTGCTTTCCAGGCGCAACGTATCGCGTGCGCCCAGGCCGCAGGGTTCCGCCCCGGCCTCGACGAACAGGTTCCAGAGCCGCTCGGTCTCGGCGATGGGGAAGAAGAGTTCAAAGCCGTCCTCGCCGGTGTAGCCGGTGCGCGAGATGCGGCAGGGCACGCCGGCCACCGGCCCCTGGGTGGCATAATAATATTTGAGGGCCGCCAGGTCGGTATCGGTGAACTTCTGCAGCAGCGCGGCGGCCTGCGGGCCTTGAATATCGAGCTTGCCGGTCTCATCGGAGAAGTTGCGCAGGACGACATCGCCGATCTTTTGTTCATCGGCCAGATCGGAGAGACGCTGGAAATCGGCTTCCAGCGGCGCGGCATTCACCACCACATAATGGTGGTCGGGGAAGCGATAGACGAGGCAGTCATCCTCGACGCCGCCCTGGGCGTTGGTCATGAACGAGTATTGCGCCTGGCCCAGATCGAGCTTGGCAACATCGTTGCTGGTGCCGTATTGCAGCAGCGGTAGCGACCCGGCCCCTTGCACGACAAACTCGCCCATATGGCACGTATCGAAGATGCCGACGCGCTGGCGCACCGCGTTGTGCTCTTCGATGATGCCCTTGTACTGCACCGGCATCTCCCACCCGCCGAATTCGACCATGCGCGCGCCCAGCCCGCGATGCACGGCGTTCAGCGGCGTTTTCTTCATCGCGCTTTCGGTCACGAAACCCTCCTTCTTCGCCTGGGCCGCCGATCGCCCGGCGCCCGGTCCAGGTGACAAAAAAAGACAGAAGGAAGCCTGGTGGCTTCCTCTGTCCTTGTCACCTGCAAGATTGACCCGGCCAGGCCGGGCTTGCCGCTTCGGTGTCCCCGGTGGGGGAACTCTCCAGAGGATGGCGGGCACACGTGGTCTGGTGTACCTGAGAGTTTCGGAGGATTCGCGCGGGATTCTACGCCCCGCCTGGATCGCACCCTTGCCCCTTCGGCGTCCTGGTCACGATCAAACCGCGACCAGGATCTCTCCCACGCTGCAAGCGCATTATAGCACCGCGCCGCCGGGTGTGTCAATATTGCCGGGGCGGGCGCAACCGCCACGCCCCGGCGTGGTGGATCTTATTTGCCGATGCCGATGAACAGCACGCTGCGCGAGTGGGCAACGTCGTTGGTCACCTTGCTCGACCCGCCCGCCAGGACATACTGGAACGGGCGAACGAACGGCGCGACATCTTCCTCGTAGCCGGTCTTGTCGTCCTCCGACAGGGTCGGCTCGAAGCCTTCGGCCACGACCTTATTTATGTCAACATAGAGCAGCGTATTGCTATCCTTGGGCAGGTGGGCCAGGCGGCCTTTCACCGCGCTGTCGGCACCCGCACCCTTGCCCGCGTTGTCGACGACGCTCTTGGCCAGGTCGCTCGTGGCGTCGACGTTGGTCGATCCGACGATGAGCAGCTTATCGCCGATCACCCCGTAGAGGGCGGACTCGGCCAGATCGGCGCTCCAGAGCTTGCCGTTGCCCACCGGCACGTCGGTGATGGTCGCGCCCTGATCGGTCAGCCGGCCGTTCAGCGTGTCCAGGATCTGGTTCATGCGTGCGCCGTCGCCCTGCTTGAGGTGGAGTTGCGCGACGACCCCAAGGTCCGGCCCCGCCGCGAACTCGCCGGTGCCCTTGCTGCCCTGCACGCTCACGCTGTAATCCCCGCCCAGCAACGGCAGTAGATCGTGCTCGATATCGACGCCCATCTGCTCTTTAACCTGGGCAAGGGCGTCGTCAACCTCCTGGGCCTGGCCCTGCTTGCGCAGCATCGCCAGCGTCTGCTCGACGGTCGTCTTGAGGTCGGTGCCGGTGTAGAAGGCCCAGCTCCCGGCGGGCACGTCGTTCACCACGGCGGTGCCGAGCGCGTTGCCGCTCCCCGCCAGCCCGTTCATCTTGAGGTCGCTGACCGTATCGACCTGCAACCCGTCGTCGTGGGCCGTGAGCACGATGGAGGCGGTGCCGTCAAGCTGGAAGTTGGCGGCGGGATTCTCGGCGGCCATATCGGCCGGCATCACCGACTGGATGGTGCTGTAGATCGAGGTCATGTTGAGGTAGAGCGTGCCCAGGCGATCCTTGGGCAGTTCGGCCTGCATGGCCTGGAAGGCGGCGTTGTCCTGCAGGGAGTGGCCGTCCTTGTAGTGATCGATCACGCCGCGCAGCGGCACCACATCAAAGCCGACCGCCGCCGTACCGTCGATCAGGGTGAAGTAGACGGTCGGAGGCTCGCTGTCGCTGCCGGCGCACTGGCTGGCGGGCAGTTTGCGGATCTCGATGTCGCGGTACTTCTCGACCAGCGGCATATCGGCGGGCTTGTCACCGGCCTGCTTCAGCTTGGGCAGCAGGCCCTTCTTGTTCAGCGGGTTGAAGTCAAGGTCCACGAAAGCCAGGACCTTGGGCAGTAGCATCTTCTCCGGATCGGCGCTGCCTTCGCTCAGTTGGGCCAGTTCGCCCTTGGTCAGCGGCAGCATGGCGACGGTGGCGTTGTTGCCCAGGTAGGAATTCACGGTGTCCCAGCCGTTGGCATCGGCGGCGGGCGTGGTGGTGTCGGTGCAGTCGCCCAGGGTGGACTTCACCGCGGCGGTGCTGTCGCCGGTCTCCTTGAAGATCTTGTCCCAGGCGGCCTGGAAGCCCGGCTGGTTCTTGAACGCCGCCTGCAGCTTATCCATGGACGCCTTCTGCGCGCTGTCGGGGTGGGTGGAGACGGTGAGATAGCCATAGACATCGGCGGGCAGCAGGCGGGCCGCGGGCACCGCCGTCTTGTTGAAGGTTTGGTTCAGGAAATAAGCCCCGGCGCCCACGCCGACCACCGCGAGTAGCAGGAAGACGAGCAGGACGTTGCGCACCAGGTGGCTCTTGCGCGGCGCGGGCGGGGTCATCGACGGGGCGGCCGCCACGCGCGCGGTATCCGACGGCGGGGGCGTGCTGTAGCCGGGCGCCGCGCCATAGGTATAGGTGGGCGGGGCCGGCGCCGGGGCGCCGTAGCCACCCTGTGCGGGCGGCGCGCCATAGCCGGCCTGCGGCGCCTGGCCGCTGGTGGAGGTGTTGTAGCCGTAGCCGGCGGGCGGTGCCGGCTGGTCTTGCGGCGCGCCATAGCCGTAGGCGGGCGGTTGGGCGGTGTAGCCGTACGACGCGGGGGCGGGCGGCGGCGCGGGCGGCGGGGCCTCCGGTTGCGGCGCGGCGGGCGCCGGGTTAACCAGGGCGGCTTCCGCTTTCATGGGGCGGCCGCACCCGGCGCAAAACTTTGCGGTCTCGGTATTCTGAGCACCACACTGCGGGCAGAACATGGGTCGGGACTCTCCTATCTTGATGATGCAGATCGAATGATGCCAAAAAGCCTGTGAGAAGAAAAGGCGGGCAGCCTTATCCCGCCAGAATAGCGGCCAGCGCGGACGGTTCGATGTTGCCGCCACTGATTAATAGCGCCACCGAGCCGGAAGTTACGTCCACCTGGCCGCTCAGCACCGCCGCCAGCGGGACGGCGCCGGAAGGCTCGACCACCAGGTGCGCATAGCGCGCCAGGTAGCGCACCCCATTGAGGATGGCCGCTTCGCTGACCGTGGTCAGGCGATCGACCTTGCGGCTGATCACCTGCCAGGGCCGCTGCCCGACCGACTGCGTGCGCAGTCCGTCGGCCACGGTGCGGCCCGTTTGCGCGCCCGTCCACTGGACGATGTGCCCGGCGGCGAGCGACGCGTTGGCGTCGGCGGCCAGTTCCGGCTCGACCCCGATGATCCGGGCCTGCGGCCGCAGGCCCTTGAGCGCGGTGGTATTGCCGCTGAGCAGCCCGCCGCCGCCGCACGGCAACACCAGCAGGTCGAGATCGGGCAGATCCTCCAGGATTTCGAGCGTGGCCGTGCCCTGCCCGGCCATGATCAGGGGATCATCGTAGGGCGGCACCAGCACGTAACCATGCTCGCGCTGCAGCGCTTCGGCCAATTCGCGCCGGGCTTCGGAGCCGGGCGCGCACAGCACCACATCGGCGCCCCAGCCCCGCGTGGCGGCCAGCTTCACCGGCGGGGCATCTTCGGGCATGACAATGGTGGCGTGGATGCCGAGCAGATGGGCCGCGCAGGCCACGCCCTGCGCATGGTTGCCGCTCGAATAGGCGATCACGCCGCGCGCCCGCTCGCCGGCGCTCAGCGAGGCCAGTTTGTTGTAGGCGCCCCGGATCTTGAAGGATCCGGTTAACTGCAGATTCTCCGGCTTCAGCCAGACGGACGCCGTTTCCGGGATGCCGGGGCCGCGCAGCCGCAGCAGCGGCGTGCGCACAATCGCCGCCCGCACGCGCGCGTGGGCAGCTTGCACATCGGCCAGGGCAATGGGCAGCGCGTCGTTGCCGGGCGCTGTCGAGGGAGTTAGGGATTCGACCATTGATTCCTTTCCAGGCTGCACAAGGCTCGTAAGCTCTCGGCGTGGTTCGTGGTTCTCCGATAGCAGGGGCGGTCGCGTAGCCGGTGGGGTTTTCTGTATCCAAGGCGGATACTTTCACTATAAATCTACAGGATTATTGATCTAGAGGCAATAGATGAAAGGTCATAATTCGGGCTATCTGCGATAGTACTTTTGGGTGGTGGCGGCGGACAGGCCGGCGCAGGGCCGGTGCGACAGCGGGCGCCAACAGGGTACGTTTCGTGCTACAGGTCGCTTGGCGGCCTATCGCCCCTGTTAGTATAAAGGAGAGAGAACCATGGACGATGAACTGAACCGCGCCAAGGACAACGCCCAGGCGACGGGCGAGGAAATGGCGCAAAAGACCCAGCACGCCGGCCACGAGGCGGCCAACGCGGCCAAGCAACACGACGAGGGCCTCGTCGACAACATCATGGACCTGGGCAGCGACGCGGGTCACGCCGTGGCGGAAGGAGCACACGACCTGGCGCGCGGCATCCATGACGCCGTGACCGGGCTGTTCCATCACGACAAGGAAGCCCCGCACGTGGAGCCTGCGGCACCCTCCACCACCCAACCGGCAGTCCCACCCGCCGGCCAGGATGAAGGCGACAACGTCGTCTAGGTAGGAGCCGCTACCCGCGAGGCCGGTCGCAGGCAGCGACCGGCCTTTGCCGTGTATAGCACGGGCCGGGCGGACGTGGTATAATAGCAGAATAGAACATTTGGTCGATGCCAGCCTAACAGGAGAGCCACGCATGCCACCCCGGTCGCAAAGCAAGATCATGTATGTCTGCCAGCAATGCGGCAGCGAATCGCCCAAGTGGCAGGGTCGCTGCCCCGACTGTGGCGAGTGGAATACCTACACCGAGATCACGGTGCAAGGCGGGTCGGCGGCAGCCGTCAACCGGGCCGCAGCCATGCTGCGCACCGACGGCGGCAAGCCCGTGTCCCTACCCGACGTCAGCGCCGACGCCTTCCCGCGCCTGGTGGTGCCGGGCAGCGAGTTCAATCGCGTGCTGGGCGGCGGCGTCGTGCCCGGCTCGCTGACGCTGATGAGCGGAGATCCCGGAATTGGTAAGAGCACACTATTGCTGGACATTAGCGCGCAATTGGCGACAGATGATAGAAAAGTACTCTACGTATCAGCAGAGGAATCGATCCAGCAGATCAAGCTGCGCGCCGAGCGGCTGGGGCTACACCAGCCCGATCTCTACCTGTTGGGCGAGAGCGACCTGGACACGGTGCGCAACCACATCAGCCAGATGAAGCCGGGGCTGGTGGTGATCGACTCGATCCAGACGGTGTTCCTGCCCGAACTGCCGTCCACAGCAGGCAGCGTGACCCAGGTGCGCGAGTCGACGGCGGCGCTGATGAAGCAGGCCAAAACCTCCCATATCCCGATGTTCCTGGTGGGCCACGTGACCAAAGAGGGCAATATCGCCGGACCGCGCGTGCTGGAGCATATGGTGGACGCGGTGCTCTACCTGGAAGGTGACCGCTTCCACCAGTACCGCCTGTTGCGCAGCGTCAAGAACCGCTTCGGCTCGACCAACGAAGTGGGCGTGTTCGAGATGGCTGCCGAGGGGCTGATCGAGGTGCCCAACCCGTCCGCCGCGTTCCTGGCCGAGCGCAGCAGCGGCGTGTCCGGGTCCACGGTGGCCGTGACGATGGAGGGCACGCGCCCGCTGCTGGTGGAGGTGCAGGCGCTGACCACGCCGAGCGCCACCGGGATGCCCCGTCGCACGGCCAACGGCATCGACATCAACCGCCTGCACCTGCTGCTGGCCGTGCTGACCAAGCGCATGGGCGTGCCGCTGTATAATCAGGACGTGTATGTCAACGTGGTCGGTGGCCTGAAGATCGACGAACCCGCGGTGGACCTGGCCGTGGCGGTTGCCATTGCCTCCTCGTTTAAGAACGTGCAGGTGGACCCCGAACTGGCCGTGATCGGCGAGGTGGGGCTGTCGGGCGAACTGCGCAGCGTGGGCCAGCTCGACCGGCGGCTGAATGAGGCGGCCAAGCTCGGCTTCCGGCGCGCCGTCTACCCCAGGACAGGCCGCGCCCCGCGCGTGGACGGCGACATCCAGGCCCGCGCCGTCGCCGATCTGCCCGACGCGATTGAGGCGGCGCTGACGGCGTAGCTTTCAACCGTCAGCCGTCAGGAGTATTACACCTGGATATGTCATTTTGAGCGCAGCGAAGAATCTCCGTCTTGCAGGCTAAAAGACGAGACTCTTCGCTGCGCTCAGAGTGACAATGGGCCGGGGCAGCTAATGCGGAGGGCTAGGGGTAGAGTAGCTATGCCAGGACGCGCTAAGGCCCGCCGATCCGTTCTCCTGATCACCCTTGTAGCGCTGGCCGTCGGTGGTTGCGGGGCAGGCGGGGATTTGACGCCGAAAACGGGGGCCGACCTGGGGCTGACAAGTTCCGCATTTGGCGCCGGGCAAGCCATACCGCGGATGTACACCTGCGACGGCGGCGACCACTCGCCGCCGCTGCAGTGGGGCAGCCCGCCCGCCGGGACCGCGAGCCTGGCGCTGGTGGTGGAGGATCCCGATGCGCTGGGCGGCACGTTTACCCACTGGCTGATCTACGCGTTGCCCGCCACGACGCGCGGGCTGCCGGAGAGCGTGCCGGTGGCGCCCGCCGGGCCGGACGGCAGCCGGCAGGGGATGAACGGCTTCGGCCAAGCGGGGTACGGCGGCCCCTGCCCGCCGGGCGGCACTCACCACTACTACTTCCGCCTCTACGCTCTCGACACCGCGCTCTCCGTCCCGGCGGCGGCCACCGTGGACACGCTACGCACAGCCATGAACGGGCATGTGCTGGCGCGCGGCGAATGGATGGGCACCTACAGCCGCTAACGGCGCCGCAGCCAGGAGGATCAGCATGGACGAATGGAGCCGGTATTCTCGCCAGATGGTGTTGCCCGGTGTCGGACGGAGCGGGCAGGCGCGCCTGCGGGCGGCGCGAGTCGCCATCCTGGGGCTGGGCGCGCTCGGCTCAGCGCTGGCCGAGAGCCTGGCGCGGGCGGGCGTGGGCACGCTGCGCCTGATCGACCGGGATTACCTCGAATTGCATAATTTGCAGCGCCAGGTGCTCTACACCGAAGCCGATGTGGCCGCCGCCTTGCCCAAGGCGATCGCGGCCCAGGCCCATTTGCAGGCGATCAACGGCGGGGTGGCCCTGGAACCGCAGGTGGTCGATGCCACCACGGAGAACATCGGCGAACTGATCGCCGATACGGACCTGGTGCTCGACGCGACCGACAACTTCGCGGCGCGCTACTTGCTCAACGACGCCTGCGTGCAGGCCGGGCGGCCCTGGATCTACAGCGCTGTGCTGGGCACCGCGGGCATGGTCATGGTGGTGCGACCGGGGCAGACGGCGTGCCTGCGCTGCCTTTTCGATACCCCGCCGCCGCCCGGCGCCAGTCCGACCTGCGAGACGGCGGGCGTGCTCGGCCCCGCGGTGCAGGTGGTGGCCGGGCTGGCCGGGGCCGCCGCGCTGCAACTGCTGCTGGGCGGCGACCCGCCGCGCGGCCTGCTGGCGCTCGACGTGTGGGAGGGTCGCTTCGACCGGCTGGGCGACGGTGCGCCCGATCCGGAGTGCCCGGCCTGCGGGCGGCGCGAGTTTGAGTTCCTGGGCGGCGGGACGCGCGCCGCGCTCGACGGCACCCAGCTCTGCGGGCGCCAGACGGTGCAGGTGCGCATGGGTGGCAGCCACATCGACCTGGATGCCGTGGCCGGGCGCTGGCGGGCGAGCGCCGCCGGGAATGTGCTGGCGAACGCCTACCTGGCCCGGCTCAGCGTGACCAACGGAGGCGACCCGGCGGAGCTGACTCTGTTCCCCGACGGCCGGGTGATCGTCAAAGGCACCGACGACCCCGCCGCCGCGCGGAGCCTGGTGGCGCGCTATATCGGCTATTAACCGGCGGAGCCGGCCCCGGAAAGGGTGGAGCTTGCATCGATGATATTGGGGCTATCGGATCGCGACGCCGCTCTCCTGTTGTTCAACCTGCTGCGGGCCGCCGCGATCCTGATCGTCGGAGTGATCATCGCCCGGCTGGTGCGTGGGTGGATCTTGCGGCTGGGGATGAAGAAGCGGATCGCCGTGAACATGGCGGCCCTGCTGGGCAACCTGGCCCAGATCGGCATCAGCATCCTCGCCGTCATCATGGTGTTGCCGACCTTCGGCGTGGACTGGACCGGCCTGCTCACCGTGGTGGGCACCATCGGCCTGGCGATTTCGCTCGCCTTCCAGGACCTGCTCAAGAACATCATCGCCGGCATTTACATGCTGGTGGAGCGCCCGTTCCAGATCGGCGACGTGATCACGATTGAGCGGGGTTCGCCGGTCACGGGCACGGTGCAGACGATCGAGTTGCGCGTGACCACGCTGCGCACGCCCGAAGGGGTGCAGGTGATCGTGCCCAACAGCACCATCTTCGGCGAGATCCTCACCAACCGCAGCGCCTTCAACCTGCAGCGCGACATCATCAGCGTGATTGTGACCCTGGAGGAACACACGCTGAGCAGCCTCACCGCCAAGATCACCCAGGTGCTCGAAGCGATACCGCAGGTCTGCAAAAGCCCTGCCCCGGCCACGCGCGTCGAAAATATCTCCGGCGAAAAACTGAAGCTGCATGTCGAGTTCTGGACCGCGCCGGAAACCGAGGGGCAAACGTCAGGCGTGGTGGCGCTGGCGCTGCGCGAGGCTCTGCCCGCGGCGGAAGTGACGGTTGTGGGCTAATGCCGCAGCGTCTCGGCATCCTCGGCGGCACCTTCGACCCCATCCACTACGGCCACCTGATCATCGCCCAGGAGGCCGCCGATGCGCTGCGCCTCGACTCGGTGCTCTTCCTACCCGCCGCCATCCAGCCGCTCAAGCAGGGCCGGCGCACCACGCCCGCGCCTGCGCGCCTGGCGATGATCGAGCGCGCCATCGCCGATAACCCGCGCTTCCAGATTTCGCGCGCCGACGTGGATCATCCGGGCATCAGCTATACTGTCGATACCCTGGCCCGGTTGCGCGCCGCCTGGGGACCGGAAGCCGCCTTCTGGTTCATCATCGGCGAGGACTCGCTGGCGAACCTGCTGGCCTGGCGCGACCCGGTGGGGATTATCGCGCAGACCCGGCTGGCTGTCGCGCCCCGGCCCGAGGTGCAGGTGCCCTGGGCGCGCCTCGACGCCGTCCTGCCCGCCCTGCGCGACCGCATCGACCCGGTGCCCGCCCCGCTGATCGCCATCAGTGCCACCGACTTGCGCGCCCGTGTCGCCGCCGGACGGACCATCCGCTACCTGGTGCCCCCCGCCGTGGAAGCCTATATCGCCGAACACAGGCTGTATCGCCCATAGGGCCGGGGCGGGTTCGTGCCCGCCGTTAAGATCCGGAATCCTGAGAAATCCTGACATCCTGATAGGAATCCCCGCGGCGGCCGTTAACCCGCTGGTAAGATCTGCCGTCTACAATAGACAACGGTACGATAAACCCGTGGTAAGGTACACAGCAGTCCGAACCACGACCAGGGTAGAGGCAACGGCGCCCCCACAGGTTTTTGGCGGTCGAGTTGGAGCCGGACGGTGGCGACGTGCCCGCTCTGCCGCACACACGACCCCCGGATACAGATAGCGACCCCCGTCCCCACGGACATCCACAACACCGCTATCCGGGCAGGCAAACGATCCACGCGCAGGCAATTCTGATCTTGATATAGAGTCGCGGGCGAACTCCGGGGAGTGCAGCGTGCCCGCCAGGAGGGCCGATCAGTGACGGGGCAAATACCGGCCCGCACCATGCGGTTGACCTTACAAACCATGAAGGAAAATAGCGGGTCGCAGTACGGCCACCTGCTCGCGGCGGCAGGCCTGGCCCGCTATAGCGAGATCCTGCCACCCGACGACTGGACTCCGTGCGCCACCGCCGCCGAACTGGCCGAGCTGTACCACACGGTCTACGCCATGCTGGGCGAGTCGCTGACCCGGCTGTTTCTGCGCAATTATGGGCAAGGACTGGCGCGGACCCTGCTCGAACAGGAATGGGGCCAGGCGATGCTGGCCCAGGCGCCCCGCATCCCCGCGGGCCAGCGCGTGCACTGGTTCGTTGACAAGTGGCTGGCGCACACCGGGCAACACTGGACGCTGATGACGGTGGCCCAGGATGAGACGGCGTGGTATCTCACGCCGGAGGTCTGCCACTATTGCGCGGGGATCCACGACATCAGCGCGCCGATCTGCGCGGCCACCGAGGTGATGCTGCGCACCGTGGCCGAGAAGATCGTGGGTTGGCGGGTGCGGGTGGTGGAAATCGAATGCGCCGCGATGGGCGCGGCCCACTGCAAATACGCGATTTACAAAGACTCCACCGGCCTCGGCGACGGGGCGACGGCGTTCCACGGATCATTTATAAAGCAGCCGTAACTTCCGGTATACAGTGGGATCGGCCAGGATGTCGGTGCTGTCGGTAAACTGGTCCACGGCGCCGAAGGCAGCAGCCAGTTCGCGCACCGCCGAGTCGGTGATGGCCTTTTCCAGAGCCTGGACGAAGCGGTCCGCATGAATGACGAGGTAGGGCCGGCTATGATACGGCGAGACCTGTGGGTCCAGCGGCGGGGTGATCTCCAGCGCATTGTGCAGCCCAACCACAACCCCATAGGCCCGCGCCAGCGCGGCCTCCCGCGTCTGCCACGTGGCAGCCACCAATACTTGCGCCAGGGTCGGTCCCAGCAGCGGCGCGCAGGCAAGTCGCGCGAATGCCGTGCCGAACCACTTACTGTAGGGCGCGTAGCGGCGCTCCATGAGGAAACAGAGGCGCATCAGGTTCTCAATGATGCGACTCGCGATGAGTCGCGAACCCAGGTCATCGCCCACGTCGCCCGTCCGGCCCACGAAGGCTTCCTGTTGAGCGATGCGCCGCCACTGGCTCGCCATAAGGAACAGCCAGAGGTCGCGCGGATAGTAGGCCAGCCGGGCGCGAATCGGTTCCAACTCCCCCAGCCCATCGTGGTAGACGGCGCCCGCCGTCACTTCCAATAGCCGTTGCTCCGGCAAGGTGAGCCAATCGGCCGGTTGCACATCCTTCGACGGGTCCAGGCCCAGGTGATTCACAAAAAAGCCGCGAACGGTATGTACCGCGATCTTGTGCTCCACCGGCCCGGAGGTATAGACCGCCGCGACCCGAATACCCTCGGCGTCCGGCTGCCCAAAGTGCGTAGAGTAGCCGTTGAAGGTGGGTGGTAGTTGCCGGCGCAACGCCTCCGTGATACGCGGGCCGGTGGTGGGGTAATCGGCTTCGCTCAGGAACAGCAGGAGCCGCGGCCCCCACTCGTGGTCCGTGGACCGCGGCGTGTCATAGCCGAGGACCTCCGAGCCGGAGCCGATGAGGGCCGCCGAGTAGACAAGATCGGGGAACGCGGCGGCCAGGAGCGGGCGCACGATCTCGGCGTAGAAGCGCCGGCTTAGCTCCAGGCCGCCGATAAAGTCGGGCACGAGCGGTCTAGCCTTCTTCGAGCATCTGGGCCAGGGTGGGCGGCACGGAGGCGGCGGGTTCCACCTGCACCAGGTTTGTGTGGAAGGTGCCGCCGCCCGCCAGGTCGGCGGGCCGGCTGGCCGTGAGCGCGTTGGCGTTCCACCCCGCGGGGCTGTAGCGGCCCCACCAGCGGCTCAGGTGGCAGGCCACGCCCGGCCC
>DASSGZ010000287.1:0-3415 GCA_035693165.1 Chloroflexia bacterium | reverse complement strand
CTTCCTCGGGCGTCAGCGCGAAGCCCGGGTCGATGTCGCGCACCCGCGCCACAAACAGCCGCACTCCCTCGTAGTGCTCCAACTCTGCCGGCGCTAGCGTCGTCTGCAGGTCGGGCACGCGCAGCGCCGGCACCGGGTACTCCTGCTCCCCGTAGATGCCCAGCGGCGTGCGGCTGGTCGCCAGCACCTGCAGGCCCGCGGCCGCCTGCAGCAGCCGGTCGACCTGCTCCGCCACCGCCGGCAGGTGCTCGCAGTTATCGAGCACCAGCAGCAGGCGCTTGTCGCGCAAGTAGCCGCCAACGCGCTCGGGCAGCGCCGCACTGGCCGCAGCGAGCCCGAGCGCGGCGACGATGGTGGCTGGGACCAGTTCCGGATTGGTGAGGGGCGCAAGTTCCACGAAGCAAACGCCGTCGGGGAACTCGTCGCGCAAGCGGTAGGCGGCGGCGACGGCCAGGCGGGTCTTGCCGATGCCGGGCGGGCCGACCAGTGTAACCAGCCGCGCCCCATTCGTCAGCAACAGTTCGCGCAGGCGAGCCAGCTCCGTCTCGCGGCCAATGAGGGGCGTGGGGGGGATGGGCAGGTTGCGCCCGCGGCCGGCCCCCGCCGTGTGCATGCCGGGCAATGAAGGAGTGCCGGCGGCGTCCGGCGGCGTCGTAGGCGGCAGAGTGGCCCGCAGCCGGCGGATGAATTCGACGCGATCCTCGGGCGGCAGGCCCAGGGCCGCCACGAGCAACTCGGCGGCCTGCCGCGAGGGGCGGCGTTTCCCGGCTTCAATCTTCTGGATGGTTTCGACGGAGTAGCCGATGCGGTCGGCCAACTGCTCCTGGGTCAGGCCCAGGCTCGCGCGTTGCTCCTTGAGCCAGCGCCCAAAGGTTCGGGTGTCGTCCATCCCCTGCCCCTTCCTACCGCACATTGTACGGGTGATTGTCCGGGTCCTGACGGGGCCTGTACCTGTGATTATAGCGCAGCCGGTGCTCTAATGGAACCAGGCGGTCGCGCCGGTGTGATCCCCCCGAGTCGCCACCGCCCCAGGGCCGCTCGGGCAGCCGGGTAGCGCGGGAGATCCAGCAATGTGCGCGATTCTGGCGCTGACAATCGGCCTGGGATTACTGATGCCGACCCTGCCGGCGGTAGCGGGGGGTCGCGGAAGAGTTGCACCAGGAGCGTGCCATAGGGAGGCCCACAGTGAAGCACACAGGTAAATCAGCACCCCCACCATGGGGCGAGGCGCCACCGTTCGCGCCGATCGAAGTCCTGGACCCGCAGCCGCCCGCGCACGCTGACCGCAACCTGCGCCACGAACGGGGCCTCGGGCTGCTGCTGGTGCTGGTCATCGTCGCGCTCAGTCTCTGGCAGGTCGCCACGGAAACCCGGCGGTTCAACGCCTATCAGCGCGGGATCCAGGCCGACGCCGCGCAGGAGTGGACCACGGCGCTGGCCGCCTACCAGGAGGCCGGGGACTATAGCGATGGCGCCCGGCGCGCAGCCGCGGACCGCCGGCTGGAGGCCGAAGTGCGCGCGCTGGAACAACAGGCGGCGGGGGCCGAGCGCCGCTGCGATGTGGCGGGGTTGGCCGCCGTGCTGAGGAGGTTGCAGCAGATCGCGCCGCAATCTGCTGTGACGGGTCGTGTCGGCCCTGCGCTTGCGAGCGCACCCAATTGGCTGCTCTGGTGCCGGCCCCAGTCGATACCAGCCGGATCCTCGGCCCCGTACCTGTTGCGGCTCAACTATCCCAGATTTTGCGCCCCCGGCGATCAGATCGCTTGCAACCCATAGCTAAGCGGCGCCAGGTGGCGGCATTCCCAGGCTCTGAGACGTGCCGCGCCGGATCCAGAAGCGCATAGCCCTGCGCCTGGCGGGCTGGCCGGGCCGCGTCCCCGCCCCCACCACCGTCGGCAGCATCATCACCAGCGGCGGCGCCGCCGCAGCCGGCGGCCACGTCGTAGACGAGCGGACGGAGGGGTAGGGGGTGCCGACCGTCTCCGTCCAGTGCGATCAATCGCACCGTTACGGATTCCGCCGCCGTAGCCGCGCGATTGATCGCGCCCGTGCGTGGTTATCGCCGGCGCGCTCTGCTCCACCACCCATCTCGCCGTTCCCTTACGGCTGCTCAATCGGTTCCTCGCCCGTTTCCTTCAACTTATCAAGCAAGGCTGCAAGGTTCTCCCGGTAAAACTGCGTCCTCGGATGGTTAGGACCGAGTACTTGCTCCACGATCGTTAGGGCACCTTCTGCCAATGGACGTGCGGCGGCTAGATTGCCTTCGGCGTAAAGTAGCGCGCCGAGATTGTTGAGACTGCGGGCGGTATTGGGGTGGGTGGGGCCAAGGGCCTGCTTCCATATCGCTAGGGCGCGGATGTGGTAAAGCCGCGCCCCCTCTAGGTCACCTTGCATCTGCAGTAGGTAGCCGAGGTTGTTGAGGCTAATCGCGATAGCGGGATGGTTGGGCTCAAGGGTCTGCTCGCGGAGCGCTAGGGCGGCCTTCAACAAGGGGGCCGCTTCCTCTAGGTCTCCCTCATCGCAGGATAGCATACCCAGGTTGGTGAGGCTGATCGCATTTGCGGGGTCGTTCTGATCAAGCGCCAACGCGCGGATATCCCGGGCGCGCTGGAAATATTCCCATGCCGCATCCGTGTCGCTTTGTGAAAGCCGCAGTACACCCAAGTTATCAAGGCTTTGGGCGGTGTCAGGGTGCAGGGGACCGAGGGTTTGCTCACGGATCGCCAGAGCGCGCTTATAGTATTGCAACGCCCCCGCCAAGTCGCCTTGGTCCTGCAGCAGCGTGCCCAGGTTGTTGAGGCTGGTGGCGGTACGAGGATGGTTAGGATCGAGGGCTTGTTTACAAATTTCCAGGGCGTACTCATAGTAGGATTGCGCCCCCGCCAGGTCGCCTTGCGCCTGTAACAGCCTGCCCAGGCTGTTGAGTAATGAGACGGCAGACTCATCTTGCCGCTGTTTCGCGTCCTCGGCCGCCTGCTGTAGATGCGACAGGTAGGGGCGGCTCCTTAGTAGGAAGACCTCCATATTGAGGGCCTGGACTTCATCAATCAGCGCCTGCTCCACCGCCGCGCTGTCTTCCGCTGGGGCCGCCGCCCGATGCCGCGCATACGCCGCAAGCAACCGGTGCAACCGCACCCCCTCGTCGCTCAGATCCTCGATCAACCCCAGCGCAGCTAATCGCCGCAGCGCATGGTCGGCCTGTTCCTGGGCATACGCATCGGCGGGGTCCAGGCCGGCGGCGCGCAGCAGCAGGCGACGCGGGATCGGGGCCGGGGCCAGCAGCGCGGCGCGGTGCAGCAGCGTGCGCGCCAAGGCGTCGTCCGGTTTGTTCGCGTCCAGCTTGTCATAACTCAACGCGAACGTTTTGAGGATGCTCGCCTCGTGCCCAGTGGGTAGGGGTTCGTCCAGGGGCGTT
>DASSGZ010000286.1:0-2861 GCA_035693165.1 Chloroflexia bacterium | reverse complement strand
GATGCGGCCGCGACTCCCGCCGGGCCGGGCGGCAAGGCCACCGGCGACGCGGCGCTGCTGCGTCTCGTCCGCCGCGCCGAGGCATTCCGCAACGACATTATCTAAGCCGCCCAGGGACCAGGGAATTGGACCATACGAGACGAGATTCTTCGCTGCGCTCAGAATGACAATGCAAAATTACGGACTAAT
Source organism: Chloroflexia bacterium (assembly GCA_035693165.1). Taxonomy (GTDB): domain Bacteria; phylum Chloroflexota; class Chloroflexia; order QHBQ01; family JAICKM01; genus JAICKM01. The sequence goes on along the minus strand of DASSGZ010000286.1, from coordinate 2,672 downwards.
TGGAGTGACAAATGCAATCTGAAAACGATTCTGCACTAAGCAGCCCGCACTCAGCGCGGCGTATTTCCGTCGCCGAACTCTACAACGCTATCGACCGGGAACGCCGCAAGGTGATCGTGGGGCAGGATGCGACCTTCGAGTTGCTGATCGTGGCGCTGCTGGCCGGCGGCCATGTGCTGCTCGAAGGCGTGCCGGGCATCGCCAAGACGCTGATGGCAAAGACGCTGGCCGCGACCGTGCGGGCCACCTTTAAGCGCGTGCAGTTCACGCCCGACCTGATGCCCGCCGACATCGTGGGCACCAACATCTTCGATCTGCCGACCGGACGCTTCACCCTGCACCCTGGTCCTATCTTCGCCAATATCCTGCTGGGCGACGAGATCAACCGCGCCCCGGCCAAAACGCAGTCGGCGCTGCTGGAAGCGATGGAAGAGCGGCAGGTGACGATCGACGGCGTGCCCCATGACCTGCCCGTGCCCTTCTACGTCATCGCCACGCAAAACCCCGTCGAGTACGAGGGCACCTATCCGCTGCCGGAATCGCAGTTGGACCGCTTCCTGTTCAAGCTGCTGGTCGAGTATCCGGGCCAGGCCGACGAGACGCAATTGCTGCGCAACTACAACAGCGGCTTCGACGCACACGACCTGGCCGGGGCCGGGGTGCAGGCCGTGGCCGATCCGGCGGCCCTGGTCGCCGCTCGACAGGAGATCACCGCCGTCCGCGCCGACGACGCGCACCTGACCTACATCGCCGAGATCGCCGAGGCCAGCCGGCGGGCGCCCGACCTGTTGCTGGGCGGCAGCCCCCGCGCCTCCGTGGCGTTGCTGACGGCGGCCAAGGTCTACGCCGCGCTGCAAGGCCGCGATTACCTGGTGCCCGACGACATCAAGACCCTGGCTCCCGCCGTCTACCGCCACCGCATCATCCTCAAGCCCGAAGCCGAGATCGAGGGCCTGACGCCCGACCGGGCGATTGAGCGCATCCTGGGGCGCGTGCCGGTCCCGCGCTAGGCCGCAAAAACTCGTGGGCCGGAATTTGAACCGTTTGGCCCCGGATGTTGTACCCCTATTAGTGGGCGACCCCAAGGGTATCGCCTGCGTGAATGCGGATGGGCGCACCCCGGCTACCTGGGTGCCCCTTTGACGGCATGACCATATGAGGCCGGCGGGCAGGCTCGTGTGTTGCAAACTCGCCGCTCATGTGGTATAGTGCGATGGCGCCGGGCCGGGCCGGTCCGGCCGGTTACACGCATCGGAGAAGGCACGCAACAACTAGCAAAGGGGGTGGTTGTCCACGCGCCTGGGTCTTTGCGGTCTCTCTACCCCACAGCGACCCTCCTGGCGCCTGGAGCGTACAATTTCTCACACGGGATCCGGGTGTCGTTTGGTATGGTCAAGCGACCCCTGCTTGCGCCGGCTCAATAGCGCGCCGGCCTAGCGGACCTGCCTTAGGTCCACGTATCCACGGATCTGCTTCCCGCAGTCCACGTTAGCAGGAGGAGAACCTTAATGAGCTCAACGAGCGGATTTGGGCGCAAGTTGGTCTATGGGGCAATGGTTGCCGCCATGGCCGTAACTGCCCTGCCGATGGCCTCCCAGGCCGCCCCGGCCCAACAGGGCGGCACCCGGCACTTCCCTGAGACCAATCAGGATGTGTCCGGCCGGTTCCTCGAAGTCTGGGAGAGCGGACGCAGCTATGGGGATAGCCTCTACATCAACGGTCTGCCTCTGACCGATGTGCATGATGAGATCTCCCTCACCGACGGCAAGATCTACAAGACGCAGTGGTTTGAGCGCGCCCGCTTCGAGGCGCACCCGGAAAATCAGAAGCCGTATGACGTGCTTCTCGGTCTGCTCGGCGTGTTCGCCGCGGAAGGCCGCAAGGACACCCCGTTCAAGACCGTCGACAATCCCGGCGGCGGCGTGCAGTGGTTCCCCGAGACCAAGCACACCCTCGGCGACAGCAGCACCGGCGGCAAGGCCATCGCCACCTTCTGGAACCAGAAGGGCGGCCTGAGCCAGTTCGGCTTCCCGATCAGCCAGCCGTTCCAGGAAGTGACCCGCGAGACCGATCCCAAGGTCGCCGGCAAGAGCTTCCTCGTCCAGTACTTCGAGCGCCAGCGCTTCGAGTATCACCCGGAGAACGCGGGCACCCCGTTTGAGGTCCTCCTCGGCCGCCTCGGCGCCGAGCAGAAGGGCCAGGTCCCGGTCATGGAGAAGGCCGTCTCCAAGGGTAGCAACCCGGTGGATGTGCTGCGCATCGGACGCGGCCAGGACCCCGGCACGCTGATCCCCTACGACGACAACAGCCTCATCGGCACCAACATCCGCAGCTTCGTCTATAACGGCCTGACCAAGCGCGACCTGAAGGAAAATGTCGTGCCCGACCTGGCCTCCTATGTGCCGACGCTGGATAATGGCGGCGCGTACTACGTGGGCACCGGCGACGACAAGCGCCTGGTGGTCAAGTACAAGCTGAAGAGAGGCGTCAAGTGGTTCGACGGCCAGCCCTTCGACTCCAACGACGTCATCTTCACCTACAAGCTGTGGCTGAACCCCGACTTCCCGGCCGGCGGTGGGCGGCAAGGCGCGCAGTATTTCGCTTCGGTCGACAATCCCGACCCGTACACGGTGATCTTCAACTACCTGACCTGGAAGGAAGCCGCCGCCCTC